>JAVBMZ010000063.1:0-13224 GCA_031551935.1 Bacteroidales bacterium
TTTTTTCTATGTTTTGTTATTGTTTGTCACTTTTCCGTTTGGCACTTTTTTGGCAAAATAAATGCCTGTTGTAGGAATTTTTTCGATGGTAATCTTCTGAGCCTGAACAGCTGGTTGAGCTACAGCACAGCATCCCATACCAAGCAATAAACATGTTAATACAGCAATTTTTTTCATTGGTTTAACTTTTATGAGGTTATTGATGTTTAAAAATAAATCATTGTGATTGACGCGATGATACTAAGCTTTTGGAATAAGGGTAAAGACACTATAAGCAAAGAAACACGAAAAATTGCTATCTTAATCATCATTGCCAATAGGATATCGTTGTTGAAGTGGCTTCTTTACTTATTTTACCATATATTTTTGGAGAAATACGATTACCCTGTCTAACATCTCCTTCGTCCAAAACTCTGGGGAACCATGTCCTGCTCCAAGCAGACAATAATATTCATACTCGATACCAGCCTTATCAAGCGCTTGTGCAACGAGGTCGCTTTGGTTCAATGGCACTAACATATCCCTGTCTCCGTGCGCAATAAATACGGGAACCGCATGTCCTGTCACATAATAGACAGGACTTGCTTTGCGTGCCAATTCAGGATTATCGGGAACGCTCCCACCAATAAGAAGTCCCTCGGGCGAAGTAGCAAGGCTATGATTCATCATACTCGGATAATCTGCCATCTTAGCTAATTCAGATGGTCCAAAAAAATCGACTACAGCATTTACCTTATCTGAATATCCACCGTAAACATCGGTATCAAGCTCTTTATTTCCTTGGGTAAATCCGACAAACAGAGCGGTATGTCCTCCTGAAGAGTCTCCCCAGATAAAAATGTTATTCGCGTTAACAAAGTATTGTCCTGCATTTTTACGTATAAAACGTATCGCCGTTTTAGCATCCTGCACTTGAGAAGGAAACTTACCTATGTTCGACGGACGGTATTCGACACTCACGACTACATATCCCCTCGCAGCAAGTCGCGTCAAATTGGGAATACCCATTTCAAGATTTTGTTTCATCCAAGCTGAACCCGGAACGTACACGATACAAGGAAGTGGAGAAACAGCTCCTTTCGGATAAAGAATATTGAGATGTAATTCCACACCATTACGATCCACATAAACGATGTTTTTAAGAACTTCAACTCCGGGATCTATGGTATTCGTATTAATGACATATTCCTTCAGATCCAGGCTTATCACATTCGCCGACGAAGATTTTGCTGTCGGAAAATCCTGAGGATTCATCCGTCTCATTCCTTCGGGCAGTTGTTGGGCTCGTATCGAAATTGTCACAAAAAATATCCAGACAAAAACCAGTATCTTCTTCATACATCCCTACAATATTATCATAAACATTCGTTTGTCTTTAACAAGAACAAACGTAGTATATTTCTTTAATTCAAATTTTCGATTTTAGATATTTAACTTTTAATTTTAGATAAAATGTGGTTTTTATTGCTAAAAAGCTACTCATAAAATCTATTTACAATCAGAGTAATGAGTACATCAAAGAGTATTTACTGTGGCTACATAGCATCAAAAAAATATTCCACGAGCAATGATGTTCAATCTCTCGATTGATTTTTTCAAGAAGTAATTACTTTTTACAATCTATCGTATTCGGAGGGTGGTTTCCCATAATGTTTGCTGAATACCGTACTGAAATATCCAAGGCCAGAGAATCCACAAAGTTCACTCACTTCAGTTACTGTATATCTACGTGTCTGTAATAACTCTAACGCATGATCCAAGCGAATGGTTTTAATAAAATCCATAGGCGATTGGTCGGTAAGGGCCTTCATCTTTTTATAAAGAAGTGATGAACTGGCATTCATGGCTGCAGCAAATTCTTCTTTGCCGAAATTTGGATTAGCCATATTGTCGCGTACCACTTCCATAGCCTTTTTCACAAACTCATCGTTCAATTCATTGGCTAATACAGGATCGCCTCTATTGCCTTTCATTAACCCCAATGCTTTCTCTCTGACAGTTTCGCGGTTACGGATAATCGACGTTATCCGTTGTGAAAGGAGCCTCATGTCGAACGGCTTGGTCAGATAATCGTCAGCGCCCAATCCCAGGCCATGCAACTGTTCCGCTTTCTCCGAAAGAGCCGTAAGCAAAATGACCGGTATATGCGAGGTTTCGTAGGTCGATTTCATCAAAGAACAAAGTTCGAAGCCATCCATATTGGGCATCATTACATCTGAAATCACCAGATCCGGCATTTGCTTCCGTATCAAATCCCAAGCCACGACTCCATCTTCAGCTGTGAATACTTCAAAATTTTCACTAAGTGAATGTTGCATAAAATTTTTCAGATCGTCATTATCCTCAACAATCAGGATACGCATATCTTTTGGTTGTATATCCTCTTGAGGCAGCAGTGATTTTTGTTCCACACTGTTGGAAGAGAATGGCGTTGGTTCCTCGCTAAGATCGATGTTCACGTTTTTTAGCGCTGTCACTTCCTTGAATGGAATTACCACACGGAAAGTTGATCCTTCATTCTCCTGACTGATACAACTGATATTTCCTCTGTGCATGGTGACATAATTTTTAGCCAACAAAAGGCCGATTCCAGAACCAACGATCTTGAAATTGATGGCATTTTCACTACGATAGAATTCCCGGAAAAGCCGGCGTTGAGCCTTTCGGGTAATGCCGATTCCTTCGTCTTTCACTTCAAGCGCCCATTCTTTTTTGCTACCATCTAAACTAATATATACCTGACTATCTGGGTACGAATACTTCACAGCATTGGAAATAAGATTGTCTACCACTTTTCCCATCATGGATTCGTCGACAGCCGTTACGTAAGAAGATTGGGTTGAAGTGAAAATTAATTCGATATTCTTACTTTTGGCAAACGATTCGAACATGAGCTTTCGGTGGGCAACCAATTTAACGATATCTATCATGTTGAGCGAAATCTGCTCCTTACCGATATCTACTTTCTGAAAATCGAGGAGTTGGGTGGCCACCTTGGATAAGCGCTGTACTTGTTCTGTCGCCAGATGCAAGTAATGACGTCCCACATCTGTCAGGTTTTTTTCTTTGCGTAATTCCTCGATAGGCGCTTTAATTAATGTAAGTGAAGTACGAACATCATGAGCTGTATTAGTAAAGAAGCGGACTTTTTCTTCAGTATGTCGTTGTCGAAGACGATTGACATAATCCCTCAATACAAAATAAACGACACCTACTATTACCATTAATATTAACAAGCGAAACCACCATGTGTCCCAAAATGGGGGAACGACACATATAACAATCTGACGTTCAGCGATTATTTGCGATAGTGAGCTATCATATAACCTAATTGTCAATAAAAAATCCCCACCCGGTATATTGGTGTAAGTCAGGATACGATGGCTGGAAGGTTGACTCCAATTCGCATCAAGTCCCTCCATTTTCCACGAAAATTTAGAACCTGCCACTGTCCCAATAGGGAGAACTTCCAATGTCAATGTATTCTGATGATACTTTAATGTAAGTTTTTGTAGACTATCCAACGGTGTATGCAAACTCACATCTGAACTATCACGTATGGAGCGTCCTGATATGAAAAGATCTTGAAAGAAAATTTTCCCCCGTGCTTGTATTTGTTGGATGGTCGATGGAATAAATGACACTGCTCCGCCACTCGTCCCCCACATCAATTGTCCATTGCTGAGTTTACAATGCGCATTAAGGTTAAAAGAAACACGAGACAACGGGAGTATGGAAGGATACGTTTGTACAGTTTTATCCTTGGGATCGAACCGGCACAATCCGTTCTCTGTACCTAACCATAAATAACCATCGGCACACATAATACCATTGAGGTAATTGGAGGGCAAGCCTGATTCCGTTGTGAATATTTCTTTTGTTTGGTTTTCCAAATCAAAACGAATCAAGCCATTTCCACAAGTACAAATCCATATATTCTTGTCTACTACCAACATATCATGTATTAAATAACCTTCCAGCAGTTGTTTTGACTCAGCGGTCTCCTTGTCTAGCAAGACCAACCCATAAGTACAGGCCAATAGTAATTGACTAGACGATAATTCGGTAAAGGTATATACAGGAAAAAATGGATATTGCTGGAACTTATCTTCCTTGGTATGGTAACGGACCACCCTGCTTGACACACTACCAATCCAAAGGTCTCCGAAACTATCCTTGAAAATATCGAATACATAGTTGCCAATGAGTGATCCTTTTTCTTCTCTTGAATAATGCGCCAACTCCTTACCTGTACTTCCATCAATGACATATACCCCAGACGAATAGGCCCCTGCCCAGATTCTTCCTTGATTGTCTTCGCACAGTGCCAAAAATACCTGCGCTTGTTCCTGTTTATCCTGATAATAAGTTCTCCACTTATTCGATGTTACTTCCCAACAACTGATTCCATTATTGGTTGCAAACCAAACATTCCCTCTACTATCTTCTAAAACTTTGTTTACGTGATTGTTACTTAACGAATACCGGTTATTCACCTGGTGTGTAATTTGGTGTACAAGAGGCGATGCCTGGTCAAAAAAGGATACGCCACCACCAAAAGAACACACCCACACACGTCTGTTTTGGTCGCAAAATATATCATAAACTCCATTTCCCCGCAGTGAAGAGGGGTCATCAGCATTTTCCTTATATATATTCAACACTCGATTGGTATATTTATTCAATTCCCAGACACCTTGCCCGTCAATTCCGAGCAAGATGGTCGAATCCGAATTCGCCTCAATAGCCTGTATCGGTTGTTTGGGGAGGTATTTAATATTTGGCCTAGAAAAAGTACTGGTATTGAAATCGTAGCGGAAAAGACCATTTGACAGAGTGCCGACCCAAACCTGATTACTAATTTTATCGTAGAAAAGCTTTAAAACATGGAATGGAAATAAAGAGACATTCTCATAAATATGTTTACACTCCATGGTATGAATGTTCATTAAATATAATCCTTTGGTACGGCGAGCAAATATCAAATGGTCGCCATCATACCACGTGGCTTGGAATACTTCCGTAGGATCATCTTCTACTAACGACAACTCACCTTCCTGATATTTATATAACCCCACACTTGAGGATATCCAGAAGGTTTCCTGATTTTCAATTAGTATATTACCAACACTTATATGCGTATTATCCAATGGCACACGCAGGTCAAACAAGAAATCGAAACGGTCGTATAGGGTATTGTAACGGAAAATTTGTCCATTATTGGTACAAGCCAACAGCAAAGGGCTTTGATAAGCAAGCTTAACGGAAATAATATCAGCCGTTTGGTAAGGCAATTGGTAGATACGGTGATCGTCGTCAGTAAGTCGCAGAATGCCGGTTCTAGAAGCAGCCCAAACAAATCCATTATCGTCTTTGCACACAGATGAGGGCTCGCGCATGGAAATCCCATATAAATCATTGATACTGTAAAACTGCACATCAGAAGCATACAGATGAAATGCTGAAATAACAATGACGATAACCAATAATTTTAATTTCATATTTTCAGAGAAACAACAAATACCCCGAAAAGCTTGTCTGAATAGACACACCAGCATAATTTCTATATCAGGCAGCTTTTTCTCAATAACAATATCATTTTATATGGCGTTTACTTCCATTAATTACTTTTCCTTAAACTCGTTCCACCTACAGTTGTATTATCATAGCGATAACTTAGGCCTCTATACACAACCTGATATGATCAAAGTAAATATTTTTTAACATTTAGCTTTCTATGTCGACACATTGCAAACACATGCCCAATATAACACATCGAAACCTTTATAAGTGGCCAAAATCTGTAGGATCAAGCACATCCTTTACGGGACATTGATAACAAAATCTATATTATAGCTTTATTTCTTAGTGAATCAATGCTCGTTTTTCTTTATTATTGAACTTCAACGCTCATCAAATAAAGCCGGATATTCATTTATATACAAATATACAAAATTTATATCTAATTACCCACGTACTTTTCTAACGTTTCTCATATTATTTTAACCGAACCTAATAGCCTAACATTATTAGCACTTCTTGTGGCATTCCTCCCTCCTTCCCTGCTTCACGAAGTCCTTTTGTATGATAAAAATCAAGGACCAGATCGGCACGATTAGTAATTGTACCATCCATCAACGGCTGAGCTCTTTTACCAGTTTTTACTCCGAAATATTTCACCATCTGTTCTTCTGTATTAACGGCAAAAATATTAGTTTTCAAACCTGCTTCCCGAATTTTTCGCGCAAATGAAGGAGGCAATCCATCTTTCGCACCCTCACCTATTTTGGCGCCAATAAATTGGGCACCATTCGCTTTGGCAAAAGATATCATTTCGTCAAATGAATCGGGCCTAGCATCATCATCATCCTTGGCCTCCACCAATAAACTGCACAAAATCTGACCACGGAATAATTCATGAACCGTCGCAATACATGAACGAGAAAACGATTGGATAAGCACTTTACCACTCGTATTACAAATATTTACCTTACCACGAACATAAAATGGCATATCATTATCAACCGGTTGTCCCTCCAAAATATTCCATCCAATGCGCGTCAATAATTCGTAAATATCTTTTTCAATCCCCGGACAAGCCGCAGATGGTTTGATATCAATATAAACACCCGGACGATTTCCATTATCTAAAGGGTCCTCCTCATATTCAAAAATGTATTCTCCTGTTTCGTCCTTGTGAACGATGCGTTTTCCATCAGCGTCTCTCTTGATACGTTTGCCTTCTGCAATGCGGAAAACATCTTCCAAAACCAACACATCCTGTCCGACAAAACTTTCCCGCGCATACTCTGGATATTTCTCATTAAACCAACTACCTGCATCTAAATGCAGAATCTCTTCGTAAGTGAATGAGGTGATCACATCTTTTTCCCTGCCAGGAAATTTTATAGACACATCGGTAGTCCGTTCAAGAGTGGTATCCCGGACTAAAACCAATGCCCCGTCCTTGGCATAACGAACATCTAATTCCAAGTAATCGGCACCCGTATTACGCGCCCAACGGTATGCAGCCTCTGTCAATTCAGGCGCCCAATGCATTGTCCCGCGATGAGCAACTACCGCATTGTTCACCATATAAGCCTGTACCTTTTGCGCTTCGAGGGATAAACCGTCATGATGTTTACAAGAAGGAAAAATCATCCAACACAAACACAACAACAACATTCTTTCGACCAACACATTACATCTCATTTTATGCCATATTTAAAAATGAATGATAAATTTAACAGAGCAAATATCGATTATTCTTTACGATATTTTTCAAATTGTGCTGCAATACCAGCCGTTTGACAATCACCGGTATGCACAAGCACACGATAACGCAAAGTAATTCTTTCTCCTTTTGGCAATTGAACACTTTCCGCATTATGGGGTGGCCAGTACATAGGAGTAGGTGATAAAAATCCATAATCTCTGGTAAACCATGGTGCCGGATAAGCTATATTAGACGGATGCTGCATGATGGCAATACCTTCTACAGCATCTCCACGTGTACCAAAACAATCCATCCAAGCTGATGATTTTCCGAAGGTTGTTTTTTCACCCTGATCACCTTCCGCATTGATCATGACACCACCATTCTTTACACTGAGATCTGTTGCAATACGTCCACTAAAAAGTGAGTGATTGGTCTTCAATATTTTAACAACCATCAATGTTTCAATGGTAATTTCAAAATCTATCTGCCGTATATCCTTTGAAGGCGCAGTAATGGTGATTTTTCGTGTATCCTTAATCGGCGACTCAGCGCCAGGACGCTGCCAGATGCACTCATCGGTAATGACTACTCGTTCACCATTGCCTTCTACTATTTTTGCTCCTTTCGATACAATTTGTCCTTCATTCAATCCTTCTTGCCAATAGTTTCCACCATTAACCTTGTCGCAACCAAAAAACAACGAACTATGATGCGGATACTCTCCATTACGCATAGAAGTAACGCTTCCACCAGATGCAGGACCATTTACCGGAAAGAAGAATGGGTATTTTTCCTCTACGGAGAAAATATAACTGGTAAAGAATTGTTTATCAACAGTCACATCAATCTTTGACCCATTACGTACTGCCGTAATGTCTGCAGCAAAAATCGTTCGCCCAAATATTGTCAACAAAACAGACAATACCATCAAATAATTTAATCTTACCATCATCATGTGTTTCTATTGTTTAATGAAATAATACTATTTACATAAATTAGGAAGCCGACAATACATAAAGGCAGAGCAATATTCGCTTTACCTTTAATATACATTGAAGCCTAGTAAAATCAAAGACAAATCGATCTATCTCGGATGATTATCCTGAAAAGCCTTTAGTCGCACTTCAAGATCGGCAAATTGCGAAGGCTGTGTTTGCGACACACATGCCCGCAGGCCTTCGCTGTGTTCACTTCCTGTGATATCTAATGCAATGGCACTAATGCCATAATATAACAACTCTTCCAGCAATTCGCTTCCTGAAAATCCCGGATATGCAATCGTAAAATAAAAACCGTCGGCTAAAGGTGCGTCTTCATCGCGGTCGTATACAATATGAAAACCATATCGCATGAATAATTCTTTCATCACACGGGCTTTTTCTCCATATTCCTTCACCTGTTTGATAAATGCAAAAGTTCCGTCATTAGCCGCCTTTAACATCGCTGCAAGTGCATATTGCACCGAATGGCCAGTACCAGATGAAATGGCATACAATGCGCCATATACAGCCGCATGTCCATAACTATCCGATGCGTAATATCTTTTCAGATCGGGATAACGTCGGTGAAACAATTTGTCGCTAATCATCATTAACGCAATACGCTCACCAGCATAACTGAACACTTTAGAACCTGAAAACAACAGCACATAATTATCGGTATAATTTGCTACCGAAGGCTGATAAGGCATCTGTCCCGGACAACCATAATCATGACGGAAATCCATTCCAAAATATGCCAAATCTTCCATCACAATAACGTCATATTGTGTAGCTAATTCGCCAATAGTGCGTAATTCATTTTCAGACAAACAAATCCACGACGGATTGTTAGGATTCGAATAAACAATGGTATGTATGTTACCTTGGCTAAGATACTCTTCCAATTTTGCACAAAGTTTTGCACCCCGGTAATTGTATACATCAAAAGTTTTATACTTCAGTCCCAACACATGATGTTGTTGTTTCTGTACCGGAAAACCCGGATCAATAAACAAAGTATATTCTTTTGCCGCGTGGCAACGACTGTTGACCATAAATGTAGTGAGGCTTGCCTGCATTGACCCCACCGTAGGAACACATCCAGCAGGTGCTATATCAATATTCATAAATAACTTGGCAAAGCGGGAAGCTTCCTTTTTCAAATCACTGAATCCCTCAATAGACGGATAAATAGAAGCGACACCATTACGCAAAGCCTCTATTTGCGCATCTATTCCAATAGAAGCGGCAGGTAAGCCAGGAACACCCATTTCCATTTTGATGAACTGTTGTCCTGTTGCTTTTTCAATATGATGCACCAGACGCACTACTTCACGTATCGAAGCTTTTCCTATATCACTTAAACCACTTTCTTTCTTAGCCTGGTCTACTATATGACGAGGCATTGGAGTAGATCCCGACCCTCCTCCAAGTGGGGAGGGAGGTGTGCTTTTTTCACCTCCGCGGGAGGTATTATTATCGAGTATCATTAATTATTTGACATTAAATCTGAGTTGATTTTCTTAGTGAATGACACCGGAAAAATATTTCTCGGACACAAACTACTTTTGAAAAACGCGCTTCTCTCCGCTCTCCTTATAGAGAGGCTGAGGAAAGGATTTTTCTTATTTCTTCTGCCCCATAATGGCGCCTATTGATAAAAGCACGCCCAATGCGACTCCTAATAATGCGGCAAAAAGAACGCGCCATTGCGGTGGAAGCATAAAAGTAATGGTGTGTGCCGGAATCCAAAATAAGGGAATTGTCTTTTTGAAAACAAATCCATACAACACGCCCCAATTGAGGTGTGTAAATATTTCTTTGAAGGGTATTGGCGAAAAAAAACCCCGCAAGGTACCGCCGGTATTCATGATATGTGTATCCGTCACTTTATGCAAAGTCATAAAAACGGGGGCAAAAATCAGATTCATCGTGACACTGATACAGAAGGATATTAACAATCTTACGCCAAAAGAAGCGGTTGCCAAGTTTTCTAAACATGGACCTATACTTTTGACGCCCATGTGATAGACGAAAACAGGTGTTCCTTTAGAAAAAATGGTCATTGCCATACTGATCCCCATACCTAAAAATCCCCAAACAACGGCACGAGGCAACAACCCAAATCCTCGGTAATTATATACTCCTTTTTGAATACGCAATCCAATAGATTCACCCAAAGTAGCCAGGATGCCAAACTTCAGAAATGCCATCAACATGGCGTGCCAATCCGTAAGTTTACTATAACCGAGGAACCAGACTTTCAACGGTTCTATAAAGAAAAAAAGACTGAAAAAGGCCAAACAACAGACAATAAAAATAATATCTTGTTTTTTCATGTAAAGAATAATAAGTGTGCGTTATGAACAGCAACAGATGGCTTTAAATAAAATCAGACTCTGATGCAATGGCATATCAAAATGCGAAGATAGTAATTAAAATAACGTAGGATAGTCATCCTCAAATTTTTTGAGAATAGAGGTAATAATGGCTTCGCGCATAAATTTCGAACGATTACCTATCCGATACTTGCGACAATAATTGTCAATCGCTTTTATTTCTCTATTATTAAACAAAATAGATCTCTTATTGACGCGAAGTAAATCGGAATTCTTTTTATGAACATTCATGGTTATACTGAAATCATGAGTTAAAAATAAATGTTGCTAAAATACATTGCTTATCTCTTTCCCACGTACCTTCTTATATGAAGTTATCAAAATATTATGAACATATTTAATATCCGGACAATCAGACATCATATGGTTGTCATTGTTTTTCGATATTTTTGCTCCGCCAAAGTAAAATACAACAAATTAAAAACCTTTGATAGCCAACACTCGAGCCATCGTATTGAATTATCTCCGCTATGGGGATAGTAGTTTGATTGTCAACCTATACACCGAATCTTTAGGGCGACAAACTATTTTCATTAAGGGAGCATACAGCAAAAAAACGTCCGTGCGTGCTGTATTGTTCCAGCCGCTACACTTGATTGAGATCGAGATACACCATCGGGGCAACAGGCAAATGCAAAGAATATCCGACGCACACATACTCCAACCACATCAAAGCATTCCATTTGATCCCGTAAAAAGCAGCATTGCATTATTTATTGCAGAAATTCTCAGCAAAACACTCAAAGAAGAAGAAGCCAACCATGAACTATTTGAGTTTTTGCTCCATATCATTCAGGCGCTTGATTTGAACGACAACGGAACGGCCAATTTTCATCTCATATTCCTGGTGCACTATAGCCGTTATCTTGGCTTTTACCCCAACACAAAACAAGCATCGGATGATATGTGGTTTGACTTGCAGAAAGGAGGTTTTGTTGTTTTACCGACCGCATCATCCCCTCATCCGGAATATAACCGCCTGATGATACAGCTTCTCAGGATGTCATTTGACAACCTTGATCATCTGCAAATAAACCATTATCAACGGAATATGCTCACGGAGTATCTTCTTACGTATTATTCATTGCATGTAGACAACTTTGGCAAAATAAAATCATTTTCCATATTGAAGGACGTTTTTCAGGATTAGATGAATTTGTCGTATTTTTGGTGCGGTTTTTGTTATCATTTTGTTAAAAGATGGGTTATGGATACAGAAAACGTGCTCTATAACCTGTGTTTGTTTTTGTCAACATTCATAAGCGTTTGATTTTTTAATACTTCATCAATGAAGAAATTCTTTCTTATTTTTCCTATTTTTGCTTTAGCCGCTTGCGGTCCGGAAAAGACCGGTCATATTAAAGGAACATTGAGCGGTACAAATGCAGAGATGGTGTATTTGCAAGAGTTGGGTGGCAGTAATCGAACTGCTACCAAAGATTCCGTTAAACTAGACGCCAATGGTAGTTTTTCTTTCAAATACAAAATAAGTCAGCCTACGTTTTATTCGTTCACGGCCAACCAGCAATCTATAAGCCTCTTAGCCCATCCGGGTGAAAAAATAACGATCAGTGGCGATACTCATCAACTGGCGGCGACATATGATGTGAAAGGAAGTGAAGATTCCAAGTATATCTGCCAACTAAATCATAGATTGAATCAAACAACAACATTGATTGACTCGCTCAATACATCCCTACAAACATACTTGGGTAATCGTAATTTTGCGAACATACAACGTCAATTCGAATGGAATATCATCAACGAAGTCGACAGTCTTCATGCTTTCAATGTTCGTTTCATTGAACACCATCCCAACTCTTTGGTCATCATTTACGCGTTATATCAACAAATACGGCCTGAAATATATCTTTTTAGTGATGAGGAGGACATCAAATATTTCAGGGTGGCCGATTCACTTTTTTACAAAAAATATCCGAAAGTTTCATATGTGAAATCACTTCATGCCAATTTAGTGGAAATGAATGAAAAACATCGCATCAAACAACTAAATCGGATGTTATCTATGTTGGGTAAAGATGCTCCAGAAATAGCGCTTCCCTCTCCTAATGGACAAATGATGAAATTATCGGCAAATAGAGGGAAATATGTCCTGATTGATTTTTGGGCATCATGGAGCGCCCCTTGCCGCACAGAAAATCACAATTTGGTGGATGCCTACCACAAATACCACACTAAAGGATTCGACATTTTCCAGGTATCCTTGGATCAATCAAAATCGTCATGGGAACGTGCCATCAAAGAAGACGGATTGGCATGGATACATGTAAGCGATTTCAAGTTCTGGGATTCAGACGTGGTAAAAATATATGGGGTGGAAACAATTCCCGCAAATTTCCTGATAGATAAAGAAGGTACCATTATCGCCAAAGATCTGAAAGGGGATGCTTTAGACAAAAAACTAAGTGAACTTTTTGCTGCCGCCAAATAAGCGTACGTATTTTGCGTCCGACCTCCATTTATTGATGGCACCCAACGACGAAAGCCGTCACAGGGAAAAAACATTTATACAGTGGCTCGATTTTATAAAAACTGATGCTGCGGCTATCTTCTTATTAGGCGATATTTTCGACTTTTGGTTTGAATACCGCCATGTAGTTCCCCG
>JAVBMZ010000135.1:0-31840 GCA_031551935.1 Bacteroidales bacterium
GTCAGGACATTTTCGAAATGCAGATTTTGAAACTATTCGACTTTACCGCATGGATAGAATCCAAAATACGCCGGATACCTTTGCAAAAAGTCTTATCGGAACGGCAAGAACCGAAACAATAGTGCTTTATATGTCACTCCCACACAAGTTGCAAACCTTCAATTATTGGAAAGCTATTGACAAAAATGATGTATTATTTGGATGTCTTTTTGTATCGGTCTAACCCTTTTTGTCGTAGCCTGCACGATGGGCATTCGCCACATCCGTCACCGGGAATACCATTGTAACAGGTAACTGTTTTTGTTTTCACTAAATCAAAAATGCCCAGTTCATCCGCCAATTGCCAAATGTCCGTTTTATCAAGCCACATCAACGGCGTGTGTATCACAAACTGCTCATCCATAGCCAGATTTAACGATACATTCAACGAGCGAATAAAGGTGTCCCGGCAATCCGGGTAACCGCTATAATCAGTTTGCGACACACCAATGACAAGGTTGGCTATTTGTTTTTCGTAAGCCACAATGGCCGCCATATTGATAAATAGAAGGTTACGTCCGGGAACAAAGGTATTGGGTGGTATTTCGCCAACTTGTTCTTTATCCATTTCTATGGATGGATTGGTGAGCGAATTATTCCCTAAGCCGATGATGGAGGTGGCATCAACCAACCGGAAAGAAATTCCTGCTTTCATTGCAATAGCCTGTGCAGCTTGTATTTCCGTCGCATGACGTTGGCCATAACGAAAACAAACTGCTTCAACATGGGCAAACCTCTTCAATGCCCAGAAAAGACAAACAGTAGAATCCTGTCCTCCAGAAAATAAAACCAATGCAGCGTTATTCATTTTTGATTTGTATTGGACCTTACGTAAATTAGAAACACTTGTACCGGATTTTCAATCATGAAATGGCTCAAGTTTATATTTGCGTTACTGATTTTGTATCCATTTAAAAGCGTATTTGCCGGGAAACTTCAGACATAGCCCGTTTGTCCAAGCAAAGCATACCGTAAATCATCAATCGAAAATCGAAAATGATCAAGAAACTTCCCTTACTTTTAGGATGTTATAGGATATTCCGTCATCATATACATCGATTTGCTCCGTTCGTTTGATATACCGTACCACTATTGTGGTTACAGGAAGAATAATTACTTCGTAAGCTGATTTTAGGACGGTTTCTACTACAATCATCCCCAGAATATGTTGCCATGCAATATTGCCTGCAAAGGCTATAGAGAAAAATAAAAGTGAATCGGCCGATTCACCAAATAGAGTAGATACAATCGCCCGAACGCCGAATCCTTTGCCCCGCGTGCGAATTTTCATCTTGCTCATTACATAAGCATTGATAAATGAACCGCATAAGAATGCTGTTAAGCTGGCAAATGCTACCCGAGGAGCCTGGCTGAAAGCATATGCGTAAGCATCTTGTCCATTCCAATAGGAGGCAGGCGGAATCATCACCGATAACTGCATCAATGCGATTGCGAGGAAGTTCATGGTGAATGCAATCCAAATAATCAGTCGTGCTTTGCGATACCCCCATACTTCTGCAATGGCGTCGTTGATGATGTATGAAATTGGAAAGACGATTAATCCTGCTGTAGCCGAGAAACCAAATACGGTGATTACTTTAGTAGCCAGCAGATTGGATAAAATGAGGCATACGCTGAAGAGAATGCCCAATAACATGAAAGAAAGGGAAATGGATTTGTTCATTACATTGTTTTTTATACGTGGTTATCAACAACACGTGTGGAAAATCAGTTGCAAAAGTAATGAAATAATTGGCTTGTTGACGGGTAAATGCTATTTATATCATTGATAATCGAATATCGTACATTGGATGTTGCCACAATTTGTCAATTCACAATTGCTTAATGCTCCCAAACCAACATCAATTGAATGCCTCTTCCCAACATCTGTTGGGTTGCTATCGCAGCAATCATGTTCGACTCGTATACTGTCGGATTCCAATAAGCCAGACCAACTACGTAGAAATACCTGAACTGATGTTTCCATTGGAGGTAGTTGTATGTTCTGTTGTGTGTCCAGTCGTAGTAGAACATAAATTCAAGGTTATCGGTTTTGCAAACCGGATAAGCCAGCGATAAACCCGACAAAGTGACGGTATTGTTAAAAGCAAATGTTTGTTCATCGAGCGAAGATACAAACTGTTCGAAGTTAGCTCTCATTCCGAAACCGAAGGTGTGGAAGAACCCTAGGGTACCTAAGGATTGATGGGTGTATTCGTCCAGTGGTTGGGAAAAATGGATGCTGGTGGCTTCGACGGTCATTCCTACCGGCCAGTCAAAAAGGGCATCAAGTCCAAATCGATGTTCCGGGATGTTGGTGTAAAGACTATAATCTTCAGTATTTAATTGATGATAATGGTAAGAAAATGCAAAGTTAGCGGCGGGGTAAACCCACTGTAAGCGGCCTCCAACTTCAGGAACATGTTGGCTGGTTGGGAAAAAGTCAATTCCTTTGGGACCTTTATTTCCATACAATAGCCAAACCCACAGGTTGATATGTCCCTGAAAATAACATCGTCCGGTAATTCCCCACACACCATCAGTCATTTGTAAAGGATCGCGCGGGTTGGTGCGATCGAACCACATCACCGACCGGAACATTTCTGCCGATCCAAATCGAATATTCTGTAACCCTGCACGCAGTTTCAGACGTTCTGTGGAATAATCGACAAAAACGCGATAAGGCACAATATCACCGTCTGTGGTAGTCGAGTCAATCATCCCTATCATACCCGACAATTTGGCAGAAGCTCCAATGTTGAGATGTTGCTGGTTGCTAAAATCCTTTTGATAATTGAGTTGTGGAAAGTAAAGCGCGCCGAGCCACAAATTGTATGGCAGGTCTGGCGTATAACGTCCCCATGGAGCCAATCGCCCACTGTAATCAAGTTTTCCTTTTTCATATGATGTCGTCTGTGCCGTAGCAGAAGTCGTAACCATATAAAAGATTGATAATATTAGCCAATATTTCAATGACAGCATGTGATCAAATAATTGATTGTTACGACTTAGCCAGTCGGCACAAATATTTACAGTACTTATGACATTTGCCGAAGCATTTTAGTTCAATTTTGTATCAATTTATTTTTGGCATGAATTTCGTGCACAAAAACCAAAATTATCTATCATGAAGTCTTCTTTTCTTATGTTTTTTTTGATTGTTATTGGTATTTACTTCATTGGCAACGTTTACCTATATATACGTGGTTGGCAAGCGCTTGAAATTCTGGGGCGGCAACGTGTGTGGTTCACCATATTCTTTTGGATGCTGGCATTGTCATTCATTGTTACCCAGATTTTGCGCATGAAGGGATTTTCGGGTGGATTATTTGACGCTTTTTTTATTATCGGTTCATGTTGGGTGGCTATCATGTTGTATGGCTTCATTTCGTTGCTGGTGATCGATATCATGCGAATCATTGGGTGGGTGGGTAATATCAAACCAGCTTTTATTTATCAAAACTATCCATTGAGTAAAGCCATCTTATTCGGTGGCGTATGTTTGATATTGACTTTTATCCTGAGTATTGGATACAGGAATGCTCATCATCCACGTGTTACCCACATAGAAATACCCGTCCATAAACCGGCAGGCAACCTGTCAACTTTACGTATAGCCATGGTAAGCGATATTCATTTGGGGCACGTCAATGGCCGTAAGTTTTTAAGCCGCATAGTGGATGTACTTAATGAACAACATGCTGACATTATTTTATTGGCAGGCGATACTTTTGATGGAAGTCCCGAGCCGATTATCCAAAAAAACATGGGTGTAGAATTTGATCGGTTGAAAAGTAAATACGGCACATTTGCCATCAGTGGCAATCATGAATACATTGGGGAGATGGAAGAGAAAGATGCAGTAACCATTGCTTTTGATTATTTAGCTTCTCACCATGTGACTCCTTTGCAAGATTCCGTAGTATGTATTGACCATAGTTTTTACGTTGCCGGACGTAAAGATCGTCAGGTTTTGCGGAGGAAAACCATTCCTGATTTATTAAGTACAGCGGACAGACAGTTGCCTATTATTTTACTGGATCATCAGCCCTACCATTTCGAACAATCGGTACAGGCTGGAGTCGATTTGCAGTTGTCGGGGCACACCCATCGCGGACAAATGTGGCCGTTGAACTATATTACGCGTAAAATTTACGAACAAGATTGGGGGTATTTACAAAAGGGCGAATCGAATTTTTATGTATCTTGCGGCGTGGGGACATGGGGTCCTCCTATACGTACTGCAAGTCGTTCTGAAGTTGTAGTTATTGATTTGACATTCAAACATTAAAAGATGAGCTTATTTGATACGGTGAGCGAAGACATCAAAAAGGCGATGCTCGCGAAAGAAAAAGATAAATTGGAAGCGCTTAGGGCAGTGAAAACGGCTTTTTTGCTGGCACGTACCGAAACTGGTGCGAATGGTGAATTGTCTCCCGAAGCAGAGCTGAAAATTGTGCAGAAATTAGTCAAACAGCGTAAGGAATCGGCTGAAATATACCAACAGCAAAACCGGAAAGATCTTGCAGACAAAGAATTGTTGGAAGCTTCGGTCATTGAGCAATACCTGCCTGCACAAATGAGCGACGAGGAGTTGGGTATTGCCCTGAAAGCTATCATTGAGCGGGTTGGTGCAAAAATGCCATCCGACATGGGTAAGGTAATGGGCATTGCTACCAAAGAATTGTCAGGTAAAGCAGACGGTAAAGCAATTTCAGCCAAAGTAAAACAATTACTCAGTTAATGGATAATAGGTAATAGACAAAAGGTGAAAAACTTCTTTTTACCTTTTACCTGATTACTTTTTACCTTTTTATCATCATGTATCGTACTTTTCGTCCCATTTTTTTTGTGTTTCCGCCCGAAGCGATGCATCGCTTGGTAGCGGGTTTGATGCGGTTGGCATATAGTATTCCGCCCTTGCGTGCATTCATACGCAACATGTTTACCGTGAAAAGCCCCGTATTGGAGCGTGAATTTTGCGGTCTGAAATTTTCCAATCCTGTTGGACTTGCTGCTGGTTTCGATAAAGATGCAAAATTATATAAGGCCTTCTCTACTTTAGGATTTTCGTTTATCGAAATTGGTACGGTCACGCCAAAAGGTCAACCGGGTAATCCTAAGCCACGTTTATTCCGGATTGTACAAGACAAAGCGCTTATTAACCGGATGGGATTCAATAACAAAGGAGTTGACGCCGCAGTGGAAGGCCTGAAAGGTAAACGTCCTGATATATTGATAGGTGGTAATATTGGTAAAAATACTGTAACACCCAATGCTGAAGCTCCGGCTGACTACCTGGAATGCTTTAAAAAGTTATATCCGTATGTAGACTATTTTGCGATTAACGTAAGTTGTCCTAATGTGGCGAATTTGAGCGAACTCCAAAGTGCGAGTTCACTGGCAGGTATATTGACGGTGATTATGGAAGAACGGGATAAACAGGAGCAACGTAAACCGGTACTGATCAAAATATCTCCTGACCTGAGTTTTGTCCACCTCGACGAGGTATTAGACATCGTGGAAAAAATGAAGGTGGATGGCATTATTGCTGTCAATACGACCATACAGCGCAATGATCTGACGATTGATAATGCGCAAGTGGAACGGATTGGTCGGGGTGGACTGAGCGGTGAACCATTAACATGGAAGGCTTTGGAAACTGTTAATTACATCAGGCAACGTACTAAAGGAAAACTCCCTATCATGGGTGTCGGAGGAATCATGTCGGCTGAAGACGCTATCAATATGCTGGCAGCAGGCGCAATGTTGGTACAGGTATACTCTGGATTTATTTATGAAGGGCCTGCATTGGTCAAAAAAATCAACAAAGCGATACTGAAAAAGTCCGGAGAGACTATGAAAGAACAAACATCATTATGATTTTGTGATGAATTATGATGATGGTGGAATATGAGGTCATCCACGAAAGTAAACAAGGAAAAGGTTGGATGAGGAATTATTGAACCCGCCTGACCGAGGCCAGTCGGGCAGGTTATTGAATCAGGAATTATATAGTTACCATCATGCTCGAACAGTTAAAAATATTACGCAGGCAAGGAAAGCAGTATATTCCTGATGTTACAGATGTTCACTTGCATCAAACTTTCAGGGGGCGTCCGGTCATTACCAATAAAATGGTTGACGAGGTCGTTTTGAAAGACTTTTGTCCGTCGTCTGCCCTCGAAATATCTCCTGTACGGATGAATCTGGCCAAATGTAGTTTTTGTGGGTTGTGCGCGCATGCTTTCCCTGAAAAAATAAAATTCACCAACGATTACCGGTTAGCCACCAATGATCCTGCAAAACTCATTGTTGTCGAAAACGTGGATGCTCCCATCACCGTCAATCCACAATTAGTGCGGCCGGATGTGAGGCGTTTATTTAAGAAATCGCTGAAATTACGACAAGTTTCTGCAGGAGGCGATAATAGTGCGGAGTTGGAATTGAACGCCTGTTCGAATGTGAACTTTGATATGGGGCGTTTTGGTATTGAATTTGTCGCATCTCCGCGTCATGCCGATGGTATTGTCATCACCGGCCCTATTACCGAAAATATGGCAGCAGCGCTCCAAATATGTTATGATGCTGTTCCCGACCCGAAAGTCATTGTGTTGGCAGGATTTGATGCCCTCAGCGGAGGTTCTTTTGAAGACAGCCCGGCCATCGACCGCAGTTTCATTGCACAACATTATATTGACTTATATATACCGGGGAATCCCCCTCATCCGTTAACCATCATCAACGGGTTATTGGATTTGTGCAGGGAAAGGTAAATGAATGTATTCTGAAGTCACTTTTGCTGTCCGAAGACTTTTTTCAACAAGTCCGTGGTCTGTGCTACCGGATCTTTCCGGATCTTGGCTTCCTGTTCCCCAATCAATACCATCAAACCATCAATCGCCCTCGTAGTAATATAATCCTCAAGGTTAGGATTTTGTTTCTTCACTCCCGGAATCTTGTTGTAGCTGGACACTAAGGGATTCCAGTAAGAGGTCACCTGCACTTTTTCAATGGCGTTTTTCACAATGGGCGTAAATTTTTCTTTCAACGGCACAAAACTTTTTTCGCGCAAGTAATGCGTCGCTGCCGTATCATTTCCGCTCAATATGGCAAAACCGTCACTGATGGTCATGCCTTTAACAGCGCCTGCAAAAACGTCGAAAGCTCCCTTCGCTGCCTCCTCTGCAGCACGATTCATAGATTCTTCGAAAGCCGACACTTGTTTTTCAAGACCAATTTTGACCAAACTGTTTTTCATACTCTGGGCTTCTGTCGGCCAAGGGATAAAAATGTTCGGATTTTTGAAAAACCCGTCTACTGCCGATGCTGATTCCGAAGATGTTTTGGCACCAATGGTTAGCGCTTCCTTCAATCCTGCAATCACGTCTTCATTGGTCAACGCAGTAGCGCTTTTCCCTGTAATCTTGTTGAGTAGTCCTTTGAGACCTTGGGCATCCCCATCTTGCAGACAGGCAAAGGCAAGGGCACAAATAACAATAAACCTGAGATGGATGATGTTGGTGAATGGTGTCATGGTAATTTTATTTAATGATTGTCCGATATCATTCCTAAAGATGTCCCTACTTGCCCGAACGGGCAGGCACGAGTTTGCACGTGGAGACTCTTTAGGTGTCAAGACGATGCTTGTTTTGCACACAAAAATAGTTTAAATCATCATATGCGTTGGAAATCTTATTACATTTGCACACTTTTTTATAAATAGGAACCCCTAAATTGTGATGATACAGGCAAGTACACAAGCCCATCGCAATTTGTCGTTGAATTAGATTGAATGGATCATCTCAGGAATTTTTGCATCATCGCTCATATCGACCATGGTAAAAGCACGCTGGCCGACCGTTTATTACAAGCTACCAACACCGTTACCGATCGCGATTTCCAGGATCAGGTATTGGATAGTATGGATTTGGAACGCGAACGGGGCATCACCATCAAGAGCCATGCCGTGCAAATGGATTATGTGCATGACGGACAGCAATATACGCTTAATTTAATTGATACTCCGGGACATGTTGATTTTTCGTACGAAGTATCGCGTTCTATTGCCGCATGTGAAGGCGCACTCCTGATTGTCGACGCTACACAGGGGATACAGGCACAAACCATTTCGAACTTGTACAAAGCTATTGAGTACGATTTGGAAATTATCCCTGTCCTCAATAAGATGGATATGCCTGCCGCTATGCCCGATGTGGTGAAAGACCAGATTGTTGACTTGTTGGGATGCCATCGCGACAATATTATCGAAGCCAGTGGAAAAACAGGATTGGGTGTCGACGTTATCCTTGACCGTATCGTGAATGCCATTCCACCGCCCAAAGGCGATCCGGAAGCTCCTTTGCAAGCGTTGATTTTCGATTCGGTCTTCAACTCTTTCCGTGGTATTATTGCTTACTTTAAGATCATTAACGGGAGCATTGGTGCAGGCGATGATGTTAAATTTTTCAATACCGGTAAAGAGTATAACGCCGACGAAATCGGTGTCATGCGTCTCAAATTGGAACCACGCGAACATCTGTATACCGGAGATGTGGGTTACATCATTTCAGGTATCAAAGCAGCGCGCGAAGTAAAGGTCGGCGATACCATCACTCATGTGGAAAATCCTTGCAATAAAGCCATAGCGGGTTTCGAGGAAGTCAAACCGATGGTTTTTGCAGGTATTTATCCGGTAGACGCCAGCGATTATGAGGAATTGCGTGCCTCCATTGAAAAGTTACAATTGAATGACGCTTCGCTCACATTTGTTCCAGAATCATCGGCAGCATTGGGCTTTGGTTTCCGTTGCGGCTTTCTTGGGTTGCTGCACATGGAAATCATACAGGAACGGCTCGACCGGGAGTTCGATATGGATGTGATCACTACCGTTCCGAACGTATCGTATAAAGTATATTCCAACAAAGGCGATATGTTCGATGTGCATAATCCTTCCGGGTTGCCGGAAGTTACTTTAATTGATCATATCGAGGAACCATATATCAAGGCACAGGTTATCACCAAATCGGAATACATAGGAGTGGTGATGAAGCTCTGTTTGGACAAACGGGGAGTGTTAAAAAACCAGGTTTTCCTGACTACCGACCGGGTGGAACTGAATTTTGAAATGCCGTTAGCAGAAATTGTATTTGATTTTTATGATCGCTTAAAAAGCATTTCTAAAGGTTATGCTTCATTCGATTATTATACCTCCGGTTACCAGCAGGCCGATTTAGTGAAACTTGACATCTTGCTCAACGGTGAGAATGTGGACGCCTTATCTGCTTTGATACACCGTGGCAATGCTTATGATTTTGGCCGGCGTATCTGCGAAAAACTAAAAGAACTTATTCCCCGCCAACAGTTTGATATTGCCATACAAGCTGCCATTGGCGCTAAAATTATTGCCCGCGAAACAGTAAAAGCAGTCCGCAAGGACGTTACCGCCAAATGTTATGGCGGCGATATTTCGCGTAAACGTAAATTGCTCGAAAAACAAAAGAAAGGAAAGAAACGCATGCGGCAAATTGGCAACGTAGAAGTGCCGCAATCAGCGTTTTTAGCGGTATTGAAATTGAATGATTAGATAGGGCATAAGGTCGTCGCTGTTAGGCAAGGAATTGCTGCATATGGTAAAATCTTATTGAAACAAGCTACACAGAAAAATATCCTTAAAATAGAGGGATGAGGCATCACCTCACCCCAACCTTTTCTCATATAATATTATTGCTACTCTATAGTGCAATTTCGCTACTTTATAGCTATTTATCGCTATTTTATAGCGAAATTTAGCTATTATATTGTTATTTATAGCTATTTTATTGTTATAAACCGCTATAAAAACATTGTTTTTAGCTATTTTATAGTACTTTTTCGCTACTTTATAGTTGTTTTTCGCTATTTTATAGTGAAATTTAGCTATATTTGTACCATCAAACCATTAAAAACTATCGAAATGAAATCAAAGAATCAAAAGAAAGGACAAACCAACCACACTACAGCGTTGAATGCACTATTGAGCAAGTCGGAGGGCGATATTGCCAACCTTAGCAAAGAGGAACGCATGAAATTGCAACAACTTTGTACGGATGAAATTGTTCATGAGTTGAATGAAACCTATGCCACATTACACCCTGGGGTTAATCCGCTGATAGCTGCTCTGCGTGATGAAACTTATCGCGGACGGACCACGCAAACGGCTTTGGCCAAACGGTTGGGCATATCGTATACGTATTATAATAAGATTGTTACCGGGCGCGAACATATAGGCGCAAATGTAGCTAAGCGTATTTATCGCGAATTAGGCATTGACGGGAATTTTATCCTGGAAAATATATAAAAAACGGTTTGGGATAACGTAGCATCGGGTCAAGCATATTTTACCTGACAGCCCCCATTTTTATGATGGGTTGTTGAAAACAATGATTATTTGTAATCGATGGTAACGCTTTTCGAAGTGTCTGTTCCAGGATAAAAGATCACGGCATCGGGCTGGTCGGATGTTTCAAATACAAATACTGCCGACATATTGCCATGCAATGAAATAGTTTTTGACAGATATTTTTTTTCTCCGGAAACAAAGCCACAATTTACCGGCGCAATCAGTTTCCCGTCTTCACTCACTCTAAATAAATCACCAGTGGTAATCACTGTTACGGTGGTTTTGTTGTTGGTCATGCTTACTGTAAAATCGATTACCGGGTATGATGTATCAAGGTATTCGATATTGATAGGAAGCCCTGTCCGGTGGGTCATTCCCTTTTCCGTTCCCGCACGGTCGATGATACTCCATTTGTTGCCTTCTGCAGCATAAGCTTTGCCATCATCGGAAAAATCACCGAATACATCGTATTTTACAGGTATCACTTCTTTCCCTGTTGTGTCGAATGCACCCCATTTTCCATCCAACATTACTTTGGTGAGTCCTTCAGAAAAACCTTTGATATTATCGTATTTTATTGGAATCACAGCTTTGCCCGTTTTGTCGATGATTCCCCATTTTCCATGAAGCAACACTTTAGCTATTCCTTCGGAAAAGCGGAAGTTTCCAATATAAATTTTGTCTGTCTTAGCGCCATTTTCATTATTGGTGATGATTTTGCAATCGTATGTGCAAGGTATTATTTCTGTCCCGGATTGGTTGATAAAACCAACTTTTTCGTCCAATATCACGACAGCCAACCCTTCCTGGAATTTATCCGCCTCTCCGTATTTCGGCGTAACAACTTCGTTTCCTTTTCGGTCTATGAAACCTGCTTTTCCACCTAATGTCACGATAGCCAATCCTTCCTGGAAACTGTTTATCTTGTCGTATTTCGGTGTAACGATTTCATTTCCTGTTTGGTCTACCAGACCCATTTTTCCACCCAATACCACGATAGCCAATCCATCTTGGAAGTCATCTACCTCATCATATTTCGGTGCAACGATTTTCTTTCCTTTTTGATTGACAAATCCCCATTTCCCTTTTGTTTCTTTTGGAATAAGCTCAGTGGTTCCCTGAGCGTTAATGGTAAACGGAAATAAAATAACACATACTACGATAGCCATAAAAATCTTTCCACTCATATCTTTGTCCTCCAGTATTTTAATTTTTGATAGGTGATGATTAGTACAGAGCAAATGTATCAAAAATGTCATCAAAAAATTTATTGCATGTAGGAATGATGTATCAAAAGTTGTTCATGTGGATAAAAATTCGTATCTTTATTGACAATACTTCGATAAAGTAGTTTAGCCTAATTCCTTATTCGGATCCCAAAAAAGGCGTTCGAAATCGACTATTTGGTCGTTGTTGACCATGATACCTTCTTTTTCGAGCAATGTCTGCATGTTATCTCCGCCAAAATGATGTTTTCCTGTAAGTAATCCCTGACGATTGACCACACGGTGTGCTGGGACCGGTTGTTCGCTGATATGGGAATTGTTCATCGCCCAGCCGACCATGCGCGATGATTGCGCTGAACCAAGATAACGGGCAATGGCTCCATATGTGGTAATCCTTCCGTACGGCACCAAACGAACTACCTGGTATACATGTTCAAAGCTAAATTCCATGGTTTGTCTATTTATGCCGGGATATGCTATTTATTCGGCCGATTCGCTTATTTTGATGGTGAACCTGAAGGTGGAACCTTGTCCGTAAGTTGAAGTAACGCTGAATGTTCCCCCCATCAGTTGTACTAACGATTCGCATAGCGATAAACCAATGCCAAGCCCCCGGTATTGCTGCGTGTATATTTCTCCTTGTTTCCAAAAACGTTTAAAAATATCTGGTTGTGATTCGGTTGCGATACCGATACCGGTATCTTCTACAAAAAAGTGCAGGAAATGGTTATCTTCGCTTATTTCGCAACCAAACATGATATACCCTGTTTTTGTGAACTTAATGGCATTATCCAACAGGTGATACAGAATCTGTTTTATCCGGTTCCCATCCATGAAAAACATATTTTTTGATTCCGGCAACCTGTTTTCTATGACCAGTGCCAGGCGTTTTTTAGACGTATACTGTATTAATTGTTCGGCATGTTGGTAGACCTCGTTCAATAACTCGTTCATGGTAACAAGATCCGGACGGATGGTCAACAATCCAGAGTCAATTTTTGATAAATCGACAATATCATCTACTAACGAAAGTAAATGTCCGGCATGTGCATTGATCAAGGTGATCATACGCACCCGTTGTTGAGCTGAAATTCCCTGTTTGTCAATAAATTGCAGAAATCCAAGGATGGCGTTAAGCGGAGTGCGTATCTCATGCGACATATTGGCGAAAAATGCAGATTTAAATTTATCCGATTCCTGTACTTGCACGAATGCTTGTTGCAATTCATTCGTTTTCTCGCCTACCATGAGTTCCAAATCGCTCTTATAACGGTCTAATTCATTATATGTCCTTTGTAATTCCTCATTTACTGCAAATAATTCTTCATTAGTAGCAGCTAATTCTTCGTTAAAAGCAGCTAATTCATCTTTTTGTTCGCTTAACTGGATATTAATTTGTTTGCGGTGCTTATTATTTTTCCAGATCATCACTCCTATGATCACTGCCAATATCAATACGCAGGTTAACAGCACGGTGAATATATTTTGCTGATGAATTTTACGCTGTTGGTCGGATATTTGCATGTTCATTTTGGCTTCGCGGTCGGCAAATTCAACTTGTGCCGCTAAATGGGCAGTTTTTCTGTTATTTTCCGCTACATTCAGGGAATCGGTCAATCTTCTGAATCTTATCTGGAAGTTATAGGCACGTTGATAATCGTGGTTGACAGCATACAAATCGCTCAAAAAACCAGATATATCACAAACCATTTCGATCCACCTGATGCTCCTTGCACTGCCATATGATATTTCTGCGTAATGAATCGCCTTTTTTATATCTCCTGCCTGGAAGTAATACTTAGACATTCCCTTGGCACAAATGGCTAATAAACGAGGATCATCCAAGGCGATCATTTTTTTGTATGCGTCATTATAGTAATAATACGCTGAATCCAAATTTCCAAAGGCTTGGTATAAATACCCCATTTTATAGGTCATCAGTGTAACGGGGCGGGGATAAGCCTGATAACTTCGAATAGAGACTCTTTGATATGCCAGCGCTTTTGCTTGATCTCCCATATAGTAATAAAAATCGGCCATATCATTGTAGCTATCCCCTAATTCGGGAGAGAATGCACGGGGTACTTTCATATAAGATTCAATAGCCTTGTTGTAAAAATATGCCGTGTGTAAGCTGTCATTTTGTTCCCTGTAAAAAGAGGCTAAATCGCGATAAATCGATGCCCTATGAACTGGATTCGTTATCTTTTCAATCCATGCTAATGTCCGTAACAAGTATTTCTGTTGTTGATCGCGCAATCCTAAATCAAAATAAGCGTTTGATATATAGCCATATAGCACACAACAGGTTAATGTATCCTGCAATGCTTCAAAAGTAGCGACACTTTCCTGGTATGCTTCAATTGCTGTGTATAGCTTACCATTATTTTGTCTGGTACTACCAAGACTCAGGTTGATGTAGCCATTACATTTTTCATTACCGAAGCCTTGTATGATGTCTTTTGCTTTTTGATATGATTTTTCAGCTTCATCGTATTGGAGCAAAGCGTTGTAGGCATCACCTGTTACGGCATATACTTTAAATTCCTCTATCGTGCCTTTCAGGGAATAAGGTATGTATGATTGCGCCAACAGGGCTTGGTTTAGCATAGCGCCGGGATTGCCGCATAGATCCATGTTGTATACGGAAGCTGTATGTATACGGCAAAGAGACAGCGAATCTTTTAATTTAGTGGCGAGGATTAAAGCGCTATCAGCATACGTGATGGCTTTATAAATGAGCGTCTGGTCCTGATAAGACCTTACAATACGAAGATACAACTGTAATTTGAATGTTTCGTCGGTAGTTGTTTTCAGCTTTTCCAACAGCGCGTCAAGTGGCGTATCATCACCATCTGCACAAAAAACAGCACGACCGGTATCTGTAGTAGCGCCTACATTCCACCAACGCTTGGTTTCTATCTGTGCATTACCATCTAATGTGCCCGTCCAGAAAAGCAACAAAATAATGACATTGCAGATATTCTTCATTTTAGAACATTCATATTACGAAGATGATCAAACTTTTATTCCGTGAACGTAGCTGAACTGACATTTTCCGGTATTATCAATTTCAAGCCTTTGTAACGGAGCAAAAGCTGGGCAATGGACAATACATCTTTTTCACAATAACGGACAATTCGCAACATGTCTTTTTCTTGCCAATATACTTCCGCTACCTGACTTCCGTCAATATCGTCTTTTGGTGAAGGAATACCGAAGATATGTGTTAATAATCTCAGCGAGGTGTAACTTTTATAATCGCCGAACCGCCATAATTCCATCGTATCCAAAAAAGAAATTTCCCATGGTTTTTTACCTGCAATATCAAGAATGGCCGGTAAAGTCAAGCCATTAATGAGCATACGACGAGCAATGTATGGAAAGTCAAACTCCTTACCATTATGTGCGCATAATTGCATGTTGTGCTGCGCACTAAAACGCGCAATAATTTCAGCAAATTCTTGTAGCAGTTCTCGTTCATTGTTTCCGAAACACGATTTGAGACGAAAGGCTATTTGTCCGTCGGATAATTGGTGTATGAAACCTACGGAAATACACACAATTTTGCCAAATTCCGCATAAATACCTGCCCGCGTATATAAGTCGGCAGGGGTTTGTCCATCTTTACTCAAGGATGTAACTTTCAAGCTCCACAACTCCTGGGCAACATCATCGAGTTGTCCAAAATCAGCACATTGAGGCACCGTCTCAATATCTAAAAAAAGAATATCTTCCAGGCAAACATGATGCAACATATGGATGGTATAACAGCGGTAAGTAACAATAAAGCATTGTACAAAAATACCACGTTTTTGGAATGTTGCTATAGGGTAGGTACATTTTTATCCTACAAAAATACCAATCCTATAACCATATTCGGTACTTGCTGAGTTTTTCTACCCCTATACACATCTAACAATGCTTCACAGGGACAAAAAACTTCAAACAATCTACGAGTTAGTATTGTAAATTTCAGGAATATATTTGATTAATGGCAGTCTCCTTCGCAACCATCACAATTACCTGACGTACATCCTCCATGGACATGGCCGTGTGCAAGCTCTTCAGGTGTGGCATCGCGTACTTCTACTACTTTACCGGTAAAAAATAAATCATCTCCTGCCAGAGGGTGGTTAAAATCCATAATCACCACATCGTCCTTAACTTCAACCACAACACCATTCAGACGGTTACCCTGAGAATCAGTCATAGGAATAGCACTACCTTCAAATAAGATTTCGTCATTCAACTCGCCGTCCATCATAAATGCAGTTTTAGGTATTTCAACTATAGCATCCTCAACAGCAGGGCCATATGCTTGTTCGCTTGTCAAAAGGAAGGCAAAGCTATCGCCGACTTTCATGTTCTCAATGTTACGTTCGAATTCCGGTAACAAACTTTCTGTACCGAAAATGAATGTTAACGGATGATCGGCATTTACTGTTTCGATAATGTCACCGTCTTGGTGCTCCAGGCGCAATTGGTATGATAACGATACCACCTTATTTTTTGAAATATTCATCAATATTGTTTTTTAATGAGACGACAAAGAAACCTGAATAATGTGAACTTTCAAAATTTTTTGTAGGCTGTAATTTGTATATTTCTGATATTTAAGTATATGTAAGATAAAAATATAATTCATTAAAAGCCAGATGATTGCAAATGTGCGGTTTTGTCAAACTCATACAATAACACAGAACGAGGAGTATTCATCCGCATTATCAAGATTCGTAGACTTAATAGCAAGTGCTCAGACTACGTTAACGTATCTTTAACTTTTTTGAAGAATTTTTCAGGAAAAATCGCTGGAGCTATTTTCCCGACAGGTTGGTACAAGTATGTTTTTCCTAATATGTCTTTTGATACCAGGGGTTTCTGTTTTTTGTCATTGATTTTGTTGAATAACACAATAATGACACTTAATATCAATGCATTGGCGAATATTCCGAAAGCAGCTCCAGCTAACCTATTGATCATTCCCAATGTAACAGCATTAGCCACCTTGGTTACCAGGTATCCGGAAACGTACACGATGATCAGTATTAACAAAAAGATGATGATAAATGAGATAACAGAGCATGCCAATTCACTCATTTGGAAATGCTTTTGCAAGAATGGTTCAAGACGTCCAGACAAAGCGAATCCTCCCCAAATGGCAAGAATGAGCGCAATGACCACAAAACTTTGTATGATAAAACCTTTTCGAAATCCTTTATATGCACCCCAACCTAAACACAACAAGATAATGATATCGATAACGTAGTTCATTTTGTGAAAAGAGATAGGGTGATGGTGGATTAGGACAATAATTTTTCGTAAAAATTACCGTAATCTTGAATATAGTTTTCGATATTGTGTTGTATGAAAGGCTTTTTGGATGTCTGAAGATAATCCATGACATCCGGATGAACAGCATCTCCCACAGTGATAAACCCATCCGAATAATTGATGGCTACCTTGCTTAAGCCTACATAATTTGGACTATCTAATGCCGCTACATCTTTTTTGGTCACTCCGTCAGTCAAGGTTTTTGTCTTAAAATCAGGTGAAAATGACTCTTCGAACTGGTCATTGTAAATAGAATAGACTACTTTGGCTTTTGAGAACAAGGGGTCTTCACGGAAAGCCTTTTTCACATATAAAGGCACTAAGCCAGTAAACCAGCCATGGCAATGGACAATGTTTGGTACCCAACGTAATTTCCGCACTGTTTCGAGTACACCGCGGGCAAAGAAAACTGTACGTTCGTCATTGTCCGGGTAATATTCATGTTTGTCGTTGAAAAGAGTGCTTTTTCTCCCAAAATAATCTTCATTGTCAATAAAGTAAACCTGCATCCTTGCCGATTGAATAGATGCCACCTTGATGATCAACGGATGGTCTGTATCATTAATGATCAAGTTCATCCCCGATAACCTGATGACTTCATGCAACTGATTTCTTCGCTCATTAATACAACCGAACCTTGGCGTAAAGGTGCGAATTTCCTTACCCTGCTCTTGAATTCCTTGTGGCAGGTTCCGGCAAATAATAGACATTTCTGTTTCGGGAAGGTATGGCGTTATCTCCTGAGCTATAAATAGTACCCTCATGCTTTCATACTGATGATTAATTCGATGCAAAGATAATAAAATAAAATTGATTATAAACAATACCTTGAGTGCATCAAAATGAAAATAGTTTTGTATTTATGTTGATATACAGTATATAATGTGGGTGTATAGGCTTTATGACACAAAAATATCCGTTCTTTGACGATATATACTTTACGCTTGTTTACGACAAATGTTTGCTTACATTTGTTTATTGTTTTACGAATCGTCTTTACCTACTGTTCTTTAAAAATCAATGGATAAACTGATTTTCATCGTTGAAATCGTATACATCCTGGTGGTTGTATCCGTTACCCTTAAAATCATATATGACACACATAATCCTGTGAAAACATTAGGATATCTGTTATTGGTGGTTTTTATTCCTGTTGTTGGTATCTTATTCTATTTATCGTTTGGCGTTAACTATCGCAAGCAAAAGCTTTATAGTAAAAAAATTGTCAGCGACGATGTGCTGTTCGAATCTGTGAAGCAGAGAATACTTTCTTTATCGCATCAACAGATGGAACTCAGGGCAAGCCTGCTGGATGATAAAGTAGGTTTGGCACAAATGATGCTTTCCACATCATGGGCTTTTCTTTCTCCGGTTGATGACTTAAAGCTGTTGGTCAACGGGGAAGCTAAATTTCCTGAAGTACTGGATGTTTTAGAAAAAGCACGTCACCACATCCATATTGAATATTATATTTATGCCGATGATGAGATAGGCAACCGGATCAAAGATATCCTGATACGAAAGGCCAGGGAAGGAGTGAAGGTGCGTTTTATTTATGACGATTTTGCCAGTCATTCCATAGGTAAGCGTATGGCAAAGGAGCTTCGTGCTGCCGGGGTTGAGGTATATCCATTTTATAAAATCAGGGTATTGATGTTGGCTAACCGGATGAATTATCGCAACCACCGTAAAATTATTGTTGTTGACGGCATGTACGGTTTTATTGGCGGCATTAATGTAGATGATCGATATATCAACAGTGGTAAAAATAAACTTTTCTGGTGTGACACTCATTTGATGATACAAGGACAAGCTGTTGCCGGATTGCAGTATATATTTATCGGCGACTGGAATTTCTGTGCCAACCAGCAAATAGATTTTATTGACCAATATTTTCCATACCCTGTTGAGATAACTCAAAACAGACCAGATTCCTTGGTGCAAATTATTGATAGTGGTCCTGACTCGGAACTGGCAGATATCATGTTGTGTTACATGGGCGCCATTTCATTGGCCACTAAACGTATATATATTACTACGCCATATTTCATACCTAATGAAACGATTATGAATGCTATGAAATTTGCGGCACTGAGAGGAGTAGATATACGTTTGCTGGTGCCGGGTATCTCCGATTCGCATTTGGTCAATGCAGCTTCATGTTCTAATTACCAAGAGCTACTGAAAGTGGGCGTACGCATTTATCGTTACCAGAAAGGATTTGTACATGCCAAAACAATGGTGGTCGACGATAATATATCTATTATTGGAACAGCCAATATGGATATTCGTAGTTATGACTTGAATTTCGAAATCAATGCATTGGCATATGATCAAAAATTGAATGAAGAATTGGCTGTAACGTTTATGAACGATTTAAAAGATGCGACAGAACTCGATCTGGAACAATGGATACAGCGAAATAAATTGGTCAAATTCGGAGAAACATTGGCAAGATTAGTATCCCCGTTGTTATGAGATATTGATTTTCTATACTGATTGCTTATCTATCTATTACTTAAAACATAAAAACAGTGAAGAAAAATAGCAGTTGTGGAAAATAATACCTAACTTTATCTTTTTGCCTATTAATTTAGAAAAAGCTATGGATGGTGAAATAAATTCAGATGCTTTCAGTATTGCCCGATTCTGTTGGCCAATGGTTGGTGTGATGCTGTTATTATTCACGATGGCAGCATGTGCTGATAAGGACGAACCGGATAAGGAAAATGGTAGCGATTCCTCTGTGATAACTACTCCTGAAGCAACTAATATTCCTGTTTTCGCATCATTTACTTATGTAGGAAATGATGCGGTTTACCGAACAAATTTACTCGCAGCAGATGAATTTTATACTCCTATTCTGCAGGGATGCTACCCTGACCCCAGTATAACTCGTAAAGGTGATGATTATTATCTGGTTAATTCTTCATTTTCGTTCTATCCTGGTATTCCCATTTTTCATTCGACAGATCTTGTAAATTGGAAACAGATAGGACATGTAATGGACCGGCAACTGAAATTGACTGGTTTGCCGATGAACTACGGCGTTTATGCTCCAGATATCGCGTATAATAGTAACAATGATATTTTTTATGTGCTTACTACCCATATTGGCGGTAACTTGGGCAATATTGTGATGAAAACTAAAAATCCGGCAGGACCGTGGAGTGATGCTATTAAGCTTTCGTTTGATGGGATTGATCCCGCTATGTTTTTCGATGACGACGGCAAAGCATATATTGTTCATAATGGTGATCCTGATGTAAACGTGTATGGATCTGCCCACAAAGCAGTGAGAATGATACAATACGATTTGGTAAACGATAAGGTAGTGGGAGAGGATAAGGAATTAGTGAGTGGTGGTGTGAATATAGCCGATAAACCGAGTTGGATTGAAGGGCCTCATCTTTATAAAAAGAACGGATGTTATTACCTGATGTGTGCCGAGGGTGGTACAGGTCCCAACCATCGTGAAGTGATATTTCGTAGTGATAATGTATGGGGGCCATATGCACCCTCTCCAGTCAATCCAATTCTTACCCAGAAAGATCTTCCATACGTACGTGAAAACAAGGTGGATGCTACAGGTCATGCCGACCTTGTACAAACGCCTTCTGGACAATATTATGGCGTATTTCTCGCTGTGCGTCCCAACAAAAATGGAACTTCGCCGATGGGACGAGAAACATTTATCCTACCTGTGGATTGGAGCGGAGATTTCCCCGTTTTTACGGGTGGCTTGGAGGCATTGGCTCCAAAATTGAAAATGCCTACGGGAGTGATTAACAAAGCAGGGACGGACGGTTATATATCGAATGGTAATTTCACATTCACGGATACCTTCAAAGATGGAAAACTCGGGATGGAATGGCTTTCGATTCGCGGGCCGTATGATTTCGTCATTTTTAACAGCAACGGGTTACAGATTATTCCTGCCAATGTAAGAATTAACGAGAGTACCACAGCACCGTCTACTGTTTGCTTTCGTCAAAAACATAACTCGTATATAGCTACGACTGTGATTCGCTACAAACCGGAAATAACTGGTGACCTGGCTGGAATAGCATGTTTCTATAATGAAAATCATAATTATGTCTTCGGGATAACTTATAAAGACAATAACTGTTACATAGTGCTTGAAAAAACTGACAACGGTGTTTCCACAAAGATGGCTAGTCAGCGAATATCGTCTCCTGTTACGGTTTTGTTACGCGTCAGGGCTGAAGATAACGACTATTATTTTGAGTACTCTATGGAAAATGATGGTAATTTCATAAATCTCGGCGGCAAGATGTCGGGAAATATTCTTCATGCTGGGTATGCAGGAGGATTTACAGGCAACACGATCGCACTTTATGCTACAAAAGCCAATGCAATTGTTCCCTGATAAGTAGCAAATATAGGCATATTATGAGATTTTGCCTTAATTTTGGTCATATGGAGAATGAGGCTAACGTTTAAAATTTCTTCAATTTTTTTAAAAAGAGCCCAATAATTATGAACATAATGGTTGTCAGTTTGTCATAAAGGAATTAAAGTGTTTATTCAAAAAATAGATATATGATGACAACACGTAAAATCATCAAAACAGTCACCGGATCCCATCAGGTGGATGGAGCTGGTGTTCATTTAGTCAGAGTGATCGGCTACAACGATGTTAAAGATTTTGATCCATTCCTCATGTTGGATGCATTTGATTCAAGAAATCCGCAAGATTATATCAAAGGTTTTCCGTGGCATCCGCATAGGGGAATTGAAACTGTGACTTACTTGATAAATGGGCGCATAGAACATGAGGATAGCCTGGGTAATAAGGGGGTAATAGGTGCAGGAGAATGTCAATGGATGACAGCCGGAAGCGGAATCATGCATCAGGAAATGCCCAAAGTATCAGATAGGATGCTGGGCTTTCAATTATGGATTAACCTGCCTCAAAAGGATAAAATGACGGAACCTCATTATTTTGATATCAGGGCAAATATGGTAACGACGGTGGTGGAGGAAAATGCTGTGGTTAAAATCATTTCGGGCAATTATAAGGGGCAGTCCGGTGCAAAAGGAAAACATGTGGATGCCTCGTTATTTGATATTCAAGTGAATGCTGGCAAATCTTTCCAAATGCCTATCGATAAGGAATCTAATTTATTCGTCTATATCATTGAAGGGAGTGGCAGATTTGGCAATGGTAATGAACAAGAAATTCCTTATCACACAGCTGCACTTTTTGATAAAGCTGAAAGCTTTTATGTGCAAGCTGGGGATAAAGGTATACGGTTTGCATTATTTGCAGGGAAACCGCTGAAAGAACCTATTGCCTGGGGTGGCCCTATTGTGATGAATACAAGAGAGGAACTGAATCAGGCATTTAGAGAATTAGAAGAAGGTACTTTCATTAAAAAGTAAAGTGTTTTATAAAAAACTTCCTCCTCGATAATATTCAGCAAATTTTCTAAATGGCCTTTCTCCAGGTTATTTTTCTGTTTTCGTTTTCCTATTACCAAAAATATAGGCAAATGTGACGGTTAACCCATTATTGCGCATATGGATGTTGTATAGCTGACCAACATTTTTATGCAATGTCATCTGGTAAAGCCCAAAGTTGTATCCTACCAATAATTGCATGTTGGCATATTCTATCCCGGCGCCTAACCCAATGCCATAATCGTACTGGTTATATAGCTCATCGGTTGTGCTGTTGCCAAATTCTATCGTCTTATAACTATCTGATATATCTTCTTTTGTCCCGTTTTTAAAAGATTTTTGTTTGGCAGCAACACCGTAACCAAAGTAAGGTCCGGCTTGGAATAAGACATCCACTTCGCCTAAATTCAATCTATATTGCACATTGATTGGAAGTTGTAGATAATACAATGAAAATTTCCTAACATAATCGCCATTGCTCGTATATTTATCGATAAAACCTTGTGTAGCAAATTGCATCCCTGGTTGCAATGTCAATGAATTTCCCAGTGTCCAGTCGACTACCATCCCAAACTGAAATCCTGGTTTCATATGATAGCTTTTTTTATCGCCTGTTTTTACACCTTCGGCAAATACGTTACTTAAATTGAATCCTGCTTTAATGCCTGGTCTTACTTGGGCTTGAGCTTGTGCTATGATGATCAGCATCGTCAACACGAGGATAATATTTTTTTTAAGCATAAATTAAATTATTGATGTGTGTGTACTGTTTTGTTATGCTACGATTTTCATCGCTCTCATTTTTCAAATAACGCAACAAAGAAAATTATAGTATTTGACACTTGCAAAAAGAATTAACGAAATAAACGAAATATAGCTCCAACCAAGATAATATGATCGACTGATTGTACCGAAACATCGTTCACGTCATAATTCATGCCGGAAAAGGTATAGCTAATCCGTATTGACGGCCATTTGCGCCGTTTTTCAACTGATGGGATAATGTCTATCGATGTGGTACCGACATATTTGCGGAATCCACCTATAGAAACAAAACGTAGCGCTTCAAAAAAGCTAGCATCTTCCTCCGTCATAAAATAGGGTAAAGAAGAAGAATAACCGGAAGAAGATACTAGCGAAGCAACCGGCATGTCTATTTGCTGTCCCAATTCAATGCCTGTTTTTCCGACATGAAATCGATATTTACCCATGATACTAGGGCTTATAGACAGATTGAAAAAATAAGACATGGGGTTGTTGGTGTTTGACTCTTTCAGATAAGCAGTGATACCAGCATCAAAAGATGCACCACACAACAGGCGAAATGCGTGTGTTTTGTCAGTCACATACCAGTGTTGAGACCAACTTCCTTCAAAAACAAAAGGCATCATATACGAGTCATTGGCGCCATTGTACAATGAGCCAAGTTCAAAATGTAATTGAAATTGTCGCAAGTATTTTGGTTTTTCACGAAAGCGGTTCGAATGAAAACTAACCGCATAGCCGGTATGGGTGAGCGGGGAGAGTAGAGGGTACTTTACAGATGGAAAAGCAACACCTACAGAACGTACCGAACAATGGGAAAACAATAATGTATCCGTTGATTGAGCGGACACACAAAATATTGTCAATACAAAAAAAACGCTCAAAAACAGATGTTTATATGCAATATGCAAGGAATATGAATCTTTGATTTTAAAATTCCGAATATAGCATTATTTTTACAACGATTTTATTTTTTGCAGCAACACAGACATGTATTAGTTGTTATATAGTTGTTATGCTGCGTTTTGTCCATTTTTATTATTTGACATAAAGTCCCCAACATTGATATGATACAAAGAATCCAAAGTTTTTTTTTATTAGCATCGTTATGCTTCCTGATTCCGATGTTCTTTTTTCCTATGGCTGGCTTGATCAGCGATGGTGGTACAGTATATTTATTCAATTTAACCGGATTTTACCAGACCGGAATAGATGGTACACAACAAACAGTGAGTAACCAATATTCTATCATGGCGTTTGGTATTTTGATATGTGCCTTGAATTTAATTGCTATCTTCATGTATAAACGGAGGATCCTGCAAATAAGGTTATGTATATACAATATCATATTGTTGGTAGGATTGTTTGGCATTTTGTTATTTGTGATCTATGGTGTCAAAGACATAGCGTCTATTTCATACCGTTTACCAATCACTTTTCCTATTATATCCATCATTCTTCACTATCTGGCTTTTCGCGGCATCCGAAAAGATGAATTGATGGTACAAGCCTTGAGCCGTTTGCGTTAAGGAGATCTATAAAATAATTGTTTTTTGTCATGATAGGACTCTTTAGAACCATATTTATTATATTATTCATTTATTTTATTATCAGAGTAATAAGTAGATATGTGGTGCCGTTTTTTTTGAAAGGGTATGTCAAGAATATTACTTCTCAAATGAAGCAACAACAAGAAGAAATGTTGCGACAGCAGAAGAAGGGTAAGGAAGGAGATGTCACCGTCAATTATACACCCCAAAAGGAGAAAAATTTTGGTAAAGAAGAAGGTGACTATGTTGATTTTGAGGAAATAAAATAACTAATCATGAAGCCATTTGAGATATAATGGCTTATGGAATTGTAATATATTTATTCATCGTACATTCAATGCTTCAATCACCATGGGAATTTTGAAAAAACTTTTGCCGCATGCGATAGCTGTGGTTGTTTTTGTCCTCGTAACCCTCATATATTTCAGTCCAATACTGGATGGAAAGCGGCTCGAACAACATGATATTTTGCAATCAAACGGCGCATCGAAAGAAATTGCCGATTATAGGGAAAAAACAGGCGAAGAAGCCTTATGGACAAATTCTATGTTTGGCGGGATGCCGGCATATCAGATATCTGTCCAATTTCATAATAATTGGACCCGGTATATCAATAAAGTTCTCTCCTTAGGTATTCCATCGCCCGCCTATATGTTGTTTATCGCACTATTAGGCTTTTATATTACATTGCTTTGCTTTGGGGTAAATCCATGGTTGAGTATTGCCGGCGCTTTTGCTTACGGATTCTCAGCGTATTTTATGATTATTGTGGGGGCGGGTCATAATACCCAGATGCGGGCGTTGGCTTATACGCCTCCCATCATTGGAGGACTATATTTGGCCTATTACCGAAGGAAAATATGGCTGGGAATGATTATTGTCTGCCTTTCGCTTGGGATACAAATACTTTCGAACCATATACAAATTACGTATTATGCAGCAATACTCATTCTTATTTTTATGATCTTCGAATTGGTGCGGGTTATCAAAGATAAGCAGTACAGTAATTTTGTAAAAGCGTCGGCAGCTATGATTGTCGCATTAGTGTTGGCGGTTGGGGTTAATATTACCAATATGTTACTCACAGCGGAATATACCCCTTATTCAACACGAGGTCCTTCTGAATTGACTGATGAAAGTGGAGATCAAACTAAAGGATTAGACAAGAGCTATATACTGAACGATTATAGTTATGGCATTGCAGAAACGATGAATTTATTCATTCCCAACTTTATGGGAGGAGCTTCTGTCAGTGAAGTTGGTACCAATTCGGCATTTTATGAAGCATTGGTGCAAAATGGAATACCGGCGCAACAGGCCGTTCAAATTTGTAAGCAGGTGCAGACATATTGGGGTGATCAGAGATATGTAGCGGGGCCGGTCTATATCGGCGCAGTTGTCATATTTCTTTTTGTCCTCGGTCTTTTTGTGGTGAAAGGTCCCATCAAATGGTGGTTAGTTGTAGCCACTGTCTTATCCATTCTATTGGCATGGGGAAAAAATTTCATGGTATTTTCCGATTTATTTATCAATTATTTCCCTATTTACAATAAATTTCGCGCGGTGACAATGATTTTGGTCATTGCAGAACTTACCATACCGTTGTTGGGAATTTTGGCTGTGAACGAATTGCTCGGCAACAATTTAACATCGCTGGACAAACAAAAAGCCATTAAAAAAAGCTTGTTCATTGTAGGTGGCATTGCCTTGTTTTTTACATTATTTCCCGGGTTGTTGTTCAATTTCAGTGCTCCTTCAGACGCTAACTATCCAGATTGGTTGTTGGCGCCTTTACATGATACCCGCGAAGCCCTGATGCGTAGCGATGCTTTCCGTAGTTTATTATTTGTGCTACTTGTTGCTGCTCTTTTGTGGTTCATGGGGCGTGGAAAATTGAAGGTGATGCCTGCTTGTATCCTTTTGGCTTTGTTGGTACTTGTTGATCTTTGGGCGGTTGACAAACGTTACCTGAATAATAGTCATTTCGTAAAGGCCAAAGCTGCCAATATTCAACAACCTTCGGCTGCTGATTTGGAGATACTCCAAGACAAAAGCTTGGATTACCGTGTACTGATTGATACTGTCAGCACTTTTAATGATGCAACGACTTCATTCTTCCATAAATCTATCGGAGGATACCATGGCGCCAAGATGAAACGGTACCAGGAATTGATAGAGTATCATATCGGTAGAGGTAACATGTCGGTTTTAGATATGTTAAATACCAAATATTTCATTGTTCCCGGAGATCAGAATCAGCCGGTAGTACAACCAAACCAAGGAGTCTTAGGTAATGCATGGCTTGTTGAGCATATTAAGTGGGTGGATAATGCTGATGCTGAGATTGCTGCGTTAACCGGATTTAATCCTGCCAAAGAAGTGGTGATAGATAAACGATATCAATCTGTTCTCGAAGAGTTTAAACCAAAACGTGATTCTACGGCTTCTATTAATATGTTAAGTTATGAGCCTAATCACTTGGTGTATGAATACCAATCGAACGAACCGCAAATGGTTGTCTTTTCAGAAATATTCTACGACAAGGGTTGGAATGCATACATTGACGGAGTATTAACGCCACATGTACGTGCCAATTATGTGTTGCGGGCGATGGAAATTCCTTCCGGGAAACATCAAGTCGTATTCAAATTTGAGCCAAAAACCTATGCCCAAGGCGAAAAAATAGCTTTGGCCAGTTCTATTGCTATTGTGTTACTGGTTTTGGGAGCTATTGCCAAAGGTTTGTACGATGCTAAACGCAGTTGTTCTATTAGAAAAAAATAGGGTACAGGTCAGTGTTTTGCCATGTTGCGGACAATGTTGTTCCCAATAGCACAATGTAAACACTTTCTCGGGGCACAATATTCATTTTTGAGTTGTAATAAAGCTTGCGAAGTGAAAGCGTCAGAATGGCGTATGCCAAGTGTTTCCCATTGAGTGAGGATGGCGTTTTTTTCAGGAGGAAGATGTTCCAGCAAATGAACAGCACGTGTGCAAAAATCTTCTTTGCCGCGCATCTTGCCATACATGAATAGAAAAGGAACTATGGTGTTGATCATCACTGTGTGAAAAGCTGTCTGCCCGAACACCTTATTTTGCTTTTTGGAGATTTTGCCAAATACATAATGCGTATCCCAGTATTCGGAAGCTTGCAAACGGAACAACTGTTCAAAATCTTTTATCGTTTGTGCTTCTATGATATGTGAGCATAAATGTTCGTTGCGATGCATCAAATCGGCAAATTGTGCTATCCGTAGTGTCGGAAAATTAATGGGACGTAAACGTAAAAATTTCCATAAAAAACCATCTATGGAGACCAAGTTGTATTTTCGTCGTAAAAACTGGTGTTCGTTACGCAATGCTGTATAATAAGCATCTTCACTTATGTCCTGTTCGAGCATTCCGGCTTGTCCAAACAATAACGCTTCCAACTGTGGCAGATGATCCCTGTGTTTGAGTAAAATATCAAACGGTAATGATTTGGCCAGTGCTTCGAAAGGTAAACTATTGAGACTAAATCCAAAGTTGCGGGCTAAACGTTGATAAAAAGCTTCTTCCCAATTATTTCCCGTTAAGGCATACGTCTGTTTGATCGCATTGGCTTTTTGTTCAAGTCGTTCAATGGTCAAACGGTCCAACCATGCTGTACGGGTAAATTCGTCAATGGTGTTGATCTCATTCTGGCATGCAATTTTTTGTTTATTGCCTATCAACTGTTGGTATTTGGCATAATAACCGGGATCAAAATGCAATTCCATTGTGGGAATCTTTTGTTTGCGGGCATTAAAAGCGTCGACATCATGTTCATATACCACATGTAACACCACATTGTTGTATGCAGGATCATTGTGGTGTCCGTGTCGTTCCCAGTCCGAGGAACGTAGGTGTATTTCCACACACCCCACCCATAATGTGTCGCCAATACGGACACGTGCGTCGATAAAATCAGGACCAGAATGAATATTAGGTAATCCGGCATATATCGGCTCAATAGGTTCACCTTCGGTTGTTTGATTGCCTTGGGGAAGGTATAGCTGATGTTGCCAAATGTAGTGCAGAAAGTCTTCAGTCATCGTTATCAACAAATCTTATATGGTGAATCATTTGTAATTTTTCACTGAATATTGTTTTAGAAGCTACAGAACCTAATGTTTCAATCCTTGTGTTTCGTTTAAAATAGCTTTTACCGATCCAACCAATATTTGTGCTTCCACTATCACGGGAACTTTATTTTCGTCATCGGTTACCCAAACGACAGCATCTTCATCGCCTTTGAACAATGTGCCTTCGACCAGTTGGATAGCAAATTTAATACAATTATACTTCTTTTTGTCCCGTGTTTTCACTTCTTCTTTTCCCAAATAACGGATATGTAAGTGATATGCCTGGCTATCAAGAATCATGTCAATGGGTATCTTATCGCCAATCTTGTATTGATTGAAATCTACGCTTCTAAAATAATAAACAGCAGACATCACGTCCAACAAACAAGGGGTAAGTGGTAATGTGCCCTCTACACCAGGGTCTTTGCGTTTTTGTACGTAGGTGTGGATTTGTTGACGCTGATAATCGAATTTATATTCTTCAAATGCGTTATAACTGCCTTCCGTTACCTCGCGTTCATACCAAAGCGGCATTTGAGTCTGTGGGTCAATAAATGCCTGGTATTTTTCGCGTACTTTGAAAATCCAATCATACGATTTATATGTCATACCATACGCGTACAAATGATGTATATCTTTCCCGTTATATCGTTCTGCTGTAACCTTAAATTCAACTTCTCCCGCATGGAGCCAAATAAATCCCCAGTTATAATAAGCTTTGTATGTGATAATTTCTCCAGGTGCATATGCTTGTACGCCGACAGGACATTGCGATTTCCCCTGTAGACAAAACCCATACAATAATATGGGCAGTATCAGATTTTTTACTTTCACCTTTGCGTTGTTTATTACTTATACGTCCGTTGATGTGGCAAGTTACAAAACATATTTTAAAAGAAACACAGATGGATAATTTCATTTCTGTTTACACTGTAAATCAAATAGGTTTGGTAAATTTCATGTGCGACGATTTGATAGGAATAGACATGTTTCGTCATGACATTGTTCATAACCATCATCAGGACAAGATTTAATGATATCTTAGTACATGACAGAAACTTTGAATTCGTATATGATCGCTTCAAAATCAAACCAAAAAATAGCTAAATTTCGCTATATAATAGTGGAAAATCACTATATAATAGCTAAAAATAACTATAGAATAGCTATTTTTCACAATTTTATAGCTAAAAATCGCTATAGAGTTGTTCACAATAGCTATTTTTATGATGGATAATATCACCTTCGTTAAGTAGTTTTTGTCCATATTACCTTAAACAAAGGAGCAATCTCATCGGGCTGCTCCCTTGTTACTATTTATCCGTAAAGTTCATTGCTGGTGAGTTGCTTCTTGGCAGAACTTACGTTTTCCTAGCTCTACAGTGCAAGAACACTAATTATTTTTCAGAAAATTGCCAACTATTTTTGTCATCATTGCCTTCATTCGATTAATGTAACATTGTCCATAAAATAACGTAAACCAGCATTTCCACGACCTAACAGGATTTTAAAATTTGTCAACGTCCAATCTGAAGCGATCATTCCACTATTAGCGCCATTAGATGTTGTACAGTCACTAAACAGTATGGTAATGGTACTCCATTGATGCAACGACAGCTGGGAAGCATACCTATTACTGTTAAGTCTCAATTTTTCAGCGGCATTATTTCAGGTAGGAGCCGAACCATTTGCCCATACGCCAAGATAAAACTGAATATTACCACTTCCGTCGACACAGTATATATCCATGGTGATACCCCGGTAGTCTGCTAATGTTTTCCCGGAAGGAAGAGATACATCAAATTCAGGATGACAATTTCCCACGGTACTATGTATTCTCAATGCCTTGTTGTTCCTCTGTCCTTCGGGACGACTTCCAAGCGCCGGATCATCTTTGATGATAGCAGTTGAAGTCGCATGTTGTCCTCCACCAGTGGTTCTTACGTAGGTGGTTTTCGCATCTTCAAAATCGGCAATGGCTTGATTTTGTATTTCTTGTCGTTTGCTTTAGCCAACGGATTACGAATCAACAAACAATCAAAGGCTTTAGTCCAAAACCAACATTTGTCGATCGTTCCGCAGTGTTCGGAAACATAGCCGATCTCTGCGGCGATCACACCGCAACGTTGGGCGACCATATCGTGACGTTTGGTAATATTGCCCGCATGTCCGGTGATCATTCCGGGGCCTATGGAAACCTCACCGAAGCTTCCGGCGGTCATGCCGAAGTGTCCGTTCATGTTTCCCGAACTTTAGGACAACTTGCCGGAGTTTCTGGAGAGATAACCAGACATGATACAACTTTTTTCGTAAAAAAGTATTTCCTTATCATCATATTGAATAATATTGTTTAACTTAGCGCTTTAAATCTTGGTGTTCTTGCGCCGAAATTTAATGAAAAATAACTGATTGTTTGTTAAACCATACAACACACAAAAAACTATGAAAAGATTTTCGACAGTAGTTTCCGACGGCAAAGTGATGGCGTCGGGGATTAAGGCCAACCAAAGCGTATTGGCTAAACGTGGTCTCGATGAGGCATTTGCTAAAGAAGTGGACACCCTTGCCGATATTGTGCTCCAATTGAACAACGAACAAGAGGCATTGAAATCAAGGCTCAAGGAGAAGACCGTCGAGCTGAATGCTACTCTGGAGAAGCTGCAAAAAATGACCGCCACTGCCTCCAAAATCGTGAAAATTGATATGCCTCAAGTATCGTGGAAAGAATTCGGAATCACTGCCAAAAAGTAAACAGAATTTTGCACATGAGGGTTCGAAGCACCTCCTTCACCTGAAGTAGGGTGGGGGGATGGTGTTGATACTTTTATGGTGGTGACTGGAAAATTATTGGAAATCGGCGAAAGCAATGTCATCAAAAAAGAAGTTGATCTTGGAAAACGAATAATCAATAAATAAATTTAAGTGATGAATAGAGAAGAACAATTAAAATCTTGTAAGTTTTGCAAAGAGAAAAAGTTTGACATGAAACAAGGGATTATTTGTGGTTTAACCAACTTA
>JAVBMZ010000031.1:0-5502 GCA_031551935.1 Bacteroidales bacterium
GGGATGTAGGCAATATGTGCTTTCCCAAAAAACGGGATTAAATGATGTTCACACATCGAATACATTTCAATATCTTTCACCAGCACCATTTGACTGTAATTCTCATGAAAAAGCGCCGAACAAAGGATATCTTTCGGATTGGTAAGATATCCTTCCGTGAGAAATTGCAGAGATTTTGCAACACGTAAAGGGGTTTTTTCAAGGCCTTCGCGTTGTGGATCAGGAACAATATGCTGCAGGACATCTGCGTATAACTGCGTAAGTTTGTCAATGGTATCCATGATTGGTTTATTTATCCATTTTTAATTCGATGTAATTATTCTCACTTTCTTCAAGCCGGATACAGTGTAAGGTGGCACCCAAATCGGCGATAGGTTTATCAAGTTCCCGCCAAATGGCAGCTGCCATATTTTCAGATGAAGTCACCAAACCTTGCATGAAATCGACTTCAATATTCACGTTTTTGTGATCCATTTTTTCAATAATACGCTCTTGTATGAGCGCGCTTAAAGCTTTCAGGTTCACTACATAGCCAACTTCGGGATCTATTTCACCTTTAACGGTCACATATAAAGTATAATTATGTCCGTGCCAATTAGGATTGGAGCATTTACCGTATATTGCTGCATTTTTCTCGTCGCTCCAATCGGGACGGAACATTCTGTGCGCGGCATTGAAACGCTCGCGACGGGTTAAGTAAAACACTTGATAAATAATTTAGATATATCAACTAGATTAAAAAAAGAATACAAAAATACATATTAAGTTGAATTTGTCCTATGGAATGATTTTTCCATCCGTAGATCAAATAAACACACATGTGTTAACAACTGGCACGAGAAAAAACGTTATAAATTCATTTAGGAATATTATTTTTGTCCGCAAAAATTGACCGGTATTTTTTGTCAAAGTGCCGAAAGCACCGAAAGAAATCATCAAAATAATAAATCGAAAACAAACAACAATGGCTATACTCAAAGCATTCAAAGGCATCCGTCCTGTAAAAGATAAAGCAGCCAACATAGCATCGCGTCCATACGATGTACTCAATCGCGCTGAGGCGTTTAAGGAAGCAGCAGGTAATCCCTTGTCGTTTCTACATGTGATCAAACCCGAAATCGATCTTCCTGTATCGATGGATGAACACGATCCTGAAGTATACCGCCGGGGTAGTGCAACTTTTCAGCAAATGATCGTCGACGGTGTTTTTTTTACAGACGATAGTGACAAATTATATGTTTATGCACAAACGATGGATGGCCGTACGCAATATGGTATTGTAGGATGTGCGTCAGTGGATGATTACATGAATAATGTCATCCGAAAACATGAACTAACCCGTCCTGATAAAGAGGAAGATCGCAAAAACCATATTCGTGTCAGTAACATGAACTACGAACCTGTCTTTTTTGCCTATCCGGCCGTAGACGAAATTGATACGATTGTGTCCACTGTAATAACTCATCCTGCTGAATACGATTTCATTGCTGACGATGGTATTGGGCATCAACTTTGGGTAATTAACGATTCTGAATTAATACATCGCATCATTGAGCTTTTTGCTGCTATCCCAAACACCTATGTTGCCGACGGACACCACCGTACGGCAGCTGCTGCATTGGTGGGTAACGAACGCCGTAAAGCAAATCCCAACCACACTGGTAAAGAAGAATACAATTTTTTTCTTGCCGTTCATTTTCCCGACAATCAATTAAAAATATTTGATTATAACCGTGTAGTAAAGGATCTCAACGGTCGTTCGGAAGCTGATTTTCTGAAAGAGCTGGAAAAAGGGTTTAACGTGGAATGTAAGGGTACTAAAGAATATCGCCCGGAGGCATTACATGAATTCAGTATGTATATCGGGGGTAAATGGTATGCGCTCAAAGCCAAACCGGGAACTTTTAATGATCATGATCCTATTGGTTGTCTGGACGTAACGGTATTATCGGATCTGGTGTTGACCCCTATTTTGGACATCACCGACCTGCGTAATTCGAAACGCATTGATTTTGTGGGTGGTATCCGTGGTTTAGGCGAATTAAAACGCCGTGTGGATTCTGGTGAAATGGCTGTGGCATTTGCACTTTATCCCGTCAGTATGAAACAATTAATTGATATTGCTGACACAGGAAATATTATGCCTCCCAAAACTACCTGGTTTGAACCAAAGTTGCGAAGCGGATTGGTAGTACATAGCATTGTGTGATTCTGTCTTTTTCGTATTTTCAATTCTTGCAAATTGATTACCAGCACACAAAACCAGCGCATTAAAGATGTTGTGAAACTGGGTAATGCCCGTGAACGTCGTAAGCAAAACTTGTTTGTCATAGAAGGTGCTCGCGAATTATCGTTGGCTGTTGCTGGAGGTTATGGCATTCGCGATCTATTTGTGTGCGAAGACTTACTAACAAAGGAAGGAGAAATCCTGATTCGTCAACTAAATGCTTCCGTAGAAAAGGTTACCGTCGAAGTGTTCAAAAAGATGGCATACCGTGAAGAATCCGACGGAATGATTGCATTATCGAACCACAAGACATTGTCATTGAGTGAAACCCGGTTATCTCGTCAGCCGTTCATTATTGTGCTGGAGGCTGTGGAAAAGCCAGGTAATTTAGGGGCGATTTTGCGTACTGCTGACGCCGCCAAGGTTGATGCAATCATTGTATGTGATCCAAAAACAGATATCTACAACCCCAATACCATCCGTTCGAGTATCGGGTGTATCTTCACACAACAAGTGATTACGTGCACTTCGGAGGAAGCCTGCCAATGGCTAAAAATGCATCATATTCATATCATAGCGGCAGAACTGACGGCTTCCAAATGGTATCATGAAACTGACTATACGCATTCATCAGCTATTGTGATGGGCACCGAAGCTGATGGGCTAACGAATTTTTGGCTCGACAATGCCGATCAACGTATTAAAATACCGATGCGTGGCTGCATTGATTCACTTAATGTATCGGTGTCTACCGCCATCATCACCTTTGAAGCCATGCGACAACGAAATTTCAGGTAATGATGACCCCTATCATTATTTTTTGTACCTTTATTGTTTACACACTGTTCATTTTTATAATCAGTTGGTATACCTCTCGAAAGGCCAATGATGCAACATATTATCGGGGAAATCGACAATCTCCTTGGTATGTGGTAGCTTATGGGATGATAGGGGCATCCTTGTCAGGAGTTACATTTCTATCGGAACCTGGTTGGGTGAGGGATACACAATTTTCGTACATGATGGTAGTGCTCGGTTATGTGGCAGGTTATGCTATCATAGCCACTGTATTATTGCCACTGTATTACCGCCTGAACCTGACATCCATCTATACATACCTTGAACAACGTTTTGGTAATTGGACATACAAAACCGGAGCTTCGTTTTTCATATTGTCGCGTGGTGTTGGTGCGGCTTTACGTATGTTTTTGGTAGTATATGTATTAGATTTGTTCGTTTTCCGACACTGGGGCATTCCCTTCTGGTTAGTAGGCCTCACCTCGATGTTATTGGTATTACTCTATACTTTTAAAGGCGGCATCCGTACTATTGTATGGACAGATACCCTGCAAACAACATTTATGTTATTGTCAGTGATGATTACCATATATTTTATCAGTAAGGTGATGAATTGGGATTTTGGTACATTGTTCAATCGTGTACAACACAGTGAATATTCTACGATAGTAGTCACTGATTGGACGGATCGACGTTTCTTCCTAAAACAGTTTTTGAGCGGGATATTCATTACCATTGCTATGACAGGGTTGGATCAGGATATGATGCAAAAAAATCTTAGTTGCCGTAATTTACGTGACGCACAAAAAAACATGTTCACATTTAGTTGGATTCTGGTTCTCATCAACTTCATGTTCTTGTTTTTAGGTGCGGTGCTTCTCATATATGCACAAAATTATCACATTGATATTACCTCAACCGATAGTCTCTTCGCTGATATTGCTATCAACCACTTGGGTGCTTTTGCAGGAATGGTATTTATCATTGGGCTTATCGCAGCGGCGTATTCCAGCGTGGATGGATCCCTTACGGCCCTTACTACTTCGTTTTGCATCGATATAATTAACCTGGATAAACAAACAATGCCCAGTAACTATAAAAAATACATTCGCTACGCAGTACATGCTACATTTGCTTTACTATTTTTATTGCTGATGCTTTTATTTCGCCAATTAGATGACCAAGCTATTATTGATCGTTTTTTCACTATTGCAGGATATACCTACGGTCCTTTATTGGGGTTATATGGTTTCGGACTGTTAACCCGTTTCAAAGTCTATGACCAATCTATTCCAATCATAGCCATTGTTTCGCCTATTATCACCTACATGCTTGATAGTCATTCTACACAATGGTTTGGCGGCTATCAATTTGGTTTCGAATTACTTATTGTTAATGGGTTGATTACTTTTGCCGGATTATGTTTGTGTCGAAAAAATACCAACCATACTAAGTTACGCGCAATATCTAAAATAGGCTTACGCGTCAAAAATAAGGTTACATTCATCAAATAATAAAATCTACATAAACAAAAAAGACGTATCATTGTATTATTGTACATACGTCAAAAGTAATTGTTGGAATATAAGGTAAAATAGCTTAAAACATAATATGCCGACTATATGAAAATGAAGAGATATATCATTGCAATGCTGACAATAACGGTTGTTATTGGATTGTTTTCCTGTAAAAAGGACAATAATACAGTGATACCTGATCCGCAAAATCCTGACTTGGAACAAAATTTTAGTTTTATTTCATCGGGAAGTTCATTAACTTTAGGAATTAACACTACCGAACAATCGTTGGTGATGCAAAGTAATATACAATTGGATGACATTACCTTAACCCCTCCTATTGAAATTGATCCTATCAAAAAGGACGGACTGAAAAAAATCATCACCATTGGTGCACTGTCTGGAGGTCTTAAAGTGTCAGGTATCCATTTTTGGGAACAATATGCTTTTGTGAGTTATATGAATCCGGCAGAAAATGCCTATGGTGGTAGTGTCGACGTATATTCGATCAAACAGGTACCCAATATTACCCGGATAGCAAGATTTTCTTTTTCCAAAACAGACATTCATTCGGTGAGTTATGTGCTGGGACGCATGGTGCTTGCCTGTTCTCAAGAGGGTAAGCCGGCATTTGTCGAAGTGATTGTATATAATCCGAATGTGCAATCACAATTGGCGCCTGTGTTGGAACAAATGGAAGATGTCTCTGCATCAAATATCGGTGACGTAATCGCTTCGGGACAAAATGTATATGCATTGGTTAACCAAAATACCAGTAGTGCAGGGGTGTATATATTCAACAACATAGCTTCGATGGGGCAAAATCAGTTTATTTCGCTTGCCAATTCCTTATCCATGACATCTGTTTCAGGGAGTAATGACGTGATGGTATTACAAAATACTTCGCCTGTTTCTGTGACTAAGGTGACGCCTTCGGGACAAACCAGTAAAATATCGTTA
>JAVBMZ010000101.1:0-16617 GCA_031551935.1 Bacteroidales bacterium
GTTGTTTGAGAAACGCTTTAATGATTAGCACCTTTTTGAATTGCCCGTTTGACAGTTTGATAATTTCCATGTCCAGTAGTGGATCAATATCCAGCGCTTTTAACATAGATGATGCGTCATGGTCATGGAGTTGTAAAAAATTGCGGACAGTGGTGATTCCTTCGGTTTCGGTAGCATGATAGCGCTGTTGGTAATAGAAGTGACCGTAATTAATAGTTCGGTCGTTGAAATATACCGAAGCAATTTGTGACTGAGGATTTTCCTCAATGTTACCATTTTCGTTGATGATATGATAAAGAACTTGTCCTTTGAGTTTTATTAATTGTCCTTCGATGGCTTCTAAAAATGTTGTTTTTCCCGAACCATTCGGTCCTATAATTGCCCAAGTTTCATTGGGATGCATTTCCCAATTGGTGTTAGGAAAAACCGTATCATGAAATTTTCGGAAGGTAACATTCTCAAATTTTACTAATGGTATGGACATGATGATTACATTGATTCAAAAGAGGTCAAAAGTAACAAATCGTACGGAGTAAATAAGTCGTAATGGGCAGTTATCTTATTGAGCGTAGGACATTATGGCTGATTTTGTAATATCTTTTGATGCAATCATTTATTGTTTATTTTTGTGTACCATAATCAATCTGAATGCATTCTTCTTGCTTTGCAAGGAGATTATTGAAAATTAAATAATGAAATATCCATGAACATTACCTGTTCGTCAATTGTAATAAACAAAACATGGATATTCCACGTGACCTTGAAAATCAAATTTTATTCACATGAAAACAGAAACATCTTTTTTTGAAAACCTTTTTTCACATGATCGTCTTGAAGAATTAACTGTTATAGCCATTAAAATGGTATGTATTTATGTAATCATACTGGTTTTGGTATTCATTGAACGCAAATTATTCAAAAGGGCCATTGACAAGCGAGATCGAAATGTACAGGACAAAACAAACATTATATTTTTCAGAAATGCTGTTATTTATACCACATACGGTATAGGCTTTTTTTCCATGTTGCATCAGGTGCCGGGTATGCAGAAATTGACTAATACAGTACTGACTGGTGCGGGTATTTTGGCGGCTGTGGTTGGCTTTGGTTCACAGCAAGCAATTTCGAATATTGTGAGCGGTATCTTTATGGTATTGTTCAAACCTTTCCGTATAGGTGATTACATCGACATGGGAGGAGAATACAAAGGAACAGTTGTTGATATTTCCATGAGACATACCACGATACGAAATCTGGAAAACCGGATGATTATTGTTCCTAACAGCGTACTGAATAATCAGTCAATTGTTAATTCATCTATTTTGACTCCGGCTACTTGTGCTTTTGTCAATATCGGTATTGGTTATGGTTCGGATATCAATAAAGCCATGGCTATCATGCAAGATGAGGCGATGAAACATCCTTTGCTGATAGATTACCGCAGTAAAGAAGAAAAAGAAAACGGAACGCCGCAAGTTATTGTCAGGGTGATGGAATGGGCAGCTTCTTCAGTAAATTTGCGTGCCTGGGTTTGGGCAGAAAATAGTGGTAATGCCTTTGCGTTGAAATGCGATTTGTTAAAATCGATTAAAGAGCGTTTTGAGCGGGAAGGTATAGAGATTCCGTTCCCATACACCAATGTAATTATTAAGCAGGAATAAGTACATTACAAAAAGACTGTGTGAACTGTGTAGAACAAGTGAATGTTCACTCCTCATCATGCCAAGGTGTTTTAACGTCTGGTGCGACTATGTTCCAAGTAGCACAGAACAATATGCCGGATAGAAGGAAAAGCTATTTGTTGTATATCTATTTGATCATGCGAAAGAAATACAAATCCACTTACATCGTCGGCCGCAGAGATCACAGAGAGATCGGAAACATTGCATTTGAATCCTAAATCTAAAGTATAATACATCAGACCACCATATAGATAACGGTTAGGCGATGTACCTATATATTGCATATCTGTCACCTGCAAATTCAACTCTTCCTGAATTTCCCGGCGTACAGCATCTTCTGCGGTTTCGCCAGGGTCGACAAAACCTCCCGGTAAGTCAAGCATTCCTTTAGCAGGATCTCGCTCACGTTTGGTAAGTAATATTTTTCCATGGGGATCTTCAATGATACAAGCTACTGCTGCTGCCGCATTGATATATAATCTTTTTCCGCAAGTGTCACATTGAAGATAATGCACTCCCGGATGAAAGGTATGTTTGCCGCAAAAGGGGCAATACGTAAGTACTTTCGATGGAATAAAATCGTCCATTGGTTATTTTCAGTTAGCTATTATCTTCCGGCTGATTTAAACATCCGGTTCAACCGGATATTGAACGGAAACGATTTTTCTTTGTTCAACGATAACCAGATGAATCGTGGTGCACCGACAATATGATCTTCAGGAACAAATCCCCAAAAACGTGAATCGAGTGAGTCGTGCCGGTTATCGCCCATCATCCAGTAATAATCCATCTGAAAAGTGTAATGATCTGTTTTGGCGCCATTGATATAAATATCTCCATCTTGTATCCTCAGATCATTACCTTCGTAAGCTGTAATGATACGTTGATAGAAGCATATATTTGAAGTATCGATGTTGATGGTAACATCTTTTTTAGGTATCCATAATGGACCAAAGTTATCGACATTCCAGGGATAATGCTCGTTGTGTGGAAATATATCACTATCGTAAAAACCTTCCGGTTTTACCATTTTTTCTATGGATCGTACGTTTCCCAACTTTTTAATTGCCTCAACATTAGCTTGGATTAATGGAATATTAAATACGCCATTCTCGACGACTTGTACATCGTCCTGATAAATGTCCATTTTTTCGAGCGTTTTACTGTTAATCCGTGATCCATCAGTATGTACCATGTAACGGTATTGAATGTTTTCAAACAATTCTTGGGACTTTCCATTTACATATACCTGTGTATTGACAATTTTTATCGTATCGCCAGGTAGGGCGATACAACGTTTGATATAATTGTCACGTTTATCGACAGGGCGTACCACTATACTATACTGGCTTAATATTTGTTTTCGTGCCGTGTTGGTATAATATTCGGATGGTTTGAAGGGTCTCAAGCTCATTTTGTCATTAGCTTCCAAATATTCAGCATGACGACGTAATATAGCATAATAACTATCGGACTGGTATTGGATGATTACCGTATCGCCTTCCGGAAAATTGAATACCACAATATCATCATTTTTGATATTGGTGAAACCTGCCAAACGTTTGTAAGGCCATTTGATCCATTCCACATACGATTTTATATCTTGGGTAAATGGCATGGTATGTTGTGCAAATGGGAACGAAAGTGGCGTATTAGGTAATTTTGGTCCATATTTTAGTTTACTGACAAACAGATGATCTCCTATTTGTAAGGTTTTTTCCATTGATCCGGTTGGGATTTTGTAATTCTGAAATACAAAAATATTAATCAATGTTACAGCAACAACAGCAAATATCAATGCATCAATCCATTCTACCACCTTACTATTGGGGCCGTTTCGTTTTTTCCAGAATGCCCAATTTACTTTTTTAGATACATAAATATCATATATAATAGGAAGTCCCAATAATAACCACCAGTTACCAACCCAATATGTCCAGAGCAAATAGATGAATGCAACGATTCCGAATTTAAAATATTTGTGGTACCATATTTTTGCCATGATAGAGCTTTCTTGTTGCTCTTCTTGAGCATCATTGGCGTTATTGGGCGTATGATGGTATTTGTCTTTTGTATCTTTCATGAGATTTGGTTTCAATTAAAGGCATTTGTGAAAGTCCTTGCCGGCCACAAAAATAATAAATATCGTCATTCAAAAGTATGTGCTATAGAAATAGTGGTCTTTGATGTGTATTTTGCCTGAAAATCTATGAAACATCTGCCTCATTCGACTACGTTCAGGGCGTTGAATTACTCGTTCCCTGACAGAAGAGCATTCGTTCGGGCGGACCTACTTGTTCTGCTCAACATGATGTGCGTTACATTGTCGTATTAGCTGTTTTGAACTAACCTGCTGGCATTTTTCAACATATACAGAAAAAACCGCCTGAATATACTGACAGGCACGAAGCCTTTTGGGAAAAAGATCACTATCTTTTTGGTAAAAGCTGGTGATCTTTTACGCATTATTTGTCATATCAAGTAATCGTGATAAGTGTAGTACAAAAAATGAATGCAAATATCATTCTATCGTACTTTTCCTTAATTTTTTCACCACTGTTGTAGGTTGTGACAAAAATATCAATAACTATTTTTATTGAATGTTTATGTTCAATTAAAAGGTAAGTATAAAACAAAGATAAGAGCTTGCCTCTCTACTCGGAATAGAAATGCTACTCATCTGCGATCTTCAAAAAATCCTTCATGGTAAAAATTCCCTTCTTGTCATAAATATATTCAGCTGCCATCACGGCGCCAAGGGCAAGACCCCTTCGGTTGTGGGCAGTGTGTATGATTTCGATATCGTCAATCTCCGAAGAATATTTCACGCTGTGTGTCCCGGGTACATTGTCTTGTCGTAAAGCGCGTACCGGAATGGTATCCGATTGATAAGTCCCATTAAGTTCCCATTTTTTCAAACGGGGAATTTCGTCAATAATTCCTTCGGCCAGCGTAATAGCTGTTCCACTGGGTGCGTCTAATTTTTGTGTGTGATGTATTTCCTCTAGTGTTACATGATAGTCAGGAAAATGCCCCATGATCTTGGCCAGATGCCGGTTGATTTCGAAGAAAATATTGACGCCTAAACTAAAGTTCGAAGCACATAGCATGGAACCGTTCAGTTCGGTACAGAGACGTTTTGCTTCTTCCATGCGGTGATACCAGCCAGTGGAACCTGAAACAACCGGTACATGATATTCGATACAACGGGTGATGTTGGCAAAAGCTGTTTCAGGTTTGGTAAATTCAATGGCAACCTGGGCTTTTTGAAGATTGGTGCGTGTGAATTCATCCAGGTTATTGATATCGATTTTCAAAACAATCTGATGTCCACGTTCTATGGCAATGGCTTCGATCTCCTTGCCCATTTTTCCATATCCAATTAATGCAATATTCATGAATTCAAAATAATGACGTTATATAAGTTTGACGATTTATTATTGGTAATAACATACTTACCCTCCTTGGAGAACAATTACGCACTCTTGGAGACATCTTGGATCAAATGCCCTGATGCTCCATAGCTTGAAGCCAAGTTATGGGGTATTTGTTTGAAAATGATAACTTTTAAATAGCCTTTTCAAGCTATAAAATGCCATTTTATCGTACAAGACAAAGATGACAACGAATCAATACAATTCAACAACGTATGGTATACGGGCTTGTATACCCTGCATCTTCATTACGTTTTTTAATTGCTGATAGTGCTTATATTGTTCACCTAATTCCTGACGGATAGAATAAGAACGAACTTCTTCGGTTAGGCTGGTGAATAATGTCTCTAATATACTCTTTTGTTTAGGAAGCTCCTCAATACTGTAATCGGCGATACCAGCTTTATCTGCAGCGATTTGAATCGCTTTCGTGATTCCGCCAAGTTCATCTACTAAACCAATCCGTTTTGCATCTGTGGCGCTCCACACACGGCCTTGTCCGATTTCATCGACATCTTCTTTACTGATGTTACGGCCTGTAGATACACGCGTGATAAAAGTATCGTAAGTGCTTTCTACCATTCTTTGATATAGAGCTTGTTCTTCAGCCGTCATAGGACGCATGATGTTGGTTAAATCCGATTGCTTATTGGTTTTGACCACATCTTGTGTGATTCCTAATTTGCGGTTCATAAAACCCTTCAGATTGGGGATAACTCCGAATACGCCAATGGAACCAGTTATGGTAGTTGGATCCGCAATAATGACATTAGCCTGTGTGGCAATGTAATATCCGCCTGAAGCAGCTACATCGCCAAACGAAGCGATGACGGGTTTCACATCTGATGCTAATTGTACTTCGCGACTGATGATGTCTGAAGCCAAAGCGCTTCCACCACCCGAATTAATCCGTAACACAATCGCTTTGATGGTTGAATCGCAGCGCGCCGCACGAATAGCCTTCGACATGGTTTCTGACATGATATCGCTGGAACCTTCTCCCACCGAAATATCACCTTCGGCATAAATGACAGCGATTTTTGGTTTGGCGGATGAGACCCTTTGGTTGACACCTTTTGTCGAACGCCCATATTTAGATAAGGTAATGACAGATAGTTTCTCGGCAGACGCTACGCCAGTTTTTTCTGACAGCTCATCCAATATTTCATCCTGATATTTCAAGCCATCTACCAGTCCTTTATCCAATACCGACTGTGCGCTGAACAATTCCAAACCGTCGATCCATGTATTAAGCTGCGCTTCGGATAAGTTGCGATCTTTAGCAATGGTGGTTAACAAGCAATTCCAAATAGAACCCACGTAAGTGGCCGTTTGTTCCCGGTTTTCTTTGCTCATTGATTCGAGCATAAAGGGTTCTACGGCACTTTTGAATTTTCCATGGCGTATGATCTGAACTTCAATATCTAATTTTTCTAAAGTTTTTTTGTAAAACATGATTTGGGAACTTAATCCGGTCAAAGGTAAGTCACCCATGGGGTTCAAGTATATCCTATCAGCTACGGTGGCTAAATAGTAAGACTTTTGTGTGTACGAATCGCTATAACTGATGATGAATTTTTCCGATTCTTTGAAATCAACTAATGCATTACGAATTTCCTCCACAGTGGCTATACCTGCAGGGATAGAAGATAATTTTAGATAAATACCTTCAATATTGGAATCGGTTTTAGCTCTTTTGATATCCGCCAAAATTTTGTTCAATCCGGCTGTTTCTCTCGATTGCATGTTGAGATAATCAAAGTTGGATATCGGATCATCTGATACTCGTTCCGAAATTGGCATATTCAATTCGATCATTAAAACGGAGTTATTTTTCACAATGACCGGCTTGGAACCCATGTTACTCATTAATGAAGCTATACCACTCATGACACCCATCATGATGATGAATATCGAAACAAAAGCAATCATACATCCTAAAAAGGATGCCAATAAATATTTCAAAAATTTAGCCATGATGCATTAGTATGAAGTATAATAAACAGAAAAAAGCCCCGTCAGGGGCTTTTCATTTTTAAAGCGTTTTGACGTGAGATAAAATCCCTATGGCCGACCCTTCTTTCCCTTCTTTGAAGGATATAAAAAGTATGTATACGGCTGTTTTGTTACAATCGAAATCGAAATTTTGGTATTCTTTGCCTGTCTCGGGGTTAAAGGAGCTTCCCATCATTTTATTTTCATCATATAGTTGTAAAACAGCTTCTCCTTCGGATTCTTCGTCCGTACAGATGGTAAACCGGTATCGGTTACCTTTGCGAAGCGCCACAGCTTTCTTATAAATAGGGGCACGTTCTCCACCTTTCACACCTGTCAACTGAACCGGATAATCACTTTGAAATGTAGCGTCTCCAGCCGCTTTTGCGCATAGATCAACTCTTTGTGCTTCTGTTTGCGCTTTTGCCGACGGGGAAAAGAAGGCAACTGTAAGTACAACTAATGTCAAGAAAAATATCTTTTTCATTCGTGAAAGATTTTTTTTTAATACCTAAAATGCTTTATATATAGTGTATGACGATTATAAAATTTATTATTTGATCAGTTTATTCCGGATAGTCTCAGCCAACCGGACAATTTCCTGCATTTGTTCTTCGGTATAATGTACTGTACTGGTTTCAGTTTGTACGATGGTTAACATACCGTCGACCTCGATAGCCTGCGGTTCCCCTATTTCAATGGTAATTTTGATACCATCATAGACGGCTTTAATCGGCTCTAAGTCAGCAATCAAGTCTGCAATATATTGTTCGCTTTTATAATTTCGAAGGATGATCAACAATTGATCAAGGATAATTTTTTGTTCGCCAATACTTTCTGCCAAACGTTTTTCTTGTGGGCGTTCTTTCAGAAATTGTGCAGACAAATACAAACCTTCGACCCATACCCCGGAAACCATCAAGGCGCTCAGGTTAGCGCGATTATTTTTTTGGAGGTACTTATCCATTTTATTGAAACTTTGCTGTGATATATACACCAGAGAATCAATATCTTGGTTGTTGGTGGCTAAACGTTTTAAAGTGGTAAAATCAAAAAATTGTCCTACATTGATGCCGTCGGCTAACGATTTCATTGCCGTAATGTAATCCAATACGATAGAGGTTTTGCCATACATGTTCAGATATCCGAGGTCGGTACCGAAAACACCTATATTAAACGCTTTTGCATAAGCTGTATTGTAATGTGAAACATTTTTGGTGGTTGCCAGGTATTTTTGCGAAAACGGAACCTTTAAACTCTTGATAAGCGAGGCCATTTCGATAGGCGATGATATATTACCTACCATATCCTCCATTACACTCGGTTTCATGACCAACTCGCCGGTACGAATCGAATCGGGGATATTAAAGTCTGTATTTGTCCGGCTGCAAGTAGTGCAAGAAGTAAGTCCTTGCATCAACACTGCTACGAAGACAATGACAGACAATGATTTGTTTATCATGAGGTATTTTATTTAAAAGTTACAAAGTTAAAAATTATTTTTTGATTCGTATGTTGCCAAACAAATTCATCAGTTTTTTTAGCCACTCATAATACAATGCAGCATAGAGCAATGCCGAATAAAACCAAATCACGCAAATATTAAACCAGTACGTATCAAAAAATGTATGTGCAAAGTATTTTCGAGGAGCGAAAAAATGGGTACGTACGTTGATAAGGTTGGTAGTGGTTGGGTCTTTATATATCGGATCTATTTGTTGGACAAGTTCATGGTCAAATTCCAATATCTTGTTTTTTTCGAATGATTTTTTTACAATTTCTCCCAAATGCTCGTTTTGATATGCATTTTTAAGGTAATTGTATAATTCTTTGTTTTGGTTCAACATGTATCCTATTACCTTTTCTTTTTCGGAATTAGCAAGGGTAAATTGTTCCGAATAATGTTCTTCCATCTGGGCAATAAATACCTGTAATTCGAGTGCTACGTCCAAATTAAATTTTTCAGGTGTCAATAACGAAAGGTCGAATGAAGCGTTAGGATTCATCGCTATTTCTTTTTTCACCTCATGATACAGTACTTTTAATGCATCGGTATGGTCTACAATTTTTTCTTTTGCAGCTAATTCATCAAAGCACTGGTTAAAGCGTTTTTCCAATTCGGGAATCAAGTATACTTGCCGGAAATCCGCCATACTTTCCCGCTTTTCGATGTCGTAAAAATATTTTTCAAATCGATTGTCTTTGTATTGATGTACCATCAAGGCTTCGTATGACCAGCGGGTTACCATGAATTCGGCTACCAAAGGAACTTTATTTACGCTGCCTACCGTGCGGTTTAATTTATCAAAACTGAACATGGCTCCGCTCAATACCATCATTGGAATCATCAACAACGGAATAATAATGTAAATGGTAACAGCCGAATTGAAAGAAGCTGAAATGTTCAATCCCAATATATTGGCAAATACAGCAGTGGAGAATAATGCCAACCAATATGCAAAATACATTCCTTTTACTTCCAGTATGGTATTGGCAATGCATACAAACAAGACAGATTGTATTGCCGATATAGCAATCAATATCAAAATTTTAGATACGAGGTAACTCGATTTGCTAAGGTTTAAGAAAGCTTCGCGCTTGAGTATTTTACGATCGCGAAATATTTCTTCGGCACTCACAATCAGTCCAAGGAACAGTGCGACAATGAGGCTCATGAAAATAAAAATCGGAATATTTTCATTTTCGCGGAAGATATATACGTTCGACATAGGGTCGGCAATGTAACGAATGACATATGCCAGGATAAATCCTAACACGGGAGCCTCAAGCATGGTAAGCAGCAAATATTGTTTATTACTGATCTTTGATAAGAAATCGCGAATCGTATAAATACGTAATTGCTTGAACCAATTAGGAATATTTAATGCTTTTGGCGGTTTTTCCTGGATATTGTCGTGTTGTTCGAGTATAAAATTCTGCTGGTATAATTCTTCCCATTGTGGCGGAGATATTTTTCGGTTATCCGTATAACGTCCAAACTCGTCGACCACCCTGGCCTCAATGATATTAAAAATCAATTCCGGATTTACATTTCCACACACAGGGCATTCGCCAACATCGCTATTGATTTGTGCATCAATGCGTTTAAAATACATGACTGCCTCTACCGGATTGCCATAATAAATCAAGTATCCACCGGTATCGAGGATGATCATTTTATCGAACATTTTGTAGATGTCCGATGACGGTTGGTGGATTACCACGAAAATCAATTTGCCTTTGAGTACCAACTCGCGTAGGAGGTCCATTACGTTTTCCGAATCGTTTGATGATAAGCCGGAAGTCGGTTCATCAACAAACAGGATGGAGGGTTCGCGCAGCAACTCCAATGCAATATTCAACCGTTTACGTTGCCCGCCGCTAATAGATTTATTGAGCGGTGAACCTACTTTTAGATCCTTACGATCATACAAGCCAAGACTCATCAAGGTTTTTTCGACCAGCGCTACCAATTCCTCTTCGCTTTTGTCACGGAAACAAAGTTTGGCATTATAATAAAGATTCTCGAAGACAGTAAGTTCTTCTATCAACAAATCGTCTTGCGGGATGTAACCGATAACACCTTCGAGTTTTTCTTTTTCCGTATGCAGGTTGACACCGTTAATGAGCACTTCGCCTTTAGACGGCTTTTCCAGTCCGCACAAAACATTGAGCAAAGTTGTTTTTCCGGCTCCGCTCGCGCCCATGATACCGATAAGTTTACCGTGTCCTTCAGTAAAACTGATATTACGTAAACCAACGGTTCCGTTGGGAAATTTGAAATCGAGATTTTTTACTTCGAACGATATTTTATTGGCAGTGAGGTCAGCCAAAAAATGCGCCACCACATCACTGTAGTATACCGGTTTCCCTTTAGGCATTTTTACCGTACTGCCACTGGCAAAAAGATAGATACGGCGTTTGTTCAAGCCCAGTCCATTGAGGAAAAGCGATTCGTTACCTGTATATTTGAGAAAATAAAGATCAACGCTTGGTACGCGCAAAATAGCTATCAAACCTTGGAGTTCTTCCGTTTTGATATATTTTGCGTCCGTGTTGGTAATGTTATCGCTGCTAATGATCAATACATCCGAAAGATCAAGCTCTTCTGGCTTATTTTTCAGAACAAATGTTTCTATATCTTGAAATTCTTCCTTGGAAACTTTAAAAACTTCAGCCACTGTATTGATGATGGCCATGCGTTGGTCGGAGAATTTACGGTCGGCATTTACCAATTCAAACAAACGCACCAACGATACTACTTTTTGTTCTTGCGTTAGTGTTTTATTAATTTTTTTACAAATGCCGAGTACACGAACCGAATCCTTTACTGAGGTCAATTTTACTTTTTTCCCCGAATCCTTATCGTCAGTCTCTTCATCAGAAGACTGTTCATCAAATAACTTTAAGTATTCGTTAGCGGTTTCCTGGTTGAGTTGTTGGTTCAGAAAGCTCTCAACATAAGCCCGTTCACCACTTAAAACGCCCTCGTCTTGCTTCACAATCAGCGCAAACAGTTGCATCAACGCCCTTAAAATCTCTTCACTCATATATTAGATACGTGTTTCTTATTTCTATGTGAGACAAATTATAGAATATCCATCAAAAATATTAGCTTTCCTAGATAACATTCCTATTATACGAAAAGAAACCAATAATGTTACCGAAATATCACAACAATTATCCACCAAAGGACAAGATATTGCAATAAACGAAACAAATAGAACATGGTACGCAAAAGACAAATAGTTATTAACATACACTCATGAATGTATGCCAATAATGTCAATATTTCGGTTGATGTCTATTCCACAGCTTGCATCCAGGCATGAGCCATCAATTGCGCTCCTGCCAATGAAGCGTGAACGCCATCGTGCGTCCAGTATACACCGGGAGCTCGTTTCTGTGCTTCGTTAAAGATAGTGTGATATGGTATGAAAATAGCATCGAATTCCAATGCCAATCGCTGGGCAATTGCTCTGTATTCGTCGAAGGCAGGGAACCAGGTATCGTCCACTGCTTTAATGCCCGTAACAGCAAAAGGTTCGCCAACAATCAATTTGACATTGGGTAAAGCGGTGAGGGTACGTTGAATCAAAGCCCGATAATCATCCTCATATTTTTTTGAGGTGCCTTTGTAATTGCTGGATTTTGTATGCCAAAAATCGTTCACTCCCACCAGAATGCTCAATACATTTGGTTTCAAATCTATACAATCGGTATTCCAACGATCAGCCAATTGATACACTTTGTTACCGCTAATCCCTTTGTTATATATGGTAAGTTCTTTTTCGGCATATTGGTATAACAGTTTTCCGGCTGCCAGCATGACATATCCACTTCCCATCATTGGGGAAGTATTCGGGGTCTTTGTTTCTTTGTTGCGGCCAGCATCGGTAATAGAGTCTCCCTGAAATAGAATGACATCATTTTTTTGTAAAACTATTTTCGATGATGACGGCAGGTTCATCGCCGAAGCCACTATGCTGGGAATGCTTAACATAGCGCTTCCCATAGCAGCCTTCTTTAAAAAATCTCTTCGTGTGTTCATAATCATGGGTACAATATATTTGGTCAACTGGTTTACCAGTACTTGATAATAAATGAGTATCGTGCAAAGATATAAAAATAGTGATATGATGATAGATGATTTCTGATTCAAAATTTTAATATTTTTCTGAGGATAAGGTTTTTGCTGCACCATACCATGTAGCATGATAATATGCTCCATTATAAAAATAGCTTTTTTTGACAATATTATAGCGATTTTTAGCTATTATATAGTTATTTTTCACTATAAAATAGCTAAATTTAGCTATTTTTATGCTGCGTTAATTTTATCATCAATGTTTTTTATTTCTAATTCAAAATTCTACAATTCAAAAATTCCATAAATCCCGAATCATTGGATCTTAATTTTTGATGCGATTGCCCTGCGATCACAATGTATGTTGCTGGTGATAAATTCGAATGGGATAAACGTTATTTTTGCAACATGGATGTACATAAGATAATACACGTGGATATGGATGCTTTTTATGCATCTATTGAGCAACGTGATTTTCCCGAGCTTCGAGGTAAACCGGTAGTTGTTGGACAAGCTGCGCCCCGGGGAGTAGTGGCAGCAGCCAGCTACGAAGCGCGTAAGTTTGGTATACATTCTGCCATGCCGTCGATGGTGGCACAACGTAAATGCCCGCATCTTATTTTTCAGCCCCACCGGTTTGAGGTTTATGAAGCAGTTTCTCGTCAAATTCGCCATATTTTCTATGAATATACCGATTTGGTAGAGCCATTGTCCTTAGATGAGGCCTATTTGGATGTCACCAGCAATAAAAAAGAGATGACCTCTGCGACGCGCATAGCGCTCGAAATCAAACAACGTATTAAAGAGGAAACGCGGCTAACAGCTTCTGCAGGTGTTTCATATAATAAGTTTCTGGCCAAAATGGCTTCAGATGTCAATAAACCGGATGGTATTTTTGTGATCGAACCTCGTCAAGCCGTAGGATTTATACAAGCGCTGGATATAGGCAAATTTCATGGGATAGGAGAAATTACTGCAGACAAACTACGTAAAATGGGAATATATAAAGGCTCTGACTTGTACGCACTTAGTTTAGATGCAATGATCAGGATATTTGGTAAACGCGGACTCTTTTTTTATGATATTGTCCGAGGCATTGATCGTCGCTTAGTGGAACCCGAGCGAATCCGTAAATCTATCAGTGTAGAGAATACATTTCAGAACGATTTAACTACACGATTTGCCATTATTACCGAACTATACCGGTTAGAAAAAAGATTGTTCGCAGATATGCAGGAATTGGAACAACAAGCAAAAACGGTAACTCTGAAAGTGCGGTTTAATGATTTTCAAACTATTACGCGCAGTCGGACTGTGAGTGCAGCTATCAAGGACTATACAACCTTGCAACAAGTTTCGCGCAGTTTGATAGATGAAATCCCTATTGAAAATAAGGGCATCCGGCTATTAGGTATTGGCGTGTCCAATTTACAGGACAACAATTCCAATGAACCGCAACAGCTTGAAATTGACCTACAATGGTGAATCTGGATTTTATGTGAAGTTGCCAACTAAATTAGATTTTTCAATGTAATATTTTTATAATCAAATCATTGTGTTTTTTTTATAAAATACCACATCTTTTTTCGAAAAAGCAATTTTAGTTGGTACTAAAACACAATCCTGAATTCCGTAAAACCATCTTTTGTCTCCAAATCAAACATAAACTTATGATTGAGTAATATCTCGCAGACCAGCATCAATCCGATACCTTGTCCTCCAGATTTGGTAGTAAAAAATGGTGTAAAGATTTTGCGATGGAGTTCTGCAGGAATGCCGCAACCGGTATCCCTAACAGTCAATGTGGCTGGATGATTGATGGTGATCACGGTTACCTCACCTCCTGTTGTGATGCTTGCTTCCATTGCATTTTTCAGGATATTAATCAGCGCTTGTTCCATTTGTACGGAATCGGCTGTTATGATAGGCGATATGGGACATAGTTGCACCACACAATTGACACCTGCATTTAAAAAATCGGTTTGCATCAAGCCGATAGTGTTCTGTACGACGGTGTTCAATTGAACGGGAGCCAACCGGGGAGGCGGCAGTTTTACAATGTCGGCAAACGCCGAAACCAGCCGGCACAGGTTATCACTTCGCTCGGCGGATAGTCGTAATGCCCGGACAATATCGGGGCGAAGATTCGCAGGAAAATAACTCTCAAAGCCCAGCAATACCGATAGGTTTGAATTGATAGAACTTAACGTGTTGTTCACCTCGTGTGACATGGTGCGGATTACCTTTTCAGCAGCACGTTTTTCGGCAGCGACCAGCTCGTTTGTCAGTTCTTCGATCAATATGAAGGGGTGACGGAATCCATGATCGATGAACGATTGGAGGCTACAACGGTATCGGTTGATACCTCCCACTTCCACTACCTGGGATGTATCTTCCGACAAGGCGGATATAGCCCGTGACAATACATGGTTGAATTCCTCTAAGCGATGATCGATGAGTTTGGTGGCGGGTATTTGCAAGAACTTCGCCGCAGCGGGATTAACTGATGTAACCAGCATATCGAAGTCTAAGATGATGATTCCCATGGGTAATGCTTCGATCAGCAAGTCTAAAAACTGGTTTTTCCCGCGTACCTGTAGCCGTTGTTCCCGCAATTCACCGATCATGCGGTTGTACACATCAACCATGCGGTCGGCCTCGGGGTAACCCACATGGCGCAGTTGCGACGAAAAATCCTGTTCGTTGATCATATCTAAGCACGAAGCCGATACTTTGGCCGCTTTGGAGAGGCTATGCCATATCCATACACAAACGCCTGCCGACACAACAATGCATAGTTCCGACCACAACAACCATTTTACGTTATCGCGAAAAGCAAATATACATAGTGCCGCCATCAGCAAATGGATGATGATTGCCCAAACCAGGAACCGTGTTCTAACGCTCATAGTCAATATGGTATTTGTCTAACCTGCGGTAAAGTGAGCCGCGGCTTAATCCTAAAGCTTGGGCTACTTTCGACATGTTGCCGTGATAGGTCTTCATGGCCTCGAGGATGGAGTGCCGTTCGATATCGTCTAATGTCCCGATTTGCAACAACTGTCCCTGCGTTTTTTTAGTGGGAGCGGATATGCTGAAATCATCTGCGCCGATTTCTTCTTTACCTGACATTAATATAGTTCGTTCCACTAAGTTTTTTAATTCTCGGATGTTACCATGGAAAGGATGCGTTTTGAGGAATTTCACCGCATCGTCGGAAAAGCTCACGGGAGGAAGGTTGTTGGCTGTGGTGAGGCGGTTGGCAAAATATTGCGCCAGCAGCACAATGTCGCTGCCCCGATCGCAAAGAAGCGGCAGGTGTATCTGTATCAGGTTGATACGGTAGAAAAGATCTTCGCGAAAAAGTCCTTGTTCGATCATTGCCGAAAGATCGCGGTTAGTGGCGCATATCACGCGGACGTCGATTTTTTGCGGTCGGCTGTCGCCCAACATTTCGAAGGTTTGTTCCTGCAATACGCGCAACAGCTTTACCTGCGAGGCGAGATCGAGGTCGCCGATCTCATCCAAGAAAATAGTACCCCCATCGGCCAATGCGAACCGTCCTCTCCGATCAGTAATGGCATCAGTAAAGGCGCCTTTTTTGTGCCCGAACATTTCACTTTCGAACAAAGACTGCGAAATTCCGCCAAGGTTTACCTTCACGAAGGGGCCTTTGACTCTGGGACTGTTGTTGTGGATCGCTTCGGCAATCAGCTCCTTCCCGGTTCCGCTTTCGCCTGTGATCAAAACCGGTGCATTGGTCGGGCTGATGCGCACCACGGTTTTGAGCACCTCCATCAATGCAGGCGATTTACCGATAATGTCCGACAGCCGGTATTTTTTATCCAACTGCGCACGCGTCATTGAATCCGTATCAACGGTACTGCTACTTTTCGATAATACAAGCGCATTGCGGATA
>JAVBMZ010000166.1:0-16356 GCA_031551935.1 Bacteroidales bacterium
TGTACATACGGAAGGTATACACCTGACGGGCAACATTGCTGGTACTTTACCTCGTTTGGCATTACATATGTCAGCAATATCCACTCCTGCGGGAAAGTTGGATATCAATGGCATGGCTGGTTATACATTTCGAACAGGCGAGACTCGTTTTGATCTGAAAATGTTGGCCAATGATTTTGACCTGAAAACCCTGTTGAACAATCATCAGGAATTTGGATTGGTGAGTCTTTCGTTGGCGACTTCCGGTAATGTTGATAGTACAGGGCGTATCAATGCCAAAGCAGATGTGGATTTTGGAAGATTCGATTTTCATCAATACGCTTATAGCAACATTACCATATCAGCGGATTATGTGGGTGACGATATGAATCTACAATTATTGAGTCGTGACCGTTATGCACCATTGTTGATACAAGCTAAAGCCAATTTTTCACGCACACCGACCGCTTCTATCTATGCAAAAACAACTCATTTGAAGCCCGACAAATTGAATTTGACACCTACCTACAAAGATGCCGATTTGTCTGTAAGTATGAAAGCTGATATTCAGGGTTTTGATGTTGAAAAGATGCATGCTGCTTTGGAATTAGATAGTATACGCTTTGCCACAGCTCAGGGAGCGGCGAGTTTAGAAGCTATCAACTTAGATTATGAAGCTTCCGAAGGCTTCATAAAAAACTTCAATTTACAGTCGGCACTGCTCAAGGTTGGTGTAGATGGACAGTTTGCAGTACATACCATTGCAAAATCGTTCCAAAATACATTGGCAGTATATTTTCCAAACTTTATCCATCCTGTCAATGTTCAAAGCGTGGCCAACGATAGCCTGAATGTACATGTTTGGATACGCAATACGGGACAATGGGTGAGTTTGTTGTCGGCACCTTTGGCGATCACTGAGGAGGCAAATTTTGAAGCCTCGTATTGTAGTAGAAAAGAACATATGGCGCTAAAGGCTGATGTTCCGGAAATAACCATTGATGATGTGGTACTGAGAGGTAGTCGATTATCATTGCAAGCTGATACGATTAACCGGAGGTTACGTCTCGATGTAGGTACTATCCGTTTCGGAGTGGTGGATACAATGCATCTGGAACTTGCCGTGGAGACATTTACGGACAGCCTGCATCTCAACGCGAAATATAATCTTTATACTCCAGGCGTTACATCGGGTGGAGAAATTGGATTGGCCGCCAGTTACGTAAAAGTAGAAGGGCAAAAATTGCCGAATATCTTTATTTATCTTTTTCCATCGATACTTCGATTCAATAATCAAACCCTTCATATTCGACAAGCTTTATTGGCCATGAAAGGCAATAGTTATGAAGTTGATAATTTTGAAATAGGGCTTTCTGAAGATGAATTCCTGAAAATAAACGGACGCGTGTCTCCTAACGAGCAAGATACGCTACGGGTAAGTTTTGGTAAGGTACAAATCGAAACATTGGCAAAGTCCATCGATCTGAAAATCAACTTAACAGGCGAAATCAATGGTAATATTGTAGCCAACCAATTACTCACATCGCCACGTATTCTTACAGAGGGTTTTTCTGTTAAGGGTATCACATTTGAACGTCAACCTGTCGGGACACTGGATTTGTCGAGCAGTTGGAGTCAACGTCTCAATGCTCTTTTGGTACGGGCAGAGTTGTCACGTGAAAATGCACAGACCTCTGTGATTAGGGGAACTATATTTCCGAAAAAAGATTCTTTAGCGCTAAGTGCCGATATACATGATATTCAATTAACTTGGATGACTCCGTATACCAAAGATTTGTTATATGATATACAAGGAACTTTGGCTGCACGGATCAAGGCTGATGGACGCATAAAATCACCTGCTTTGTCGGGTATGGTAGCTTTGAAAGGCGCTAACATTGGTGTGAGCATGCTTCATGTTCAATACCGTATTTCGGATTCCATACAAATACAGTCAGATCGTTTCGTCATGAGAGATTTCCGTATCATAGATGAAAATCAACAACCAGCTATCATCAATGGAGAAATATTGCATACGGCTTTCACCAATATTCGCCCTTCATTGACTATGAAGTTACAAGATTTCTTGCTGTTAAACAACTTGCAGCAGACCGACAGCCTTTTTTATGGTACATTACGTTTGACAGGCTCCATAGAAACATCGGGTTCGGATAAAGACCTGACGGTGAAAATAGCTGTAAAAAACAGTCCCGATGCAAAAGTGTTTATCAATATACCCGAGGAACGTGCCAGTGAAGCTCGTCAATACAAGAGTGTTACTTTTGTCAGCAGGGATTCATTGTCCTTGTTGTCCGAGTCGGGAATAAAGGCGATAACCCCTGAGATACCCATGTCAAAAATGCCGATTAAGTTACAATTGGCTATGGAAATAACGCCTGAATTGCAATTAAATGCGGTATACAATCCAAGAACAAAAGATGCAGCGACTATTAAAGGTGCCGGAAAGATAGACTTTTCCTATAATATGGCCAATTCGAATATGGATTTATTGGGTGAGTACAAAGTGTCGGAAGGAAAATGCACGGTTTCACTTACCAATATTGCTACACGAACGTTCATTGTCCAACCGGGCGGTACCGTTACGTTCAAAGGCGCTCCTAAGGCTACAGAGTTCGACATCACCGCAGTATATAAACTACGTGCGGATTTGTTATCGCTTGATCCAACGGTTTTTGAAGGAGTATCCCGGAATCGTGTAAATACGGAGTGTCATATTCGCGTGTCGGGAAGTCTGGATAAAATGACCGTCGGTTATGCGATTATCTTCCCCGATGAAGATGAAACCATACAGCGGAAGGCTGATGCCTTGATGCCAAATGACGAAATTAAACTCAAAGAAATTGCATATCTGTTGGTCGCCGGGACTTTCTACCCTCCGGCTGATACAGAAGCATCCAAATCGGCAGGAAATAATATCTGGACATCTTTAGCTTCATCCGCCATCACCACGCAATTGAACCACCTTTTGGACGGCGTATTGAGTGATAATTGGACTATTGGTACTGAGTTACATTCTGAGGATGGCGACGTTTCAAATCTTGAAATGGATGTGAATATTTCTACCAGACTATTCAACAACCGTCTGATTGTGACCAGTAATATCGGTTATAAAAATTCGGCAACCAATACGTCCACATCCAATACCAATTTTACGGGCGATTTTGACGTACAATATAAACTAACCAAATCGGGCAATGTAGTGCTAAAAATGTACAATGTTACCAACGATCAGTACTATGATCAGGCACAATCGCAAACTACACAAGGCGTAGGATTATTGTATCGTCGCGAAGCGAAACGTTTTCGAGATTTATTCAAACGGATAAAAAAGGATAAATGATGAGAAAACTTTGCCATTGCTCTCTATCATGTTTCGGCTGTTTGTCTTTGCGGGGATCCAATTCACTGAACTTTGGTTTCCGGCATATAAGTTTAGTTCGGGGAGGATGGTTTATCTCTTGTATGCTGGTGTTCCTATTTTCTTCCTGTGATATTACCAGGCGTGTTCCAGAAGGTAAATACTTGTTGTATCAAACAAACTTGGAACTTGATACCAAGGAAGTGAGTAAATCTGGCATGAGATCATATATACAACAACGTCCCAATGATCCGAGATTTAGCTTACGGATATATAACTGGTTGAAAGGAGATACCAGTCGTTGGTTGGTGCGAAAAATTGGAGATCCTCCTGTGATATACAATGATAGACTGACAGAACAATCCGTCAAAAACATCCGCATAGAGATGGCCAATAGCGGATTTTTAAATGCTCATGTTGAAGCGAAACTGGACACAACCGGTAAAAAAATGAAAGTCACTTACCGGATTACCAGTAAGGAGCCATACCGCGTACGCGAATATGATGTTGATATGAAAGACGATCGTCTTGATTCTATTTTGGTGAGGCGTAAACGGCGTGACCGTTCGGAAATTAATTCAGGTACTATCTTTGCGATGGATAAGCTCGATACCGAACTTACCAAAGTAAGCCAGTTATTGCGTAACGTAGGTTATTATACTTCGACGGAAGATAACATGGGTTACCTGGCAGATACCAGCCTGATGTCGCATCAGGTGGATTTGACTATGACGTTACGCGACAGTGTTCCACCTAAATTATATTATATCCGCCATATTGATGTGTTTAGCGGATATGATCCTTTTGCCAAGATTCATTTCAAAACCAAGGATTCGATACGGTATGATGGATTACATATCTTTTACGATAGCACACATTTTTTGCGGCCATCTGTTCTTCGTAAGAATGTGTTGTTGCAGACTGGAGGTATCTATAGTGAGCAGCGCGACAGACAAACCTACAATCATATCAATCAGCTTGGCTGTGTGAGTCGTACCAGTATACGTTACACTGAGGTGATGGTGGGTGATACAGCTATGCTTGATTGTAGAATACAGTTGACCCCTGGTAACATCCATGGTACACAAGTGGGAATCGATGGTACCAATCAGGCGGGTAACCTTGGTGTGGCTGTTAATTTGGCATATAACCATTATAACCTGTTTAACGGTGGCGAACGGCTTAATATCAAACTACGTGGTGCGTACGAATTTGTGAATGGGAGTTCGGATGACATATTAACGCACAATTATTATGAGGCGGGAGCGGGGGCGTCTTTGAGCTTTCCGCAGGCACACCTTCCCTTGCTTAGGCAACAATTGAAACAACGGTTTATGGTCAGTTCAGAATATGCTATTGGATTTGACATCCAGAAGCGTCCTGAATATACCCGTGATTTTTTTAGCCTGAATTGGAAACAAAAAATGGATAATGAGGATCGTACGGTTAGCCATACGGTCAGCTTGGTTGATATCAACTATGTAATGATGCCTTGGATGTCAGATACGTTTAAAGTTTATTTGGCACAAGATATCAATTCGCTGACACGGTTTAGTTATGAAAATGTGTTTACGGTAGGAATGGGCTATAGTTTGATTTACAGTAACTCGGATGTGGGAAGATATAAACGAAGACTCTATACGCTACGCTTTCTTGCTGAATCGTCAGGGAATCTATTTGATGCCATTTTTAGTTTGTCTGGGGCCAAAAAATCAGATGACGGACAGTACAGCATTCTTGGTAATCCCTTTGCTCAGTATCTGAAAGGGGATATTGATTTTGCACAAACCTTTCGGCTTGCCTCTAAACACACCTTGGCTACCCATATGGCGATGGGAATAGCTTATCCGTATGGAAATTCGAATATCCTCCCGTTTGAGAAACGTTATTTTGCAGGTGGTCCCAATAGTGTTAGAGGTTGGAGTACGCGTCATTTGGGCCCTGGTTCCTATAACGGAGATGAAGGAAATCCTGCTACCCATGTAGGAGATATTCGATTGGCTCTTAGCGCTGAGTATCGCTATAAATGGGTAAAATGGCTGGAATTTGCCACTTTTGTGGATGTAGGAAATATCTGGACTATTCGCGAATACGACAACCAAACAGGTGGACAATTTGCGTGGAATACTTTCTACCGCGAAATGGCGATAGGGTGTGGGGTCGGCATCCGTTTTGATCTCAGTTTTTTGATTATTCGTGTGGATGGCGGCAAACGCGTCTACGATCCTGCCCGTACAGAAGGTAACCGGTGGACTTTTTTCGAAAGTTTCAAACACAACTCGGCGATGTATCTGGCCATCGGGTATCCATTTTAATGCCCGAATAAACAAAAGCAGCTTGTTTTTGCTTTATATAGTATCAGAGAACCTGTGTCGTTCCGGACGAATTTCTGGTATGATAATATGATAAAGTATACCCGTATGAAAAATTTGAAAGCATTAATAGAATCCCATCTGGATAAAAGAAGTGATGACGATTCGTACATTTTAGCTGAAGAAGTAAAAGAAATACTGAGGAAAAATGGTTACCACGTTGTCGAAAACTTTGGTGAAGCCGAAAAGCATTTTGGAATAAGTCCGAATAGTGAGCACCAGATCAGCGAAAGCACCTATCAAGCTTTTGATATCGTAGACCAAAATGTATCCTATAATGTTAAAATGGACAAATATTATGTAAAGCCTGAACCGGATAATTTTGTCCTTTCCGTTTTGATCACGGAATTATAATGAACTGGTAACAAGTGCGTATCAGAAATGGCAGACAATACAAGTTGCATGTACATTAAAAAATAGTGGTTTATCGCTACTTTATAGCTAAAAATAGCGATAGAATAGTTGAAAATAGCTATTTGATAGCTGAATAAAGCTACTAAATAGTGAAAAATAGCTATTTAATAGAGGAAAAACGCTATTTATTTCAAAACTGATTTGAAATTTTACCTGACTAGGGTCAAATTCCTTGCTGCTTGTGGTATTCATAGTCAAAACTTGTATGAGTTTTTTTACAACAAGCAAAACCATTACTCTTGTAAGTTTTATTGTATAAAATCCATGGTTTATATTAATCAGTGTGATTGTAAGGGATGGAAAAAGTCCCTTTTTTAGATGAATAAAATATTTATCAACCTTAACATACTCCTTTTGTATATATGAAAACGTTCACTTATGTACTGATGGTGGCACTATTTGTTTTTTCCTGTTCGCAAAGCAAATCGCCTCGTGTAGCAACAAAGATTGTGTCGGTCATTCCCAGTGACAATTTGGAATTTTTGTTGGATACAATTCCAATGAACAACGAATATTCGCCCGAAATCCCTCTTTATGACGTCTATTTTGTGGTAAAAGAGAAAGGATCTGAGAAAATCCTGTTGAGGGAAAATGTAATGGACAACCTTTGGGGAATCGTCACGAAAGAAAAAGATATGGCTTCTGCTCCCATTGCCCCTAAAGGAACGATTGCCTGGTATTCTAACTATTATGCCGGTAGCGGATGGTCTTTTTTTATAACAAAAGACGAACAACAACATCGTATAAGACTTTATCTTTATCCTATTTTTGAGTCAGGCACCGATGAACCTGCAGGAGAATATTATCTGCTCCCACAGATGAGTGTAAGTTTGGATAACCCTTCGGAAATTGCACCTGTAATAGTGGACGAGGAATATTTGCAAGCAGTGATACACACGCCAATTAGTCTTTGCATGACTTTTATGAAATTCGATAGCTCGGATGGCTATTCAACAGGCCTTAACACAGTAGTATATGAACTCGAAGGCCTTACTTTATACTGTACGGACGATAGTCAAGAACAATATGTTAAGTTGCTGAATATTGATCGTATTGCATGCTTGAAAGGAGCAAAAATTGGCGATAAATTGCCCGATATTATCCGAAAAATGGGTTATGGTGCATACGAAGAAACAATTTTCTCGTCGTCAACCACTGGTGCAACAGGTGCTGCATATGAACTTTCGTACGACATCAATGGGTTGACCTATACTTTCGTAACTAATTCCAACGAAACCCTTGTTTCGGATTGTGTATTCGTGAAACAGACGATAGTTCTTTAAAAAGAGCCATTTCCCGGCAATTTTTTCGGTTTAGTTGCAGAATCAACCTGCACTTTGGATTATGAACCTAATGGCCTACCAGTGGCTTCACTCGGCAGTATTGAAGTACAAGGATACAGAATTTACTTAAGAACCATATAGATTTTTAAAAACTGTTTTGAAATTTTATTTCATTCTATGAAGTATATCATATCTTTGTCCTTGTTCAAATTGGAACCAACGTCGAGCAACGATGGAATGTCCGGTAGCTCATTGGTAAAGCAAGGTGGTGATGGCATACATGGCATAAAGGGTGATCATATGAAATGAATATGATCACCAAATTTCACTCATTGTCATGCACTAACGTCTGATCCCGGTGTAATAAATTAAGCAATTAGTACATGAAAAAGGTAGTTCTAGCCATTGATTCATTCAAAGGATGTTTGAGTTCTTTAGAAGTGGCGGAGATAGTTGAAGATGGTATCAAGCATGTTTATCCGCAATGTGAGGTGCTAAAAGTGCCTGTTGCAGACGGAGGCGAAGGCACCACAGAAGCCTTGGTGTGGGCAACCAAAGGGCAGATGCGTACGGTTGAAGTATGCGATCCGTTAATGCGTCCTATGCGGGCCCAGTATGGTATTTTGGGCGATGGTAGGACAGCTGTTATTGAGATGTCTGCTGCCAGCGGGTTGCCTTTAGTGCCGGAACAACAACGCAATCCGATGGTGACAACCACATATGGGACAGGACAGTTGATTGCTGATGCATTGCATCATGGTTGTATACACTTTATTTTGGGTATCGGCGGAAGTGCCACTAATGATGCAGGTACAGGTATGTTGCAAGCTTTAGGATATCGGTTTTTTGATAAAGATGGTAAAGAGCTTGGGCAAGGTGGACAGATGTTGGAGCAAGTAGCTACTATTGATATTTCATCGCGAAATCGTTTACTGGATAATGTTCAGTTTAAAGTAGCTTGTGATGTCGATAATGTTTTTTCAGGGCAGCATGGGGCAGCATATGTTTATGCGCCACAGAAAGGGGCCAATCCACAGATGGTAGAAACACTTGACCGTGGATTAAAGCATTTTGCTCATATTGTGAAAACACAACTACATCAGGATATTGAGCAATTACCGGGAGCAGGAGCTGCCGGTGGAATGGGTGGCGGCTTGGTTGCCTTTCTTGGTGCCCAGCTACAACCGGGTATTCGATTGGTGTTAGACGCATTAAATTTTGATCATTTGTTATCCGGCGCTGATTTGGTCATTACCGGAGAAGGCCGTATAGACGCACAGACAGCAATGGGTAAAGCGCCTCAGGGAATCGCTGAGACCGCAGCCATTCACCATATACCAGTGATTGCTTTGGCAGGAAATGTAGAACATGCGGAAATGATGAACCGTATTGGAATCTGTGGCGTTTTTTCTGTCATCCAACGGCCAATGTCTCTGCAAGAAGCAATGGACAAGAATGTTGCACAGCAAAATATCCGGCAAACGGTGATTCAGTTGTTTCATTGGCAGAAACAATGGTTCATCAGTAATTGATAATTGATGCAATCATTCATTAGAAGTCAGAGATCATCCATCAGAAATCAACAATAATCTATCAGAAATAGGGAGTAATCCATCAGAAATAGATAGTCATCAATTAGAAATAAGAAATAATCCATTAGAAATCAGAGATCGTCCATCAGAAATGAGAGATCATCTATCAGAAATAGACAATCATCCATTAGAAATCAGAGATAATCCATCAGGAATAAAAAATCACCCATTAGAAATAAAAAGTAGTCCATCAAAATTAACCTCATATGACCGCAATTGGCGCCCTTTTAGGGCTTCTGTTAACTGTTTTTTTAATTATTCGTAAAGCCAATCCGACTTATAGTCTTATACTTGGTGCATTAGTCGGCGGATTGATTGGTGGTTTAGGATTAGTAACTACGGTAAATGTGATGGTCGACGGTGTCAAAGATGTTACACCAGCCATTGTTCGTATCCTCACAGCAGGAGTATTGTCTGGCGTGTTGGTCAAGACCGGCGCCGCCTATCGTATTGCCGAAACACTTGTCCGTAAATTAGGACATGGTAATGTTCTTTTTGCCTTGGCGCTTTCCACAATGATACTTACTGCCATTGGTGTATTTATCGATGTGGCCGTTATCACCATTGCTCCCATTGCATTGGCAGTGGGCCAAAAAATGGATATGTCCAAAATGAAACTGCTTTTGTCGATGATTGGTGGTGGGAAATGCGGTAATATCATATCTCCAAATCCCAATACGATTATTGCTGCCGAAAATATGGGGGCACCGCTTCCTTCGGTGATGTTTGCTAACCTTGCTCCTGCTATTTTGGGCTTACTGGTATTGATGGTACTGCTCCGTTATGTAAAGTTGCATGGTGAAAAAGTGACCGAGGCAGGCCTTGCCGAACATAGCGATTTGCCACCTTTTTGGGCAAGTATTATTGGCCCTGTAGTGACCATTGTTTTGTTGGCGCTCCGTCCGATTGCAGGTATCAATATTGATCCGCTGATCGCTTTACCTGTTGGTGGTATTGTTGGTGTATTATGTATGGGTAAGCAAAAGATATTTAAGGAATCCATTGCTTATGGGTTGGAAAAAATGTCGGTGATTGCAGTATTATTGGTTGGTACAGGTACTATTGCGGGTATTATAAAACAATCAACATTGAAAGATTGGATATTACAAGGATTGAATGCAGCAGGAATGGGCGATGTATTGATAGCTCCGGTATCTGGAGCATTAATGTCCGCAGCTACCGCTTCCACCACAGCAGGCGCAACAGTTGCCTCTGCATCATTTTCGTCTACCATTCTTGCCGCCGGAATTAGTGCGGTATGGGGAGCAGCCATGATTAATGCGGGAGCTACTGTCTTGGATCATCTGCCACATGGCTCGTTTTTTCACGCGACTGCCGGATGCACACAGGTAGATTTGAAGGAACGTCTTAAATTGATACCATATGAAAGTCTTATTGGTGCAGTGTTGGCGACACTTTCTACGGTTGCTTATTTGATTCTTGGTTGAATGGAATACCAGTGACATAGATGAAACAACTGGATGTTGGTGACCTTGTATATATGATGATTGTCCAAAAACAAATGATGTTCGAGTTTTATGAGTGATTGTTTGGTGTTTGCAACTGCCAACCGGCATAAATTGGAGGAAGTACAGGCCATGTTGCCTGCTCATATTCAGATAAAAAATCTTTTTGATATTGGTTTTACGGGAGAAATCCCTGAAACAGAAGCGACATTGGAGGGAAATGCTTTACAAAAAGCGCGTTATATTCATCAACGGTATCAGGTGCCGTGTTTTGCTGATGATACGGGACTTGAAGTGGAGGCGTTGGGTGGAGACCCGGGAGTATATTCAGCACGTTATGCCGGTGAAAAAGGCTCTCAAGAAGAACGCGCCAAAGCTAATATGGCCAAATTATTGCAAGAATTGGCAGGTCAAAACAATCGAGAAGCTCGTTTTCGTACAGTCATCGCATACATTGATGCGAATCACCAAGAATATCTTTTCGAAGGAATGGTTAACGGAAGTATTATCGAACAACCAACAGGTGATGAGGGGTTTGGTTACGACCCGATTTTTCTTCCGGATGGGTATTCAATTACTTTTGCGCAAATGAGTTTGGACGAAAAGAACCGGATCAGTCATCGATCAAGGGCGTTTCAGAAATTTGCTGCGGCGTTAGGCCGTTCATGATTCAATACATCTTGGATGAAAGGATTCTTATTGTTGATATTATCTATAATTGGTTATCCGCTCATTGTTGTCTATGGGCAAATTCCTGTGGGGGCATGGCGTGATCACCTTTCGTGGAATACTGCCGAACATGTGGCCGTGTCTGGAACTAAGGTATATTGCAGCAATGGAGTAGGGATATGTGTTTACGACATGTCGAACCGTAACATGGATAAATTGACCAAGGTGAATGGTCTGGGCGATGTAGGTGTTACTGCTTTACAGTATGCGGCTTCCGCTCGTTCGGTAATGGTAGGTTATGCAAATGGCAATTTGGATGTAATCATTGATAATCAAGTATACCATATTCCGGATATCAAACATAACGGAATATATACCGATAAGCGTATCAATCATATTTATGTGACGGATACGTATGCGTACTTATCGTGTTCCTTCGGCATTGTGGTGGTCAATATCAAGGCACGGCAGATTGGCGATATATATGTGATAGGCGATGGAGGTACAGTACTTGAAGTATTTGCCATGACGGAATATGACGGGTATTTTTATGCAGCAACAGCACAAGGAATTAAGAAAGCAGATAGTCGGAGCCAGGTGCTGATTGATTTTTCTTCGTGGCAACCGGTTAGTAATGTGCCGAATGCTACAGGTTCTTTCAAGCAGATAGTATCATCAGAGCGCTTTTTATATGCCTGCGATGCAAATAATCGCATGGTCAGGTATGATGGTTCCACATGGACACAGATGTCTCTCCCTTCTTCATTGTCGGATATTTATAGCCTCACCATATCAGGTAATCATTTATTAATCAGTCAATCGGACGCTGTTTTGATATATGATGCTGTGACCAATACCCTGATAAGCAACATACAATCCTATAATGATCTTTCTGTAATGGCTCGCGGTGCAACATTGGATGCTAATGGTGCATGTTGGATAGCAGATAACCGGCAGGGTTTGGTGCAATGGAAGTCAGCAACTTCCATATCATTTCATCTGCCTAATGGGCCATCCTCCAATAATGCAGCTGCTTTACGATTTAAGTCTGACCGGTTGTTGGTGGCCAGCGGGGGAAGAGATGCCCAAGGAAATGCTTTAGGCCTTCAAGGTGAGATACATACTTTTTATAGTAACCAATGGACCAGCATCAGGCCGGCGGGAGCCTATGATTTTACAGATGTGGATATCTCCGGTAACCAACCTGGTGTCTATTATGTGTCTTCGTGGGGAGGCGGTTTGTATGTATATGAGAATGGGCTGATGACCGCGCGATATACACAGGTCAATAGTACGCTGATGACCGATGATTGCGGAGGCGTATTGATGGACACAGACAATAAATTGTGGGTGAGTAATGATAAGAATGCCAGTATCTTGGCGAACGGTACATGGAAAGGACTCCAATGGCAAGCTGGGTACAGTATGGGACGATTCGTGGAGGACAATTACCAGCAAATATGGACGCCTCTTCGTAATGCGGGATTATGGGTTTTCGATAAAACGTCTTCCGAACGGGGACAAACAGGAGGTACCATCCGGTTTATGCCGTATAATTATACGAGAACTTCCCCGATAGAGCGGAATAATGCTGTGGTCAATACACCTGACGGTATTATTTGGGTAGGTACAGCCCAAGGGCCTGTTTATTATGGAAATCCTTCGCAAATATTAGGGGGAGTTGGTACCCAGGGAGTGCATCCTGTTCGTACCGGCACCGATGAACCGAGCCATTGGTATGCTTTACTGGGCTCAGAAAACATATTGTCCGTAGCTATAGATGGCGCAGACCGTAAATGGTTCGGAACAGAAACAGGCGGTGTATTTCTTATTTCAGAAAATAATGTAGGCGAAGTATCACATTTTACAGTCGATAATAGCCCGTTATTTTCCAATAAGGTGCATGACATCGCGATCAATGATAAAACGGGCGAAGTATTTTTCGCTACGGAATATGGTATTGTCGCTTATCGTGGCGACGCTGTTTCAAGCGGTGAAGATTTTGGCAATGTGTATGTTTTTCCCAATCCTGTACGTCCCGAATATCAAGGGGAAATAACGATTACAGGCCTGATTAAGGATGCTAATGTGAAAATTACCGATGTGGCCGGGAATTTGGTATACCAGACGCGGACATTAGGCGGGCAGGCTGTTTGGAATGGATGCAACCAGAAGGGCAGGAGGGTAGCGACAGGCGTTTATTTGGTTTTTTGTACCAACGACGATGGATCAAAAACGCATGTTACTAAATTGCTGTTCATTCACTAAAGTAATTGGATGCTATATATTATCTTATATGAACAGGATGATGTAAAGGGCAGATGATTTCTGATATAACCAGTTGTATTAAGTAATATTCTCAACTTAATGCATAACTACAAAGCACTACTTTACTGACACGAGTACTAATTCAATATCGGATAATGATAAAATCATAAGATTCTCATTTTTAATATTTTACATAAAAATTATTCAAGTTGCATGTAACTTTTTTCGTCATTTGTGCGTATAATTAGAATGTGACCATATTTTACGTGTATACCGTGGAATATGTATGTGCACCATAATTTTCATTTAAACTAATTGCCCCTGAATATTTGGAATGAAAAATACAGATGTGAGACTAGAAATATAAATCGCATAAATTTATTATGATAAGTTGTTCGTAGATATGACAATATCTTGCAATTCCGCGTTCAACATTTGACCTTTCAATTAATCCGTCCGGTTAGGAATTGACGGACAGTAAAATCTGAAAAACTGATGAAGAAGTACTTATTAAGTATGTTGTGTTTATGTGCCGGTGTGGTGTTAATGAGTTGTAATAAAGACGATGACGATGATGTTCCTCCAGCTAATATGGTGGAAGGAAACCAAATCACAGCTGTAGTCGAAAATGGAAGTTCCTATGACCAAGTCGTTGACGTGGTAAAAGCGTTAATAGACTTCGATGAAGATTACGATGGTTCCAATTATTGGTGGATAGGCCAAACGGTGGCCAGCGGTAATTATACAAATGGCGGGTTTACTTTAAATTTACCCGCAACCGTTGATGATCAATACTTGTATAACGCGACTGATTATTTTGAGGGAGCGAAGATAAGTGATGCTGGTCTTAAGATAGGCGACATCGTTTTTCAAGGATACAAATCAGGTGATCCCGTAGATGAATTTCGTTACTATTATGGAAATGAAAATACATCGATTGATGGTTGGTATATATATGCAGATCGGGATGCTACCATCAAACTTTCAGACACTTACACGGAAAATAGCTATACGTATAACGATCTTTATAGTATATCTGTAAAGCAGGGATGGAATCTTCTCTATGATATTTATACAAGTTCAGGAAACACCAGGACGTGGGAAGTGACCAGTGCTGTACAAAGCGGACTAAAATGGTATTATGGTAGTGATCTGTATATCCACTCATTATCATCGAAAAATGTCAGTAAACAAAGATCCAGTTTAAAACTTTCCAATTAATTTTCTATTAAATGTAAACACAAAGGTTTGCTCATCATTCGGCAAGCCTTTTTTGTTGGCGGATTACTGCAAAAGCTTGATTTTCTATCTGTTAACAAGGCGTTATTGACCGTTTGGATAAATTATGATATTGGAACAGACTTTCATAAAAGGATCATATACACTACCTTTGCCAGATATCTGTACTCAATAAACCAATTATTCATTGTATCGTCAAGATTTTTTAGCATTATCGCACCTTGCGATCGGTTACCACCGGAAGGTGGTGCTGCAAGATTTGAACTTGTCCGGAGCGGAATGCGAGTTAATAGCTCTCATCGGGAGAAACGGAATAGGCAAAAGTACTCTGATGCGTACCATTGCGCGCATGCAACCCGCACTGTCCGGTGAAATATTGATAGATGGAAAACCTCTTATACAGTATTCACGTAACGAATTAGCCTGTCTACTGAGCATTGTATCAACGGAGTCGGTTAGTGTATCACACTTAACAGTACGTCAGTTTGTAGCATATGGACGATTCCCGTATACCAATTGGATTGGAAAACTGACGGAACAGGATAAAGTCCTGGTGGAGGAAGCCATGCAATTGGTTCATATGGCCCATTTGGCGGATAAAAACTTGTACGAAATCAGCGATGGAGAACGACAAAGAGCAATGATTGCAAGGACTTTGGCACAAGATACCAAAGTGATTTTATTGGATGAACCAACTGCTTTTCTCGATATGCCCAATAAATATGAAGTGATACGGCTATTATGCCGTTTGACCCGTCAAAAAAAGAAAACCATCATATTTTCCACGCACGACCTAAATATAGCTATGCAGGAAGCCGATAAATTATGGCTGATGGTCGATGAGCATTTATACGAAGGAGCCCCCGAAGATTTGGTGCTTGACCATCGGCTTGCACGTGTATTTGAAGGAACAAAGTTGCAATTTGACGATCACACGGGAGAGTTTAAGATAAAACACCCGCATATGCATTCAATTCATCTTACGGGTAATGGAAGAAACTATTTTTGGACGCAAAGAGCCTTAGAGCGCATGGGATATGTGGTCAATTTTTCCTCAGAAGCTCATTGTGATACCATTCGTATCTTTGTTTCCGATGCGTCATCTCCCGATTGGACATTGTCATATGGTGACCATCATTTGTCATTTAGTTCGATCTACCACTTGTCTCAACATCTTCTGATGATGAAGATACATTAGTAGAGGGGGTTTGAGTTGAAATGCCATTGATGCTACAGATTGAATGAGGTAATTTATCTTGCTATGTATTAATCACTTACAAATGACTTTGAATCGGCAGAGTCCGTTTGTATTGTTTTCACTTTACATGAAGAATGACAACGGAGTTGACCCTGAACCAACAGGTTATGGAGGTTCAAATGGTGTCGGTATGGGAATAACATTAACTGTGTCAACCGGTACACCACCTACTAGAACTTACATGTTGAAATTAAGTGGTATATTTTAGTGCTGTGTCAAATGTATTTTGTCGGTTTGGTAGTGTATTTCTGTTTACATAGCACTGGTAATCAATAGGTAAAAACTGCTGATGTTTCTAGTTTTAAGGAGTATTTTTAAGTCGAAGTATGATTGTTATTTTGATATTTAAATTTTGTTAAAAATAGTTAATGTCCTTTTCGAATTTTAATGCAAATTATTTTGTATGTGTTTGATTTTTTGAATGATGAATTTCAGAC
>JAVBMZ010000168.1:0-2720 GCA_031551935.1 Bacteroidales bacterium
GGACAAAGTCTGCCATGGTACCTCCCGCTTTGATGATTCCGGCTGAAAATCCGGCAATAAATACACAATGCGGTATTAACCACGTCACAATTTGGCTGGAAATGAATGGTTTCATATTGGCTTCTTCCAGTGCGCCCGCTATTTTCCTGACCCGGGGTGTTATTTCGCCGGTAACTTCGCCGAGTATTGTTTTCGAATATTTGGAGCCGGAAATAATCGGCTCCAGCCCTTCTCCATTCCGTCCTCCTCCTGCCATAAAAGGAAACCCAAAAAAATATTGTTCGGAAGACAACCAGTTACTTATTTTTTCAAAATCATCGTACCACATATTCTGAAAGAACAGAATGTGGGCTTTTCCCGCTGATTCTTTCAGGATGGGTAATACTTCTTCCAGGTGAAGATTGGTGGTTGTAACGATGATATACTCAAAATCATTGTCTACCGATAGCGTATCTGTTACTTTTGGACGAAAGATAATGTTTTCAATGGTCTTTTTGCCATTTCTGAAATCCGTACAATGAATATTAACACCATTCTCTTCAATAAATTGTCGCTTATTTTTTCTAACTAAGATACTGATATCGTGTCCCGCTTTAGCCAATTGCCAAGCATATGTACAACCAATCACTCCTGCGCCATAAATGAGAATCTTCATCATGATTTTTATTTTATGTGGATAAAAAATCGGAAGGAAGGTCAATAAAAGCTGAACGGAATAACGCGTGATAATCGGAATATATTGGATCGCAAGCCTCGAGGAGTTCGGCAGGCGTAAATCCGGAAAAGTCTTTCACTTCCTTTATCAAATGCGATTTATCATAATAACCACATTCGTAAGCCAACTGTACCACCGTCATATCAACATGTTGTTGCAGTAAGCGATGTAATTTTTGAAAACGTACGATCTGTAGAAGATTTTTCGGGTTCGTTCCGATACGCTCCATAAAAATACGTTTGAACTGTTTGTAACTAAGACATGCCGTTTCGGCCAGTCGGTCGACATCGGTCTCGCCATTGCGGATAGAATCCATCACAGCAGCTATCCGTTTGTTGTTATATGCGTCGAGTTGATATATGCGACGTAACAGAAATGGTTCGATAAGTCCGACACACATCGTATCATCCGGCATATCGTTTAAGCGTTGTTCAAGTTCACGCAATTCCGGATCGCTCAATACATCAACTGGCACATAACTATTGTTCAGTTCGCCAAGAGGCATTCTAAAAAACGATCCGGCTTCCGTCGGCTGGAAAATAATACAGATAAAATCAATGTAACCTGAAAAAACAAGATCAGTATATTCTGTTGCTATACCGTAAAGATGCGATAGAGGCAAATAATCACCTTTGAGTGATGAATAAGTGCGGTTACCACGATGAAAACTCAACACCGTACAACCAAACGGAACAAGACGCTGCGAACTTTGTACAACATTTTCCATTGTTACGAACCAATATTGCTTTACATATGGAGCAAGCAATACCGAAGGTTGTATGACTTGAAATCTATCCATGAGCAGGCAAATTTATAGACATTGTTGCGTTTATAAGGTGTAAAAAGGGGACATGTTAACTTTATCGGCTAAAGAATTTTACTCGTTTTCAAAACTTTTTCTATTGTTTTTTACATTCAATATATTAATAATTTACAGAAGAGTATAAAAAATCTTATGCTCTTGATAAAAGTTTTACACTACAAAATACAACATTCTTCATATCGATCATTCTGTTTTTTAGGGAAGTATAAATTTCAAAATTTATGTTTCATGCCAAAACAAAACTGATCAAAATAATAACAGCGCAAAATTCTGAACCAAACGTCAGGAAAGTTGTTACCTTATCATAAACCTTAATCTATATTTCACATGAAAAATCTAATATTTGTTTTCAGTTTTGTCTTCTCATCGGCTCTAATCATGGCACAAGATGGTGGGTGTATGGAATTTTTTCCAAAAAAGCCAGGAGCTACTATGATCAGTAAATCATATGATGCTGCTAATAAGTTGTTGAATACAATGATTTACCAGATTGATAAATCATATACTTACCAATCGGGAGAAGAAATAGATATAACCTTTACCATGACTGACGCTAATGGTAAAGGGATCGATCGTGGAAGCCTGAATGCGCGCTGTGATGATGGCGTATTCTATATGAACATGACAAATCGGACATTATCGCCGGATGTAATGAAGCTTCTAGGAAGTGATACAGAGCTTGTTGCTGATTTTTTGGATTATCCTGAATTCAATGTCAATAGTCCTGCTTCGGGATCGCTTGAAGTAACTGATGCCAGTTATACCATCCGGTCAAAAAGCAATAAAAAAGAACAGATGTCTGTCCGCGTGTACGATCGCAGTTATGAAAAAGCAGAACAAATCACAACTCCTGCCGGTACTTTTATGGCCGCCAAAGTGACGTTCTCCTTTGAAACTACCAAGGATAAAAAATCTACTATTTATAAAGGTGCGGAATGGTATGCGCCGAATGCTGGGATTGTAAGGACAGAAACCTATGACAAGAATGGCAAATTACAAAATTACACGGTACTTACCACATTGCAAAACAATAAATAGTGCATAAAGCCTAGTTAACGATATTTTCTACCAGACAGAAGGCACACATGATACATGTGTGCCTTCTGTTGATCTAATACATAAATAGTGCTATGTGTTTTCATAAAAATCTCCATACAGATACTCAAAAATAGGGGGCATGTA
>JAVBMZ010000186.1:0-16392 GCA_031551935.1 Bacteroidales bacterium
TGAACAATAATATATCCCCAAATATGATAAAAGTCTTTCCAAAACCTGTACTTAGAAAGAGTGTTCCTATGGTTATGACCATATTTTTGTTGATATTGCCTTTATATGCGTATACGCAAAGCAATCAGGGCAGTTTAGATAAACTGGTATATCAATTGGGGAACAATTTGATCAAAGATCAACAGGCGGTGGGCTTGTCGGTTGGATTGTATCACCGTGGTAACGTCAGCTTCTATAATTTCGGGAGTACTGGAATGGGAAAATCGCTCGTGCCTACACAACACACTGTATATGAAATAGGTTCTATTACAAAGACTTTTGTAAGTTATATCTTAGCTCATGCAGTGCTTCAGCAAAGAGTGAGTTTGGATGATGATATTCGCCGGTACCTGAAAGATAGCTATCCCAATCTTGAATATAACGGTCATCCTATTAAGTTAGTCCATCTTGCCAACACGACTTCTTTGTTACCGGACTGGTTACCTGAGTTACCCGCAGCCATGCAAGGCCTGTCTCCAGATTCGGCGTTAAAAGTTAAAATCAATGCATATAAAGGTTTATCGAAAAAAGATTTTTTGGAGGCTCTTCATACAGTGCGTTTAGACACCATACCTGGAACCAAAAGATACCATTCCAATGCCGGTGCACAGTTGCTTGCCTATATCCTGGAAGATATGTACCAGATGTCTATGGACGAATTGATACAAAGCTTTATCACCCATCCACAAGAAATGGGGAACACATTATTCATCACGTCAGATAAAGTAAAAAACCTTGCTACAGGATATACTGCCGAAGGACGAGAAGCAGTATACGAATTTGTCATGCCCTATTTTAAAAACGCTGGTGGAATGGCCAGTTGTACGTACGATTTGGTCAACTATATACGACTGATGTTGGATAAAAATAACCCTGCGACAGCACTTTGTCTCAGGAAGACAGTCGACGTGGATGTTGCATCCGGCAAAGTCGTTGCACTTCGTTCTGACGGGATAGCTGCTCCTGATGTTTATAGCGTTGTTCTGAGTTGGTTTAAATATCAACCGGATGCCACTAGTTCACAGATTTGGGCAGATGGTGGCACTAATGGTTTTAACAGCTACCTGGTCATTTATCCACATTTGGATAGTGGTATCATCCTGTTGGCCAATAAGTCGGATGAAAAAATATTCAGAGCATTACCGGACATTGCTTACCAAATATCAAAGGAATTGGACAAGAAATAACCGGTTAACAATGATGTTGCCTAAATGTTCCTTATATATCCAGTCAAGGCTTGTCTTTGTTTTCCGTATTTTCAGTAGATTCGGCCGTTTCCGGTGTTTTCGTTAATGGCTCTTCACCAGGCAACGACAGGCTTGTCCTGAAAACACTTTTGCCTTCATATGCCTTATTTTGCACCATGGGAACGGTTGCTACGTTGAGGTTGGCTGCCGGTACTTGCATACGTGTAACCAGGTAATCCCGGAGTAACTGATTGCGTTTTTCCGCCAATTTTTTGATCTCTTCCTGAACACGATCTTGATATAAGGTCGATGCTTTGATATAAATGTCTTCATTGGTAGCTTGTTTGAGTTGCTCATTGGCGTATTTTATCAGGTCAGGGTCGTTATCCTTGATTTTCGCAATGTCCGCTTTAGCCAGCATATCAAGACTATCGGTTTCTTTCCGGCGATTTTTTTTCAGATAATAGTCTGTTTTTAAATCGAGTAAAGATTGTTCTTTGATGGCTTGGGTGTAATTGATGTCCTGCATGATGCTAAGCGATAAATCTGGTTTAGCCAATATAATAGCAGATAATTGGTTGAACCGGTCATATTGGACGGAAGTGTACTCTTCCTGCAGAGCGATAAATTCGATAGCGTCTAACTGTTCGGCATTAAAACCCATGGAACCAGCCAGGAAATCAAGTGGCGCTAATGATACCTTTACCAATACGTTGACCAGTGCATTGATAATAATTTTTTTGTAAGAAAATTTAGGGGAACGGATATCTCCTTCCACTGGTAAATTCAATTTTATTTTATCATTCCGGTCTTTCAAAACATAAACGGCTAGCCGGAGAGGCACCTTCATGACGGGTTTTACCTCCTGGCTCTTCTTGTCTACATTACATTTGAAGATATCCAAATCATTGGTGCCATTCAACATGCTGCTATTGATGATATTTTGACTCGAGAAGGTCATGATCCCATTGGTAATAGGATAGGCAAAATATTCCATCGAATATGGTGTAAAATCACTTATTTCCACACTATTGAAATTGATTTTCAGGTTCAGGTTTGACAGGTCGTTGAAATTGCCCAACCAATGGATATCAGCCATGCCCGTAGCTCCTAATTTTCCTTGTATGTATATATCATTACTCTTGTCTGGATCGAAATTTTTCGCTACGATATGAATATCTTTCATATCGTACGTAAAAGGCATTTGTAGTGCGTTGTCCTTGAATTCGACATGGATACCACGCAGTTCCATGTTTCGTATAGCCAGGTGAGTAGAGTCTGGTTTGGATTCTTTTCCTGAGTGAATGGTGTCTGGAGGCGTTGTGTTGTTGCCTTTTATCAGATATGTAAAATTGCTTGAACTGTCCTTTTCCATTACATATCTTGTGGAAACTCCTTGGGAGGAAAAGTCGTTCAGGATATATTTGGATGAGGCAAAACTAACTTCTTCCATATCCATCGATAGGTGGTCAGCGGCCAGTACCAACTCGTTTCGATCGTCGCGCATGTCAAGGGAACGGAGCGACATTTTTCCACGTATGATGGAATTCATTACGTGTCGCAAGTCGCCATTGATACTGATGTTTGCGTCGAGTAATCCGGAAAGACTTCCCACGCGCATGTTTTGTCTCAGATAGGGCAACAATCCTTGGATGGAAAAATTTTCCAAATCGATATGGATATGATAAGTCGATTTTTCAATGTCATATTGTAAGCTAGAACCTAATTTTCCACCGTCGGCAAATAGTAAATTAAAACCTATATCAGTTTCTTCACCAGAAAAATACACACCGGGTATTGTCAGATGAAGATCCTCCATATTCCATTTGCTACCGACAGATAAATCATCATAAGAAATGTCACCTCCCCGTAATTGTATGTCATAGATGCCTATTTCCCAAGGTTTGGATTTTTCGGCAGGGGGAGGAGGGGCGGCGCTATTGGTTGATTCGAATTTTTTGACCATGTCGCTGAAATTAAAATCATCGCCTTTTTGCCATACATGTAAGCGGATTTCCGAAAGGTGTATTTTCTGTACGGTTACTTTGTGTCTCAGAAAATCCAATAATTTTACCTTTACTGAAAGAGTATCGAACGTAATAAAACTTTCCTGTTCGTTTTGTTCTTTCATGTCGAACTTGACAATTTTAAGTGACCCGGCAAACATGTTAAATCGGAATTTATCCATGATGATGACGCGGCCAACCAATTCTTTGCTGTTTTTTTCGATATATCGCTTGGCAATAGGAGAAATGAGCAAGGCAATAGCGATGATGATTAGGAGTAGTATCCCAATAACGATGAGGCTTATTTTAACAGGCTTTTTCATCTTTGAACGGCTTTTGGTTTCAAATTCTGGTGATGTGGATCATCAAAATATTTGAACAAATATAACCACAATTGGTTTTTAGTAAATACGGACTAAGAATTATTTTGTATTAAAAGAAAAACACAAGGGGCCTGTTCCTCTTCCGCTTGACCCTTACACGGACAGGCTGAAGAGAACAAGATTTTGCACAAAAGGCATAAGTTTCTGGTGAACCCTGTGCCTTCTTAGTGAGCTTTGAGGTTTCATATATAGTATCAATTGATGGATATTGAGCGACTATTTATTGAATTATAGATTAAATCTATAGAAAAACACCATACCATACGGTATAGTATGTTGCTGTAATAAATTGAATGATAGTTGTTTTTGTAAATAATACATCAAAAAATAATCTCAACCAAATATTGCCGACTACTTATGCTGACATTTATAATATCATTCATATTAATTTGGGTGATAGTGGATAATAAATGCATTCCTGGGGAAATTTATTTACAAATGTTTCAATAATGGTGACAAATGAGTTCATTCGATAAATAAACATATGTATTTAAGAGACAAACGATATTTTTTAGACATTCGGAATTGTTTTATTAAAATTCTCAAATTCAGAAGGTAACTAAAGTAAATGATGGCCTCGTCTTTTTTTGCTTTATCTTTTTGAATGAAAAAAATGACAAGAATGCAACCTGAAACTAACTTTCACGTATAAGGAGGTAACAAATTTGAATTTAATTGTATGAAAATGGAAAATAAGTACCTCGTCAAGTTAAGCACAGCAATTGCCGTGTTATTGATATCTGTAACAACATTTGCACAAACCACTGGCCCTATAACCCTCGATAAGGTGGGTTATTATCAGCATGGTTATAACAAAGATAATACAACGCTTGGTTCTCCTGACCTTCCTCGCGAAGTCCGTGACTCGGTGATGGTAGGGTCTACCATGACTTATTTTGTGATGCCGGATCTAAAATCTAATAAAGGTTACTATGATAATAATGGTAATGATTATACCAAAACAAACCTTACGGTGTCTCAATTTACCTGGATATATCCCACAACTTACGGTTCTGGTGCATTTGTAAGTGGTAGTACCAATACGGCTACTGGTACATCTCCTTACGTAAAGGTGGCTTGGAGTACTGCTATGCCTACGGGTACTGTTGATACCATCAGAATGGTGGAAACGCCAAAAGAATATAATGGAGTTGCCTTACCGACAGGTGCTGTGTGCCCGGGCGAAGAGGTGAAAATTCCCGTAGCAGTGATTCCAAAACCTACCATTAAGTTTAACCAAGCTGGCGGTACTACAGCCGCAATTTGTGCTGCCTTTGATCCGGGTCAATTAGAAAGTGGTTCTAATCCGTATCCAGTGGCTAATTTTCCATTAAACGTGACCACTTCTTCTTCGCAAGTGAGGGTAAAATATACCTTGAAAAAAGACGGAGTAGTCGTTGGCAACAGTGATGTTAGCAGTAATTATCTTGAAGCCACAGTATCTGATCTATCCAAACTACCGCTCAAGTTTGATGATTTTGGAGCATATGAGGTAACTATCAGGGAAATAACCGACCGTATTGCACGGAAGTGTGATGTCACAGGTACTTTGAGTGCAACCTCTACTGAAAATGTATTTACTTATGTTGTATTGCCGCAACCGAAATCTGGTAAGACTTATCATATCCCGAATAATTATTAATCACTCAATAGCATAAAAAACCAAGTGTCATGAAGAACATTATTCAATATAGCTTTCTCGCCCTCATGCTGGTTGTTTCAACTACATTGTACGGGCAAACGCCTGAAAAGGTCGTGATGGATACTAAGGATTATTACCAACACGGGTTTAATAAAACCGGAACCAATACTCCCGGAGTGGTGAAAACTCAAGAAATGCGTGACTCAGTAACTGTTACTTCCGTAATGAAATACTTTGTGTTGCCCGACAAGTTGAGTAACCCAGACTGGTATGACAACTTAGGGAATATCAAGAGTGTGAACGATTCGACGACCAACCTTAAATCTACCTTTGTGTGGTCCTTTAAGAATGGGCTGGGAAGTGGTAAGAGCCGGAAACAAATTATAGCGGCTACCTGGAACAGCATTGGCATCGATAGTTTGAAAGTAAGGGAAAATCCTGAAAATGGTTGTGTCGGTAAGGAAACGGTTATTCCGGTGGCCGTTATCGCCAAACCGACCATTACTTTCAAACAAGTGGGTTCTGTATATACTGATGGAATTTGTCCTCCTCAGGCCGTCAATGCTACCAATAAAGTTTCGTATAATTTCCCGATATCCATCACTACATCATCGAGTCAGGTAGAAGTGACCTATAGTAGGGCTTGGACGAAATCAGACGGAACTGATGGAGGAACACTCACCAATCAAAAGGCTTGGGTAAAAATTATTGGTGGTAATGCCGTTTTTGAAATGGAATTTAGTGATTATGGCAAATATGATATTACCATTACCAATGTAACCGATCGTGTATCCCGTAAATCATTGGTTGATGGGGTCATCGCTCAAGGAACACCACCACAATCTGCGGTATTCACTTATAATGTGATGAAACCTATCGAAACTGGTCCTATCTTCCGTATACCTAATGATTATTAAAATTGTAAGAAAATAAATTAATTCCCTGCCAGGGTATAAAAATGTACCGGCAGGGGATCCATAAAAAACGAGAATCATAAAAACAAATTAAAATGAAAACAAATAATTTATTAAAAAAAGGCTTTTTTGTAGCAGCTATCACCCTGTTTTCTGCAGGCGCTTTTGCTCAACTTCCCTCTCCATCCCACCCGGTGGATAATACATGGTATACCTTGTTTTCCGCTTCCGGAACACGTGAAAGTGTTGATACCGTGACCGTAGGTAGCCGTATGACTTATAAAACAACCGGTGATCCGGCTATTAATGCTTTGGTAACTGCGAATAAAATGGCAGCATCTGAGTTCACATGGGTTTTTTCCAATAGCCAAGCAGTATATGTACCCAGCGCTAATGGTACAACCACAGCACCCACACCTTCGACGGTAGTGGGGCATGCAGGATATTTTTCCGGTAGCCTTAAGGAAATCCATACCATCATGCCAGCTAATCCTACTAATTCATTGACATTATTTGTTAATGAATGGAGTATGCTTACATCCACTACTTCTGGATGTGAAGGAAAAGATACAACTTATAATATTGTAGTGGTGAACCGTCCTACTTTGCGTTGGCCGGGAACAGCGGCACAGTCTATTTGTGCCAGCACGGCGATCAACCTCCTGCTGACGCTTACAGGATATAGTCAATGGGAAGTAACTTATAAAATAGATTATTATGATGATTTTGTAGGCACCGGTGTGCCGACTACTCCGGGTACCAGTACCAAAATGACTGTGCCTGCCAATAAGACATTGAATTTTGCAGCCACTAATTTTGTAAATGCAGGCACCTATAAAATTACTATTGAGAACCTTACCGACCGGATCTCCCGTAAATCATTGGATCAAAGCTTGGTGGTATCTCAATCAGGTGATTTTTTGAATGGAGCAGCATATACTGTAACTGTAGTTCCAGCACCGAATACTCAAAAATTGCAACATGTTAAGAACATGTAATCATGTTGTTATTGAGTGTTAACTTATAGGTTTAATCAGTTATTTGTTTTTATCATTTTTCAATCCGGTGCGATTCTGTGCAGGGTAACCCCTGCACAGATGACACGGATAACCCCTTGGTAATATTATAACATATTGCATAGGTAAAAAATAAAATCCCCTTGTTACAGAAATTTCATATATGGTGTTTGTTGATGGTCGTTTCGACCATGCTACATCCGGCGTTTTCGCAGGACGTACAAACATGTATTGGCTACAAAACTCTATACAAGGCAAATTTAGATGGAAGAGTAGGTTCTACCTTTTTATATACATTAAACAATGGAGGTAGTATTGTTACTTCCAACCCAACAGATTCGATCGTTGTACAATGGGGACAGCAAACGGGTATCTATCCATTAGGTGTCCGCGAAACATCCCAACTCGGCTGCGATGGCGAGTGGGCTTATTTGAATGTCCAATTGATAGGACGAAAGGTGCAATTCTCCCAGAATGTTTATTATATGTGTCTGGGCGATAGCGTGCAGATCGATTTTAACCGATCAGATTACTATGGATACAAATGGATCGGAAAATCTGGCAAAAGTGATTATTTTACGGCTCCTGGAAGATATGAAATAGAGGCGAGCGATAAAGATGGTTGCTTGATACACAGTTATGTTACTATTGCGGCTAAACCTACCCCGGTTGTCCACTTTGGCAGGGATACCATGATATGTACACCGGAATTCCGGTTACACGCAGCCCATGGCAATGTCAATCCTTCAGGTACTATTTTCACATGGTCAACAGGTGAAAGAGGAACAAATCCCTACATAGATATTATTACTCATGATATACAGAAGCCCACTTCTTATTGGGCTACTGCGGAATATGACGGATGTTCGGCAAGCGATACAATTGTCCTACTGGCATGTCAGGAAAATAATGAAATATTTGATGATATACCTAACACATTTACGCCTAATGCTGACGGCGATAATGACGTATGGGAAATCAGGAAGTTGCGGACTTACCCGAATGCAATGGTTGAAGTATTTGACCGTTGGGGACGTAAGGTATTTACCTCGGCGAAAGGTTATCCTCAACCATGGGATGGACGTGACACTAAAGGACATGTATTGCCCATGGAAACCTACTATTACATAATTAATTTGAATGACGGTAAGAATACCAAACCAATTCTTGGTACGATTACGATTATCCGGTAGATAGACAAATGATATTCAGAAGTTTACATAAGTATTTTATTGTTAGTGCAATTTTGTTATTATTGTGCGGGATAGTGGCGTATGGTCAACAGTCGCAACCCTTCACACAATATTTATTTAATCGGTTTTTGTTGAACCCTGCTGCATGTGGAAGCGACGGTTACACTTCTATCGGATTGACTGTTAAAGATCAATGGTCTGGTTTTTCAAAGGCTCCTACAAATCAAACACTGACAGGTCAGGTTAGGTTGCCTCGCGAAGGATTGTTTGGTAATAAAAGACACCGTTCCTCTGGTGGGTTTAGTCCCGAAAATGTAGGATTAGGTGCTGCCCTGTTCAATGATATGAGAGGGCCGATCCGGACTACTGGCTTGCAGCTCGCGTATGCTTATCATTTGGAGGATCAATACGGACAGTTATCTTTTGGCCTGTCGGCCAGTATATTTCAATTGCGTATCGACAGGGGAAAAATCAGTACTGCAGACGAAGATCATTTTTTGAATGCATCGAAATTGAACAGCATTATTCCCGATGCTTCTTTCGGGATACATTATACTACGAGAGATTATTATGCAGGATTTTCAGCTTCTAACCTGTTTCAATCTCTCCTGATGTTTGGAGGACGTAATAGTTCGGATTACAGAATTGAACGTCAATACCTTGTTTTAGGCGGATATATATTTGAACTTACCAAAGAATGGAGCCTTGTGCCGGGTGCACAAATTAAATTTAACGAGCATGGCGTAGGACAGGTGGACATCAACGTGATGGGATACTACTTTGATCAGTTTTGGGGTGGTTTGTCTTACCGGTCGGGTGGAGGAGGAGCTACCGGAGGAACGAGTATCTTATTTGGCGCCCGCTATAAACAATATCATTTTGGCTATGCCTTTGATTATACATTGAGTAGTATCCGCAAATATTCTTACGGCTCTCATGAGCTGATGGTCAGCGTCACATTTGGCCAAAGCGAAAGATTTTTCCGTTACAAGAGAAGATACGAATTCCAGGAAACCCAACAAAGAGGAAGAAGATAAAGATCGTCATGTAGTGCCATCATACAACATGGCATTACCTTATAGCTGAGCAATATATCCTAGGGAAAATATTGTTTTAATTCGGCCAATAATATTTCCGGCGCTTTCCGTGGTTTTCGGGTTTGCGCATCTACAAACACCAGCACCGTTTCCCCGGTATTCAATAGTGTTTTTTGTTCGTTGTACACTTCGTAGAAAAAATGAATGCGTACTGTGGGCATTTCCTTGAGGATTACCCGTAAGGTCAATAAATCGTCATATCGAGCAGGCTCTATGTATTTAATGCTTAACGAACGCACTGGCAGTAGCACTCCTTCTTCTTCCATTTGACGATAACTCAGCCCTACAGATCGTAGCATTTCAGTTCGGCCTACTTCATAGTATAAGGGATAGTTTCCGTAATATACATAACCCATTTGATCGGTTTCGCCATAACGTACCCGTATTGATGTTTCGAAAGTATACATAATTCATCACCTTAAACGACAAATATAACCACTCTTCTGTTATGATCGATATTCCATGCAGGATAAATGCTTTTGCCTGTTCTTTTCCCTAATCCTCTCCATAGGGGATTTATATATGCTTTGTCCGTGAGTTGCGCAACTCCATTTCTCTTGAGGAAAGATATAGTTATAAAAATAGCTATTCTTGACAACTTTATAGCGATTTTTAGCTATTTCATAGTGAAAAAAAGCTATTTTTATGTTGTTTTTAGCTATTATATAGTGATTTTTCACTATTTCATAGCGAAATTTAGCTATTTTTGTTTTTGTGTTGATTTTATCATCCAACGTATCAGATATTTAGTTTTAATCATTTTTGATGCATCAGCCTTGATCCCCATACAAGATAAATGCTTTTGTATACTCAGATGAATATTACTACTTTTGTCTGCGTACTCCCTTGTAAACAGGTAAGGTAGAAAAAGTTTAAAAATGGTGATAGCGGTAGATTTCGACGGGACTATTGTTGAAAACAAGTACCCTGATATCGGTAAAGAAAGACGTTTTGCTTTCATGACCTTGAAAGCTTTACAAAAGGATGGACATCAGCTAATTTTATGGACATGTCGTTCGGGATTGTTGTTAGAAGAAGCTGTTGACTTTTGCCGCAAAAATGGTGTTGAATTTGATGCCATCAACAAGAATTATCCCGAAGAGCGAGTAGAGGATATATTGATGGTACGCAAGTTACAAGCAGATTTATTTATCGATGATCGCAATATTGGCGGAGTTGTTGAATGGGGTGAAGTATGGCAAATGCTCTATCAGGAACCTGTACCGGAGCACATGCTCAAAAACAAACGTAAATGGTTTAAACGTTAAATCTCAAATCCGAAACTTTATCAGGCATATGAAACTTTTTTCGTTCCTCGTATTATCTTGTTGTATGGTATTTTCTGTTTGTTCGTGCAACCGGAATGGCGCTGGTTCGGTTAATCGGCCGGAACAGCAACAATCCCGTCAACGTAAAGTGCAGTTCATCATGACATCGCCTAAAAATAACGACAAGTTTGTGTTAGGAACTGACGTTGTTTTGGCCATACAGTATAAGGATACCATTTCCCACGTCGATTCGGTACGTTGGTTAGTGGATGGTAAATTGGTGGGAAAGACCACCGAAGGAATGGAAATTACCTGGAAAACTTTGGGACAAACCACGGGCACACATCGCATAGAAGTGATTGCACATTATGAAACGGGACAGCGCGATATGGTTTCGGCAAGTGTGTTATTGCTGGCGGCTGCTTCTCCCAAGCAATATACATACAAGATAGTGAACACATACCCGCACGATAAATCCGCATATACTCAAGGACTTATTTTTGAAGATGGTTTCCTGTATGAAAGTACCGGTTTGCAAGGAGTGTCTTCGTTGCGTAAAGTGAATCTTATCACCGGCGAACCTGTTCAGGTAACCAACCTCCCATCAGAAATGTTTGGCGAAGGGTTAGCCGCAGTGGGTGATAAGTTGATACAATTAACCTGGCAGAATCAGGTAGCATTTGTTTATCAAAAGGCTGATTTCAAGTTGTTGCAACGAATCAATTATCCCATGCGGGAGGGGTGGGGTTTGACCTATGACGGGAAACACCTGATAATGACCGACGGTTCAGCGCTTGTGTATTTTCTTGACCCAACATCATTGATGGAAGAAAAACGCATGGAGGTGTGCGATCATAAAGGAGTTGTGCGCGAATTGAATGAGTTAGAATATATTGATGGAGAGTTGTGGGCAAATGTATACCGTACAGATGACATTGTACGTATTGATCCTGCGACGGGTGCTGTGCTCAGCCGTATTGATATGAAAGGATTACTGAAACCGAGCGATCGTCACGCTGGTATTGATGTGTTAAATGGTATTGCTTACGATGTAAAGACCAGAAAAATATATGTTACCGGTAAAAACTGGCCAAAATTGTTTGAAATACAAGTAATAGAAAAAGGCAGGTAGTTTATTAGTTGGTCGTTTAAGTCATTTTTTAGCAAAAGTGACATTCGCTTGACGACGGATTTTCCAGCAGGTTTTTCAGATCACATCCAGTGCATCCAGCACATTTGTTGACCTTCCCTTTTTTAACAAACAAAAAGCGGTATAATCTGTAGCCTAACCAAACGGCGACCGACAAACCAACAATACCTATAATGATATCCTGTATCATAACATATAAACACAAAAACATGTAATATGTTTTAAGTCAGACTACAAAGTTGGCAAAAATGATGGTTATATCAAGAGGCAGCTATCCATATCGAGACGGGAAATAGTATTGGGGTGCTGAAGTACATTTCCAACTTATTTATTACTCCCTTGTCTTTTTCGTTCAATCTCGGTTAACAGGATCTTGCGTAAGCGGATAAAATGCGGTGTTACTTCCACATATTCGTCTTCTTGTATGTATTCTAATGCTTCTTCAAGGGAAAATTTGACAGCCGGCGCGATTTTCATTTTTTCATCTGATCCGGTTGCCCGCATATTGGTCAGCTTTTTTGTTTTGGTAATATTCAAACCTAAGTCACCCGAACGGGTATGTTCACCAACAACCTGCCCCTCGTAAATTTCTTCACCTGGGTCAACGAAGAAATGTCCACGATCCTGCAATTTATCCAATGCATAAGCAATTGCAGTACCCGTTTCTATGGATATCAACGAACCGTTGATACGTTTTTCAATATCACCCTTCATGGGGGCAAATTGTTCAAAGCGATGTGTCATTACCGCTTCTCCAGCCGTAGCTGTTAACACTTGGTTGCGCAAACCAATAATACCACGCGATGGTATGCTAAATTCCAGATGTATCCGATCGCCCCGTGTTTCCATTTTTAGCAAATCGCCTTTGCGGCGCGAAACCATCTCAATCACTTTTCCTGAAGATTCTTCGGGAACATCTACATTTAGCTCTTCAATAGGTTCGCATTTCGCACCGTTTATTTCCTTGATGATTACCTTAGGTTGTCCCACCTGTAAGTCATAGCCTTCGCGGCGCATGGTTTCGATTAATACGGAAAGATGCAGAATACCGCGTCCGTATACAATAAACGTATCGGCCGATCCCCCATCTTCCACGCGGAGCGCAATGTTTTTTTCTAATTCTTTATCCAACCGGTCCTTGATATGACGTGATGTAACATATTTACCATCACGGCCAAAAAATGGAGAATTATTGATGGTGAACAACATGCTCATGGTAGGTTCATCAATGGCGATGGTTTCCAATCCTTCGGGATTTTCATAATCAGCAACTGTATCGCCAATGCTGAAATCCTCCAAACCTACTAACGCACAAATATCACCTGAACTTACCGAAGCGGCTTTTTTCTTGTTAAGCCCTTCGAAGGTTAACAATTCTTTGATTTTAGAACGAACGGTACTACCATCGCGTTTTACTAAAGTAATATTTTGTCCTTCCTTCAATGTCCCACGATGTAGGCGGCCAATGGCAATACGCCCCACATAATTGGAATATTCGAGCGAAGTAATCAACATTTGTGGTGTTCCTTCAAGAGATATAGGTGCAGGAATATGTTCAATAATGGCGTCGCACAGGGCAGAAATGTCAGTGGTAGGATGACGCCAGTCTGTAGACATCCAACCTTGTTTGGCCGAACCATATATGGTCGTAAAATCAAGTTGTTCTTCGCTGGCATTGAGGTGAAACATCAAATCAAAAACTTCTTCTTGTACCTCGTCTGGACGACAATTGGGCTTGTCGACTTTATTGATGACCACGATCGGCTTTTTGCCCAATCCAAGTGCCTTTTGCAATACAAAACGTGTCTGGGGCATGGTACCTTCAAAAGCATCGACTAGTAATAATACGCCATCAGCCATGTTGAGCACGCGTTCTACTTCGCCACCAAAATCAGCATGGCCAGGGGTGTCTATAATATTGATTTTGACCCCCTTGTATTCTACGGAAACATTCTTGGCTAAAATGGTGATTCCTCGTTCGCGCTCCAAATCATTGCTATCCATGATAAGTTCCCCAGGGTCTTCATTATCTCGGAAAAGTTTTCCAAGCCTGATTAAATTGTCTACTAAGGTGGTCTTTCCGTGGTCTACGTGTGCAATGATTGCTATATTTCTTATTTCAGACATGAAGCGTTTTAAATTTTTGCGGGTCGCAAAGGTACGTGTATTTTTTCGTATATTTGTATGATGGTTAGAAGAAATTCGATAGATTTCATGAGTCACCTTCCCACATTGATTATATCTGCTACCGAAGCCGAGTCAGTTCCTTTACGAGCTGTTCTGGATAATTGTCAGGTTGTGTCACCATATCTATTTTCTGGCGCTTTTTCAGGTCGTCCTGTGGATATTTTGATCGGTGGCATTGGGTCGGTTACCACTACTTTTCGACTGACGCAGTTGTTGTTGCAACGCTCTTATCAAAACGCTATCTCTATAGGCATTGCTGGTGCTTTTGTGGATGATATCTCCATCGGTGAAGTGGTGCAAATTACCGAAGATTGCTTTGCGGACTTGGGTATTGACGATAATGGGACATTTCGGGATTTATCCGAGATCGGATTGGCCATAGTCGATGAATATCCTTTTGAGCACGGTCGTGTCATCAATCCTTTACCTGTTCCTGCTAAATACTTAAGTGTCATTGGAGTAACTGTACAAACGGCAAGTGGAAGCGAACCGCGAATCAGTCAACTTATCAGCAGGTATCACCCACAAGTAGAAACTATGGAAAATGCTGCTTTTTTTTATGTATGCCGTATGATGAAACTTCCTTTTGCTTCATTTAGGGCAATATCTAATAAGGTAGAGCCTCGTAATCGAAATAATTGGCGTGTGCCACAAGCAATAGAGCGGGTAAATATGGCTATTTGTGAACTATTGTAGAAAAACAAAAATTAAATATTGATTACAAACTATTTGAGGATAATCACGATGTAGTTACAGGGTGATTCAGACCGAGAAACCCGATAGGATTTAAGAAATAGCTTTTTGTATCAAATCAATGCCGTAAGGTATTATTGGAAATAAATTGCAAAAAATACAAAATGATTATTGGATATGTTGCCTAAGGATGTCTCGACTTCGCTCGACATGACAGTTACTCGCGGAAGTAAAAAATGGAAGAAATTTGGACGGCAAAGCCGCCCAAACTTCTTCCTAATCCATCCTCATAAAGCGACATCGTCATGTCGACTGGAGTTTGCGAAGCCTGCCTGACTATGTCATTCAGGCGGGCATACGGAGCGGAGGCATCTTTGTACTATAATCTTTTTAGGCATAATATCCGATATTTATAAATACAAAATAAAAACGCCAACAATCTTATTTTTAGATTATTGGCGTTTAAATTGGTGGTACCACTCGGAATCGAACCAAGGACACACGGATTTTCAGTCCGTTGCTCTACCTACTGAGCTATGGTACCGTTCTTTTTTGAACGGTGCAAAGGTAAAACAGTTTTTTGATTCCGCAAATATCAAATATATTTTTTCGGTTGTTCTATGCGTAAGCTTAGAATGAAATGATGGATTATTACCTACTTTTGTGCGAAAAATAAATTGATAATACTGTATATAGAGGGTCATTAATGTTTATGATTCCATCAACGCATTTTTTTTCTCCACATCTGAAAGCCCATATTATTCGCTATAAATATCGATATACTGGGTTTGCCGTGCTACTTGTGCTTTTATTTATCTACTGGATTTCTCTTCCGCGTGTATTATTTGATAAGCCAACATCCACTGTGATTGACGATCGGGAAGGAAGATTGATGGGAGCCAAAATTGCTCGTGACGGACAATGGCGTTTTCCTGCTGCCGATTCGGTACCCTATAAGTATGCCAAGGCTGTGATTTTATTCGAAGATAAGCGATTCTATCGACATATCGGAGTTGATCCATTAGCATTAGCCAGGGCATTCAGACAAAACAGCCGTACAGGACATGTAGTCAGTGGTGGAAGTACTATTACCATGCAAGTGATCAGAATGATGCAGGATAATCCACCCCGTAATGTTTGGCAAAAACTGAAAGAAGCTGCATTAGCGACTCGCCTGGAGATTTGTTGTTCTAAAAATGATATATTGAATTTATATGCAGCTAATGCTCCTTTCGGAGGTAACGTGGTTGGTATTGGAGCAGCTTCATGGCGTTATTTCGGACGTGAACCTGATGACCTCAGTTGGGCGGAGGCAGCAACATTGGCTATTTTACCTAATGCTCCGTCGCTGATACATCCGGGAAAAAACAGGGAACGACTACTTGGCAAGCGCAACCGATTGTTAGACCGGCTCTATGAGACAGGTGTTATATCTGCCGAAGACTGCTCCTTGGCCAAAGACGAGCCATTACCTGAAAATCCACTTCCTTTACCTACCGATGCACCTCATTTGTTGAGCAGGATTGCTGTATCTAAACCCGGAAGTAGAACGAAAACTACTCTTAATCAGTCATTGCAGCAAAGAGTTGATTATATTGTTCATAAATATGCTAGTGC
>JAVBMZ010000088.1:0-54649 GCA_031551935.1 Bacteroidales bacterium
ATAGCTTTTGGGTGTCGCTAGTAATTGTTCATTTGGGGGATCGGCGTAAATACGTAGGGTATCACCCGGACATGACCTCAGGTTTTGCGTAGGTGGTACACTCAATTCCTCACGGGCTTCGAAAATAATTTTAGACCACTCACTGTCACAAGAGTATGCGTTAAATTCAGTGCTTTCAGGAGTTTCCTGGTTGTATTTTACCCAGTATACTTTTCTGTCGCCATCACGCGATGGAGACAAACGGTATGCTGCATATTGTGATGATTGCAACTGAGGTTGCGTCACCGGATTGAAATTTTTGCTGGTTGTTTCGAAAAGGGAAACGGTCGGTCCGGCATCGGTGCCTGCACACCAGGTATAGGTGCCTCCTGCTTTGAGGTAAGGGCCGGTATGCTCCAACGTAATACTATAACCGGAATTCGAGGTGCCATAACAGAATCTGTGCGTCGAATCTTTAGGCGCCGGTGGAGACGGAACTATCCGGATAATCGCTTCTGTAGTGATAGCAGCGTTCCTATCGGTATGATCCGGATTACAATAGTTCCAATTGTATAAGGTAACATGAAACTCTTTCCCGATATCTGCGTTGGTGGTTATTCCTCCGGGTATTTCAATAAAGCTGGTTTTAGCGCGTGCCACATTTTGAAGTACCGGTGCGACATATTGTGTTTTTGAATTTACTGCCGTACCCATACCTCCATCGTATCGTGTGTCTCCTATATTTACAGATACACCAGCCACCTTAACGCCCGGAATGTTACTTGAAGTACCTCCATACCCAAACTGAATATGTCGCGTACCAGCATTTCTATCATTTACTTTATCCAGGGATTCGGGAAGGCAGTTTAGTTGGCTGAAATCTTCGAACTGAATGCGTGCAGGCTGTCCCACGCAAACCGGATATACCTTGGTCTTGGCGTTGGTTTCTTTTAATAGTAATGGCTGGATGCCACTATAATCATCTGTTTGCCAAAAGTTTGAAAATTTTAATTCGTCCGCGGGTAGAAAATTATGTCCGTTATAGGAAAGCCATATTTGTGCAGTATAATCGCACTCCAATCTTCCCGCGACATATTCATGTGCAAATCGGCTGTCGGTATAGGGGGCTTGATTATTATAAGAATATTTATATACGTTTCCAGTTACTTTTATGTTAGCAATATCTACAGGTATAGTCACCACAGGGCTTCCATCACCCCAATTAATATTAAAAGACACGTTTTTATATCCTTCGCTTTTAAAATAATTGATGCCATTGTCACAACCAGTTTTAATTTCCAAAGCTATGGCTCCATGCACAAATATTTTTTTTCCATTTCCAACACCAAGGTGTAAGCATTTTTCGAAAGGAACTTCTGCCCCTAAAACACCGTCCGTCTGTAGCTCAAGACAATCTTGTCCTTTCAATGGTTGGCCTAAGGCAAAGCATATTGCTACTAACCACAGTAGCACTTTCCATAAACGTACGTATTTGGCTGTTTGTTTGGAAAAGATTCGTATCCTATTGTTCAATAATAACATAACAAGTATTCTATTTTCTCATATACGGCCGCAAACGACTCAGTAAGTGTAACCCCTATTATTCATATACGAAATATTGGTGCAAAAAGTTTCAACAAACTCTTACCGCAACAACAGTAAATCCCCCATTTTCGAGAAGGATTGGCCGGTTTCGAACACACCTTCTATCTTATAAATATATATTCCCTCGTCGCACAAACGTCCATTATGGTAACCATTCCATCCCTTGGTCGGATCCTTGGTCTCAAAGATCATTTGTCCCCAACGGTTGAAAATCGTCAAGGAATATTTCCGTACTGGACTCAATACCGGCGGATAGAACAAATTATTCTGGTACCCGGAAGGATGGATGTCGTTACTTGGTACCCCATCGATTGAAGGTTTAAAGGCATTCGGAAGTACGATATCTTCCGTATCATTCACTTGTAAGGTCTTGGTAAGACTTACACTGGCGACACATTGCGGATTCGTATAAGTACCGGCAGTCAGGGTAATCGTGAAATCCCCCGCTTTTTGGTACACATGCAACGGGTTCGCCAGCGTATCCGTTGGGGAATTGTCTCCCCAATCCCACCGATACCAAACCGGATAGCTTTGTCCCGTGCTGGTAGCATGATTGGTATAATTGAACGCACGCACGGACTGTCCTACCGACATAGATTCCGGTTTTACTTCGAAAACTATTTGTGGAGTGGGATTTACCACCACCGTGTGTTCAATGCTGTCTGCTTGTCCGTTGCTATTCCTTACAATCAGTTTTACCACATATGTCCCGGCATCCCAATAGGTATGTTCCGGATTTGTAGCGTAAGAAGCATATGATCCATCGCCGAATTTCCATTCATAATAATCGGCATAGGAAGGGGCTTGCGGGATGAATTGCACTTTATACGGCGCACAACCAGGCGCTACCGGTTCAAAACCCGCAACAGGTGCAGGCGCTATGATGGTAACGGTTACCTTCAAACTATCGGGGCATAAACCGGCATTGTTGGTAATCTTCTGCTGAAAATCAAACTTACCCCATGTGTCGATCATATATGGCGAAGGATGAGCATCGTGGGAAATAACGTTGCCACGGGTGTACGATCCGTACGGTGCCACACTCCAGGTATATTGGAGAGGACTGTCCGATATCAAATGATTCATCGCAATAGGTGCTCTGCCAATATAATCCTGGGTTAACGGGCTAAGAGTGAATTGTGCTTTGGGGGTACCATATACTTTTACTGTTCGGGTCATGGTGTCGGTACAACCGCCTACGCCTCCTGTACTGACGATCAAAGTAACTTTATAATTGGCATCAACAGACATGCTGGGATTGTTAAAGGTATGCCGGGTATTTTTATCCAAGGATGTCGTTCCGTCACCAAACCACCATTCACTATCCATATATCCTTCGGAACCATTGGTGAAATCAATTCTTAATGGGGAACATCCGGCATCTTTATTCATGATAAAATTGGCTTTGATATATGGTGCAACAATGATGTCGGTACTGTGTGTTGCAATGCAACCCCATTCGTTCGTCGCTGTCAATGTAGGCTGTTTCCTGATGCTTTGTCCCGAAAGGTTGGGGTATTCATGAGGTATCAGCACATCACCGGAAACATCGACAAACGTATCGTCAAAATTGTAGGCATATGAAATGTCGGAAGCAAGGTTATTGGAGGTATTGTTGAAAATAACCACCAAAGGTTGGCATCCTTGGGAAACATCTACTGAAAAATCCGCATTAGGTTTCGGGTAAATATGCACTGCATGGGATACAGAATCGCTACACCAACGGTTAGAGGTCACCAGCCGCACGTCATATTTGAGCTCAGAAATAGTATTGTTGTTAAACAGGTGATTGGTTGTCTTTTTGTCAATGTCATCTGGTTCGCCGTCGCCATAACGCCACCGGTATCCGGTAGCCCCAATGGTTGTGGAAACAAATTGTATGTTCACAGGTGCGCATCCGACTGTATCTGCCACAAATTCGGCGATCACCTGAGGCCCTACTGATAAAAATTGATCCGTACTCTTGACACAACCAAATGAATTGGTGGCTGTCAGGAAAATATGTTTGGTGGATAACTGGGTAGTACTGTTGGTATACCGGTAAGTAATCGAGTCCAGGGTATTTACCGGATAAAGAGCGGATCCGTCTCCAAAGTCCCACACGTAAGTTACCAGATCGGTATTTACGGATTTGTTGGTAAATATTACCGGCGTTGGCGGGCAAACACGGCTATTAGGAGACATGAAATTATGTTCAAAATCCACATCCGGAGCAGGATATATCGTCAAGTTGGCTTCGGTCATCTCACTATGGCAACCGCTGGTACCAATAGCTACTGCATAATATTTGAATGGTACATAATTGACACCATTAAATGTACTCGAACCGGCCTGGAATATGTCGTAACCTATCCCGTCACCTAAACGGTTTTGCTTGCCTGCATCCTCATACCAGGCAATGTACGAATATTGACCTTGGGGAATGGCCTGTGCTTCCAAATGATATATATGTTGTTCTTTATAACAATACGCGACATCTTGAATCACTGGTCGTTCGGGCACTTGTTTGATAAGCATCTGGGCTACGGAAACAGGACTGGTACATCCGGTAATCTGATTTATTTGGTATACCTGATACATGATGGTGGTATCTGTTGTAAAATGACTGTTTGGCAATGCGTTGGGGTGTATACTTGCCAGGTTCATTGACAAAGAAACAGAATCCGTGCTATTGTTGATGTTCTGGTAAATATAAGGAGCGGTGGTTCCTTCTATGCGTTGCCAATGTACCTGGTGAGTGATCCCTCCGGATATATCCATTTTCATGAATTTATCCGAGGTACAATAAGCTTTGTCTTCGAAATTAAGCGCTTGCGGCGTAGGATTAACCAGGATACGGATGGTGTCAAAATCGCCTTGGCACGAGCCATCCAAAATAGCGCGGAGGTACATAGAAACAACAGTTGGTGTGGTATAGGTGAGATTAATCACCGGATGCAAACTATTCCTGTCGCTACTGATAGATCCGCCATTCCATTCGTAGGTCACATTAGACGAGTGTCCCCTGACGAGCTTTGCGTTTAATACAAGGGCTTGTCCTGAACAAATCACCGTGTCGGGGCCTGCATCTACAATAGGCTTAGGCATTACAGCAATATGTTTGAAAACCTTCTCACCGGTACACCCGAAAACATTCTGTTCCACAAGTGTTAAATCGGCCTCCCAGACACGATCAAAACCAGCGTCGAATTGGAGTCTCACCCTTCCGCCGGTATTAGCTCCATTCATAAAGACTGGCTGAATTCCTGTGCTGGGGTTAGGGTGTTCTATTCCCCAGGTATACTTGGAGTCTGCCTTGTAAGAATCCACATCATATGCTTTGATACCATCGGCAGGGATACAATTATCTCCAAAAGCTGAAATGGCGGTTTGAGGAATGGGGTTCACCGTGAGCAGGATGTTCTTACTCTCTCCGGGACAATTATTCAATTCCGGCGTTACCCGGATGACGATCGATTGTGGCATATTTCCCCAAATGGTATCTGGGGTAAATGTAGGCAAGTAACCTCTAACGGGGCCAAACGGAGGGCCAGGAATACCAGATTCCGGGAACCATTGACTGGGAGAAGTAATTTCCCAACTAAAATAATCCGGATTGGTATCGGCATCGGCAGGTAATGGCTCAATGGTCGGTAGTAATCGGAATTCATCGGGAGTAATTTCTGTGCCACTACAGGATGCTATATGAGCAATATCGTACATTTGTGGCACAGGGTGTACGGTAAGTTGGAAAGACATGGTGTCGCCCACACAACCGTTTAAGGTAGCATATACCCTATATTCATTGCTTACTTCTTTCAATTTGTTTTCCGATGGGTTCTTCGCCTCAAAGAATGGAATATGGGTGGTCACATGATTGGAAGATGTGGTACCAGATGCTGCTCCTCCGATATTCAATAATTGGGATGGCCTTTCCCAATGATAGGTAATCGTACCTAATCCGTTCAAGATGGGGTTACTTTTGAAATCAGGTAACGTTACGTTACTACCGTCACAATAAGCCAATCGGGGCGTTCCTTCAAAAAACACATCCGGAGTAGGGTTAAGTACAACCTTTATTTTTTTATCGGGTGCCGTACAAGCATATTGGGTATTGGATGTCTTTAAGGTGTAATACCGCTCTATGGGCGATCCGGTATGGTTGGGTACCGCCCAAAAACTTGGGGGAGTTCCGGTTCCGGATGATGGATAATTGTCTGATTTTACAGGATCTATGATATCGCTGACCCCATCGAATGTCCAATAAATGGGATCTGAAGTCGAATTAGAGATGCCGCTCAACAATACCCATTTACCGGGGCACACGGCAACAGAGGCCGGCGCTGTGATGCTTGGAGCTTGTTGGACGGTAATTTGGTAGCTGGCGGAAGAAGTACATCCCAGTCCGTTATATGTTGCCGCAGCAGTTACATTAATACGGGCAGTTGGCGCCGGATTGGCATGATATACCGCTGTGAAGCCGGGTATGCTATCGCCATATCCATATCCACTGGATATGCTGGAGTTGGAAAATATATTCAAATTACTACCCATGATGGTATTCCATGCATAGGTCACTTGCACTTGTGGATCTGTCAGTTGGGTAGTCAATGGCACTTTTGGAACCCGCACGCCTGCACAAATCGTCTGATCATTCGGTATATTTTTCAATTGCGGCCTGGGATTGATTGTTAAGGTAGTTGTTTGTTCTGGGCCGACACAATAAGCAGTAGCACCTTCTTTGACATACGGATAACTTGCCCTGACACGGATATTTCCTTGGATAAAGGTCGTATTAGCACTGTTCGTGGCAATAAAGGATGGGATGTTTCCTTGAATTACATTGCTCGCATCTGAAAATCCGATAACACTTCCCGACGCCGATAAACCGGTTGCCGTCTCATCGTTGTTCCATACAAAACTATAGTTAGAAACGCCTGAGACTTGTCGCGATCTGAATGTGATGTTCACTTGGTCTCCGGGGCAAGCCACTTGAGGGGTTAATTCTATGATCGGACGGGCTTTGATGATCAATTTAGCGGTTGCAGTCCCGACACACCCGTTAGCAGATCCTTCAACCACCATATTCAATTCCTTATCGTTCAAGGTGAGGTTATCTAACATAAACCGGGTGGCATCGGGGTTAAATATGGTGTTTTCAAAATTACCTGTGCCGTCTTTTTCCATGTGATTTGAAGCGTCATATACAGCCCATGTGTACGTGACACTGGCAGGAAGCGCAACATTATTCGATACGAAAAATCTCGGGGCAAAGGTCACACTGCCATCGTCTTCCGGACACGCCGTTTGATTATTGATGCTAAAGTTAGGCCGTTGATTCACGCTGATTTTAAAAGTTTTGTCCGGAGAAGTACATCCGTTAGCCGTACCTGATACCCGGATGGTTTCAGAGATGGAAGCGGACGTATTATCTATTGTGGTAAAGGCATCTAAAGCGACTGATAAATCAGATCCGGTGGCGGTTTTGCTTCCTTGAAGCAGTGGAGCACTGGTATAGGAACCCGATTGATGGCCCCAGATAAATTCTGTTTTTTTCACTGTACTTGAGAACACAATGGTACCAGCCGGTACAGGCGTGTTGGGACAATAACCCATATCTGCCGGCACTGTAATGTTAGGAATGGGATTGACTTGTACCATCAATCGTAGTATATCGCTTACACAACCATTAACATTAGCCGATATTTTGAACAAACCTGTGATAGAATCGTTACCGACATTAGTAGTCGGCAAAGAGTATGTAAAAGGATTATTATTAATTATTTGTGGACTAACGGCAGAGGTAATGGCCGGATTCCCTGTATTCTCCCATTGATAATTTACCGGATAATCCCCGGCAATATTTTTTGCCAGTTTAAAAACAACAGGAGTTCCTGCACAAACAGTGCTATCAGGACGACTCATTTGTGGTTTGGGTTTGACTGTCAAGGTGAAAGATACCGAATCACTGATACAACCGTTGTTTTTAGCCACCACACCTATACGGTATGCATCTTTATTCACACCATCAGCATTGGTAAACACTTTATTAGTGTAATTTCCTGTTCCTGTATTCAATGCACCGGTAGGCAAACGTTTTTCAGACCATCCGAATGTCACACCTGCTGTTGTTGAGGTAAAAGGAGCAATATTGGATGAAGCGCCCGAACATATCTCCTGGTTAGCTACTGGGTTGACTACCGGAGATTCTATAAAGGTCAGGATCACCTCATCCGATTGGCTGGGCAAACCGCATGGGGTACTGAGTGTCCATCTGAATTTATATTCTCCGTAAGTTACCACTTGCACCCTTGTTTGATGGCTATGCACATCGGTAAAGGAAACAGGTTGTGCCCCCGGCGGACTACTAGTCAATATCCATTTTCCTTCCTCACCGGCCGAGGCTACATTGCCCTTCAATATGGCTGTTGTCCCACAAATGCGCTGATCCTTATCTCCTATGATCGATGCTGTACCTGGCAATGAACCGAATGTTAATTTTACCGTATCCCTAGAAGGCGGGCATACCGATCCGTTGGATAAAGACCATTCCAACAGATATATGCCTGCACAACCCGAGGTAAAAACAGCATTAGGATCGGCAAGGTTACTAAATGATGTGCCGGCACATGTTGGCCCGGAAATGGTTCGCCATGCACCGTTGTGACCCGAAGGCGAATTGGCAACTAACGAGATCGTTTTTGTTGTTGGTGTCCAGCATACTCCATCATCCGCTCCTGCATTGGCCGCCGTAGGCTTGGCTACAGTAGTAATGGTATATACATTCGATAATGAAGTGGTACATTCTATCAGTATGGTACCTCCGGTATCTTTAGTAATTTCCGTAACACTCGTCAAAGTGATATAAGTTTGCGCTCCATCTGCCTGATTGATGATGGTTTTATCGATAATCAGTTGATGATTGCCCGTGCCACGGAATCTTTGCGGAGGTTGGGAGCCTGCCATATAACTGCTTGTATACGTTACCAAGAATTCAGTAGCATTATTATACCCTGCACCTGATATGGTGATGGGTATGGTCGCATTGGCAGCCTCGCAATTAGGAACATTTGCTGCAATAGTGACATTCGGTGATTGCATCACTTCAATTTGGATCGTTGCATTGTTCAGGGAACTATTGCTGCATTGTCCCTGAGATACAGAGTCAAGCGTGAAGGTATAAGTACCTGCTGTCGGGAAAGATAAGTTGCCGCCATATGGCGTATGATTGGCCACTTTGCCTGAACCATTACCAGGCACCAGCGATTGATAAGGAGAAGTGTATGAAGAACCAGGAGTATTTTTTAGAAAATATTTCCAATCCTTATTAGGAGTTCCGGTAAAATTAACCAATATATCCCCTTGAGCGCCCACACAAAGGAACAATTCGGCGGGGTGTATGATGGCCGTGGGTTTGGGCAATACCTGGATGGGTTTATTCAAGGTATTGGAAGGACAATAATTGGTTGATGCACTGCCATTGATCACTGTAGGCGTTGTGTATTGCCATTGTACGGATACATTCCTCACCCCGTTGGTAATACGGTCGACAGCCGAACCGACTTGAAAAGTTGCCGGTGTTGAGGTGGAAGGCTGTACAGGATTGCTGTCAAATGTCCATTTAAACTGTGTAGTACGGGTTGTCGTATTGCTACCGCCATCTGTGATGGTTTTGGTATCTGCAGATGCCCCGGCCATGGTATATGGCACACTACTTCCTTCGCACACTTCATCCTTGCCGCTGATAGCTGCCGGAGTTGTTAAAGTAAGCCTAGGCCTGGTCACCACTTGCACACTGGATGTCAATCCATCATTCACACACCCCGTAACCATATCCATTAGCGTGAGAACACGGATCTCGTGAATACCGCCGGAGGCTAATGGGTCCAATCCACTATACGGAATAGACGTTAAACGTTCCTGAGGATTTGTTGAGGGAACGGTAAACGTACTAGCAGTGGCTTGTCCGGTTAGTTGTATTTTAAAACTTCTGTCAGCCACCAAACTTCCGCCAAAATTCTTGACAATGATAGTAGCCGACTCTCCTTCGCAGAGATCATTGATACCCGAAATGTTTACGGTTGGAAGCGCATGTACGGTGATGATTTTCATTGCGTTAGGTGGTGTGCAGATGTCTGGGTATTCTCTCCAACGTTTGGTGACAGTGGCTGTAAGCGCCCCCGTCGCGGTTAATTTCACCTTTACCTGGGTACTGTCGGCATTGGCATCCACAAATATAACGCCTGACCCAAACGTCCACCGGTACTGAACATGAAAACGGGTAGGATCAGCCACGCTTTGTTGTAAAGTGCCTCCGGCACCCATTGCGTATAAGGTGATTGTTTCACCGATACATGCTTGTAAGAACTCCGCAGGCGGCGGAGTTAACTGGTCGAGGTTGAAAAAAACTATCTTGGCATAAGGACTTTCACAGTTATATTCATTAAATACATTGGTCTCCTGGTTGGTTTGAACATACTTTACCCAATAGATTTTTTTCGCAGCAACCGACGGGTACAGCCGAGCTTCATCAATATACTTTATAAACTGCGCATCGGTGGGGTTGAAATTTTGAGTAGTCGTCGAAAAAATAACCCCTTTAACTTCATCCGGCTGTGTTCCTGTACCATCATCCAGATACCATTCATATTTACCATTGGTAAGGGGCGCTGAATGAGTCAATGTAATATTATAGGCTGCAGGTTCGCTGCCAACGCAGACTATTTTTTCCTGCTCTTCAGGCTTCTCAGGTGCAGGTACAATACGCACAATCGCTTCAGTTTTTATGGCTATAGCTCTGTTGCCGGGATCCAGATTACATTGGTTCCAGTTGTACATGGTTACGTAAAATTCTTTTCCTATATCTGCTACTGTAGTATTACCGGGTACAAAAATCTGACTGGTCGAAATACCAGTGCTTGGATAATCATCATTGGAATTTAAGATAATTTTTGCTTTGTCTCCGTCGTTTTGCTTGGTGCCACCGTCGTAGAAGGTGCTGGTAAAAGGAAGACCGTTAATCTTGATTCCATCAATATTACTGCTGCCAGAACCTTCTCCATAGCCAAATTGGATATAGCGTGGATCAAGATTTCGCGCAAGATCTCCCATTTTTGCAGCACAATTCAACCGGCTGAAATCAGTAAATCGAATGGTAGCCTCCTGTCCTACACATACCGGATAAATATGCGTTTTAGCGTTGGACTCTTTTAGAATCAAAGGGCTTGATCCTGAATAATCGTCTGTTTGAAAGTATTGGGCAATATCTTTGATTTGCACAGCATTGTCAGACGAAAAAATAATGGCGTCTGATGGACGATGGCTACTTTTATATTTAAGATATACGTGTAGTTGAAAGGAGCATACATCGTGCCCTTTAGCATAAATATGTTCAAATTCACTGTCATAGTTGGCATTGAGATCATCACCATCACTGAAATAATATTTATAAGTGTTTTTCGTACGCGTAACCCTACCCGGTTTGATATTGATTTGAGACGACGTACCATCGCCCCATTCCACCACAATGGCCATATCTGTTGCTAAATTCGGATAGTTAACGCTATCACATCCTTGTGCGCCAAATGTTGTTCCGAGACTAAAAGAGCCGGCAATCTTTAATGTGATGGGTGCACATTTTCCATCCCGATTGACATCGATAGATTTAGCATACACATCTAAACAGTCCGTACTTTGTCCATGAGCGTTTTCGCTTATGGTAAATCCAATAATCGCACACATCAACAGACACTTCCACAGGATCGTCAATTTGGCTTTTTTGCCAACAGATGTTTGTCTCATATTCATATACGACAGTTGTGTTTCATTAAGCATAGCATGTATACAATGTTTTTCACCATATACACGAGATGATAACATCCCTTAATCCATATACGACATATCCGTTAAAAAAGTTTCAACAAGAAACAAAGGCAAGCGATAAACACCTAGGCTTTGTATATTTCGCTACTATATATAATATGCATTGAAATACAATAGCTTAAAGCAAAAATCAGACGCTGCCACTCACCTCCGGATTTTTGTATCTGTTTTTATCGTATATTGCGGTTCCATCATCACGGTTTCCACTCATAGCGTATTTTTGCCAATAATTCGGAAATAATTTTATCTGGCGATGAAAAAAACATCAGAAAAAATATTCGTTAATCGAGAGACCGAACGTAAATATCGGGCTTTGTTGCGGGCTGGAAAAACAGTTTTACAACCGGATGGTCATCAGGATATCCGCAAAACGTTCAGCATGGTGCTCCAGGCGACTTCTGATGACAACACGATTTATGGACAGTCTGCCATAGATTTCGGACTCGATTTAGCCTTGATCGCTATTGATGAGTTGGGACTCCGTAAGCCAGCCGTATTAGCATCGTTGCTCTACCATTTTGTGCCGTCGGGCGCTATACAGTTAGCGCAAATACGAGAAACTTTTGGGGAAAAAGTGGTTGTGATTACCAGTGAGTTATCCCGTATATCCGGGATTAGTGTCAATGACACGGTACATCAAGCCGAAAATTTTCGAAATATGTTGATGTCAATGATCTCCGACATCAGTGTTATCCTAATCAAACTTGGTGAACGTCTGCAATTGATGCGTATGTTGGATCAGTTTCCCGAGAATGAACGTTACCAGTTTGCTTCTGACACTTTTTACTTGTTTGCTCCTCTGGCGCACCGATTAGGGTTGTACAATATCAAATCGGAAATGGAAGATTTGTCATTAAGACAGATTCAACCTGATGCTTACCAAACCATCACCCGTAAATTGGCTGAAACAACGACCAAGCGGAACCGGTTTATCCGAGAATTCATACAGCCTATCAATGATGCATTAAAACAACAAGGGATGGATTTCGAGGTAAAGGCAAGGCTAAAGTCTGTATACTCCATCTACAACAAGATGGTAAAACAACAGGTTGATTTTGAAGAAGTATACGACCTGTTTGCTATAAGGGTCATCATTCATTCCGAATCCAGTAAAGAAAAATCAGATTGTTGGCACGTATATTCTGTCATCACAGACTTGTATCAACCTAACCCGTTGCGTATGCGCGATTGGATTTCGGTACCCAAGTCCAATGGTTATGAATCGCTACATACTACCGTCATCGGACCCGAAGGAAGATGGGTCGAAGTTCAGATACGTACCGTACGGATGAATGAGGTGGCCGAAAAAGGTTTGGCTGCTCATTGGAAATATAAGGGCGGACAAGCTGATGAGCAAATGGAGAAATTGTTGGAACAGATACGTGAAAGCTTGGAATCAACCGATTCAGAGTTGCCTGATCGCTTGGACAACATGCAATTGAATCTTTATGCAAAGGAGATTTTTGTGTTCACACCCAAAGGAGATTTGCGTAAGCTACCTGTAGGGTCTACGGTACTTGATTTCGCCTTCGACATTCATTCAGGCATAGGTGCTATTTGCGTGGGAGCAAAAGTGAATGGAAAAAATATGCCCATCCGACATGTACTACAAAACGGCGATAAAGTGGAAATCATTACCTTCAAAAACCAGAAGCCTAATTCCGATTGGTTGTCATTTGTGGTGACATCCAAAGCCCGTAGCAGGATCAAGGTATTGCTGAAAGATGAAGAACGTAAGGTTTCTGAACAGGGGCGCGAAATATTGATGCGCCGTTTCAAAAACTGGAAGATGACATTGGATGACAATGTGTTGAAAATCATCCAAAAAATGTATAAGGTGAAGACTTACACCGAAGTATATGCTTTGGCTGTTGATGATAAAATTGATTTTTCCGCACTCAAAGAACAGATCTTAGAAAAAGAAGACAAACAAAAATCCCCTGAAAAAATTGACGAGCAGGCAGTGGTAAAACTTGCCCGGCCAGGACATATGAAAGGGAGTGGTAAGGATTTTGTTGTCATCGATGGCAAAGTGGGTGGATGGGATTATAAATTATCCAAATGCTGTAATCCGGTATATGGTGATCGTATTTTTGCTTTTGTAACCATCAACGAAGGAGTGAAAATACACCGGGAAAATTGTCCAAATGCCAAACAAATGGTCGAAAAATTCGGATATCGGATTTTAGATGCACGGTGGTTAGACACCGAACAGGATTCATTATATCAAGCCGACCTTTGGGTGAGCGGATATGATGAAATAGGGATTGTGAGTCGACTGACCGATGTTATTTCCAAAGAAATGAACACACAAATTCGTTCCATTGCATTGCACACCAACGATGGTATTTTTGAAGGCACCATTTCTGTTTTGGTAAAAGATACCAATTACTTGAATACCCTGATCAACAGGATGAAAAAGGTGAAGGGAATTATCAGTGCCAACAGAACCGCCACATAATAATCATTCATACTAAGAAATCGAAATCTGGCCTTTTTTGTAACCTATAGAACCGTTTTACCGTATAATATTATATGGCCATGTCTCATTTAACAACTGATAAGTTTTCAAATAGGTAACAATGAAGATATAGCAGATAAATTAGATAAAATCGTAGTTTTTTTTATTTTTATGAGTTTTTTTTGTTATTTCGCAAACAATTAATTTATTCGTTTTCTCATGCGATACACCCATTACCCAATTTACTTACTGATTATCAGCGTTTTCGCATTATTATGCAATTCTTGTAGCACCTGCAGCAGGCAGCAGAAAATTGAAGAAATAACTGTCGATATTGCTGATTTGGCAATAGATTCAAGTCGGATAAATCTGGCACATAGAGTATTTTATGCATTACCAACCCCAATCGAAGTGTCGATGTTGATAAAAAATTCCGGTATCGGATATCAACCGGTATTGTTGAACGACGCATCCAATGCATCAAAATATTTGACACATCGTAAAATGGCACTCAATTTGGGTGTTTATACTACCGATTTGACTTATGCCGGGCTTTTCGAACAAGTGCAAACAGTTTTGCGTTATAAGCAGGCAATATTATTGTTGACAGAAGGGTTAGGAATTCAAGCGGCAATGGACCAAAAGACCATGCAGGATTTGGAAGCCAATATCAACGATAAAGACAAAATTTTGCGGATCGTTTCCGATATTTATGCTTCATGTACTGCGTATTTGGATGAGGACGAACGTTACTTCCTGACTTTATCTGTTTTGGCTGGCGGTTGGGTCGAAGGGATGTATATTGCCACCAGTCTTACTGACGAAAAATTAGCTTTAACAGAAGATCGGATGAAACAACTGGTGATAGATCAAAAATTAACTTTTGATTTAATGTGGCAAGCAATGTCAGATGTGAGTGATATTCCAGAGGTTGCGAGTCTGATGTCTGATATGACTAATTTAGCCCAGGCTTTTGATAAAATCAGTGTCGATCAGACAACAAATACAGTGATTCAAACGGATGAAAAAGCGACAGAAATCAAGTCTGCAGTGGTCAACAATGTCACTCCTGAATTATATGTAGAAATCAAAAACCAAATACAGGCTTTGCGCCATCGTTTTACAAAAAATTAAACTCCCATGCGACAAAAACATACACTAGCTTTGGCCATTTTATGGGTTTTAGGGATAACGGCATTATTTTCTTCCGAGGTTCAGGCACAATGTAAATCTTTTGTAAAAAATAATTGCCAACCAAATCTGATGCCATATATTCATGACGGCAGTTATCAAGCAGTCATCATGAGCGAAGGAGAAGAAGCGGAACTGTATAAAACCATATTTGCAGGACAACAATACCGTTTGTATGTCTGTGTTGACGATAATCTACCCAACGTAGAGTTTGTTGTCACCGACATTCATCGAAACATATTGTTCGATAATCGAAAAAATGGTAATGTGAAACAATGGGATTTTAAATCTGATGCCAGCCAACAAATTAAAGTCACCATTCGTATCCCTAAAGCGAAAAAGCAAGGTGATAGCGAGCAAGAGCTTATATTCGGGTGCGTTGGTATTATGTTTGGGATATTGGATAAATAACATATTTGAAACACCATAAAACTGGAATAACGTATCTCATACGATGAATTCGAATAATTAAATGGGATTAATTGTCATAGAAGGATTAGACGGTGCAGGTAAGTCAACACAAATCAACAGATTGCGAGATTTTTTGGTTGACCATGGATACCGATGTCGTATGTTACATTTTCCACGTACCGATAGCCCTATATATGGCGATTTAATTGCAAGATTTCTCCGCGGAGAACTTGGAGATATCGAACAAGTCAACCCTTATTTGGTTGCATTAATATATGCAGGCGATCGGTTAGATTTCAAACCTGAGCTTGAAAATTGGTTGCAGGGAGGTGATATGGTGTTGTTAGACCGATATGTATACTCCAATGTTGCCTATCAGTGTGCCAAGGTGCAAGATAAAAAAGAGTGTAAGGCTTTGCGTGACTGGATATTTCATTTGGAATTTGAATATCATGGTTTACCCAAGCCCGATTTAAATATCTTTCTCGACGTGCCTTCTGTATTTACTCGTCAAAAGCTGACGGCCGACAGGAAAGGAAACGAGCGTCATTATTTGCAAGGGAAGAGGGATATACATGAAAATAACCTTGATTTCCAGAAAAATGTACGCGATACTTACCTGTCAATGTTGGGTGAAGATGGTTTTGTGAAAGTTGACTGTAGCGACGGACATGTCATGTTGCCTGTCGAAGAGGTATTTAGCAAAATATTGAACGTGTTAAGTGAAAAAAATATAAAGTTTTAACTAAATAAGACAACCGTGAATAGATTAGTGGTCATAATATTTGTATTCGCTTGCCTTAGCCCCATCAGGGCGCAACAATACGATTCCGATGCTGTAGAAAGGAACCGTATGGCAAAAGCCAGGGTGAAAGCGCAAACACAATACACACATGATTATGTAGATGGTAAACCTTCTGCACAAGGGTATAAATCATCTGTAACACAGTATAATAATAAAGGAGATGCTACTGAGATCACCAATTATAACGAAGAAGGAAAGGTGATTTCTCTGATCCTTTACCAATACGACAATAAGGGTAACAAGACCAGCTATGAACGTTATCAAGGTAATCGTGAGAAACTGCAATACAGTCAAAAGACTGCGTATGATGCCAAAGGGAACAAAGCCAGAGAAAATGGATTTGACGGTGCATCTTTGTATAACAACACGTATAAGTATGATGCGGCAGATAAACTTATCGAAATATCATATACAGTGGATAACGCCTTAGTCGAAAAACGGACACTCTCATATTCGGGAAATAAAACCATTATTAAGATTTTTAATGCCAGCAATGTACTGACCTTTAGCCAAGAAAACATCTATAATGCTAAGGGGTTATTGGTCGAGGAAAGAAAACTCAGTGATAATGGTGGGTTGGTGCATACAATTGGTTTTCAGTATAATAATGTAGGAAATATTTTGGAAGAAACCAAAAAGCGTGCAGGAGAAAAATTAGATTATCAAAAATTATATGTGTATGATGATGCCAATCGCCCTATCAAGGAGGAAACGGTTAATTTAGACGGGACAAGGTTTATTTCGCATGAATATACATATAACAATCTTGGCGATTTGATATTGGAAAAGTGGAAGAAAAACAATAAGGCAAAAGAAGACTCTACCAAAAAAATCACGTACGATTCTAAAGGCCTCTATACGGAAATGGAATGTTATTTTGCTTCGTACAAATTGTTTTCTTTATATAAATATACTTACGAGTTTTTTTAATCGGAAAGTTTCACCTAAACATTGAGGAAGGACAAACGGATTAAACTGTGTTGTCCTTTTGTTTTTCTGCCTCCATCTGAGCACGGGATTTACTTTTGTTGACAATATATACACCCGTAAACACCAATACTGCTGCAACGCATTTTACCCAAGTAAAGGTATCCTGCAAAACGATAACGGCGATAATCGACGCAACTAATGGTTGCACATAATTATACATACTCATGGTAGTCGGACGCAATCTTTTCAACGACATCGGTATCAGCAAATAAGGAATAAAAGTACCAAATATCAAGGCGTAAGAAATCTGCATCCATAGTTTTGTGTCAATTTCCCAGTAAGGAATTGCAGTTAATTCCCTAATACCGGTAGGAAACAGAAAAGCTGTCGAAAATAGAAAGGTCCATTTCATAATGGTAACAGACGAATAACGTTGTACCAATGGTTTAGAAATCACTAAGTAAATAGCGTACGACAGGCAACTGAGCATGCAGAGCAAATCACCGTGTAAGCCATTTCCACCGATAGTGTGGTGAGAACCAGACATAATCAACAATAATGCACCAAAGGCACCGACCAGAACTCCGGTAACTTTTGTTGGCGTAATGGGTTCTTTGAGTACAAGCGCAGCAATAAGCATCACTATCACGGGAGTAGACGTCGTAATGATAGATGCATCGATAGGTGAAGTCTGTGCCAAACCAACGATAAAAGACAATTGATTAAGTACCATGCCAAAAAATGCACATACCAAAAGTAATCCAAGATCAGATTTTTGAACAAGCCGTTCACGGGGAAGCAACAAGGAAGCTATCCAAAAACACAGGCAAGCAAAGGAAGCCCGGGCAAGCGACCACCCGAAAGGCCCTATCGAAGCCAACAGACTCTTAGAAATGGGGATATTCAGTCCAAAAAATACATTTGTAGCCAATGCTATTAAATGCCCTTTCGTTTTTTCATTCATACCCGAAATATTTATCCAAAAATATAAATGCCCATATTATATAGATTCCAATATCTCTGATTCCATGATTCCAACATTTGTTTTTGGTTATCATCCATTAAAGTGTTTTATCTGTAACCATTGATGAGAAATTATCCATGTTATCTGTTTTTCAACTTCAATGTTTTATTTAATACTAACCATACCATACCGTATAGTGTAGTCAGCAAATGGGCACGCTAAAAAATAACCACATTACTGATTGACATAACATATTGTTTTTTCACATTATTGAATTTTGAACAGTAAATCTTTGTATGGAATTTATTTAACCTATTATGTACACATTAAAAAAGGCTACCTGATGGGCAGCCTTTTCGAACTATGAATCCAATATAAATGTAAAATGATTATCTACTTGACTGCTTTTACAACGGCTTCGAATGCTTTGGGATGATTCATTGCCAGGTCGGCCAGCACTTTACGGTTGAGCGCTACCCCAGTCTGATTGATTTTTCCCATGAATTCCGAATAAGACATATCGAACGGCCTGACGCCTGCGTTGATACGTTGTATCCATAAAGCGCGGAAACTACGTTTTTTGTTGCGGCGGTCGCGGTAAGCATATTGTTGACCTTTTTCCCAAGTATTCTTGGCTACGGTCCATACATTTTTACGGGCTAAAAAATTACCCCGCGTAAGTTTAAGAAGTTTTTTACGGCGTGCACGTGACGCTACTGAATTTACTGATCTTGGCATGATTTCAAATTTTCGAATGGTCAGCGTTCTTTTTTGAAAGACTCTTTATGGCTGATTCACTCTTGATGATTACTATACTATTTTTGATTTTCAATTTTCGATTGACAATTAAAAATCATCAATCAAAAATGGCTTACTTCATTGCAAGCATTTTCTTTACATTACCCTCGTCGGATTTATCTACCAACCCCATGTGGGTAAGGTTACGTTTTTGCTTGATCGTTTTCTTGGTCAATATATGACTTTTGAAAGCGTGTTTGCGTTTGATTTTACCGGTTCCGGTGAGTGCGAATCTCTTCTTGGCACCGGAATTTGTTTTCATTTTTGGCATTTGCTTACTTTTATTTAACTTACATTTATATGGATATTCAATAGGTTATTTCTTTTTGGGCTTAGGCGATAAGAACATGATCATCCGTTTACCTTCAAGTTTTGGCATTTGATCTACTTTGCCATATTCCTCCAAGTCTTGAGCAAAACGTAAAAGAAGAATTTCGCCCTGTTCCTTGTATACAATGGAGCGTCCCTTGAAAAACACAAACGCTTTTACTTTAGCTCCTTCTTCAAGGAAATTAATAGCATGCTTCAATTTAAAATTATAATCGTGATCATCAGTATTCGGCCCGAAACGTATTTCTTTCACCACGACTTTGACCGTTTTGGCTTTAATTTCTTTCTGTTTCTTTTTTTGTTGATACAAAAATTTTTGATAATCAACAATCCTACATACAGGAGGCTCTGCCGTGGGAGAAATTTCCACCAAATCCAATTCTAATTCTTCGGCCATTTTCAATGCCGTAGCAATAGGAACTATCTGATTAGGATTTTCGACGTTGTCGCCGACCAATCGAATAGTTTTCGCACGTATTTCACGATTGATTTTCAGTTCGGGCGTAGCCGATTTTTGAGGTCTGGGTTGTGGATATGCCATCTAAAATTTAGCAGGGTTATACAAATCAGTATTTTACGAAATATTTTTGATGATTTTGATGTTACAAATATTTACAATGAACTCATTTGTCGGTCTACTTCTTCTTGCAATAGACTGGCAAATTCTTTCATGGGCATGGCGCCTTTGTCGCCTTCTCCTTGTTTACGAACAGAAACACTTTGGTCTTGTTCTTCTTTTTCACCAACCACCAACAGGTAAGGAATACGCTTTAATTCATTATCACGTATCTTCTTGCCTATCTTTTCGTTTCTATCGTCAATGAAGGTGCGAATATCGCAATTATTTAAATAATCAACAACTTTTTTTGCGTAATCGTTAAATTTTTCACTAAGAGGCATGACCACTACCTGATCGGGTGTAAGCCACAGTGGAAATTTACCGGCGGTATGTTCCAATAGCACCGCTACGAAACGTTCCATTGAACCAAAGGGGGCACGGTGAATCATCACCGGACGGTGTTTTTGATTGTCGGCGCCGGTATAATCCAGTTCAAAGCGTTCTGGCAGATTATAATCCACTTGGATAGTTCCTAATTGCCATTTACGACCGATGGCATCACGCACCATAAAATCAAGTTTCGGACCATAAAATGCAGCTTCGCCAAGTTCTACCACTGTATTAAGACCTTTTTCGGCAGCAGCTTCAATGATGGCTGCTTCAGCTTTCTCCCAATTTTCGTCACTACCAATATACTTTTCTTTGTTTTCGGGATCACGCAACGACACTTGTGCAATAAAATCATGAAAATCCAATGCTTTGAAAATACGGAAAATAATCTCAATCACTTTGATAAATTCCTCTTTCAACTGGTCAGGACGACAGAAAATATGTGCGTCATCCTGGGTAAACCCACGAACACGGGTTAATCCATGCAATTCGCCGCTTTGTTCGTAACGATATACTGTGCCGAACTCTGCAAAACGCACTGGTAAATCCTTATACGAACGTGGCTTGAATTTATACATTTCACAATGGTGCGGGCAATTCATGGGTTTCAACAAAAATTCCTCACCTTCCTGAGGTGTGGTAATAGGCCGGAAACTGTCTTTACCATATTTTTCGTAATGTCCTGAAGTTACATACAGTTCCTTTTGCCCGATATGCGGCGTGATCACTTGTTCGTAACCATATTCTTTTTGTACATTCCTAAGGAAATTTTCCAGCCGTTCGCGAAGTTTGGCCCCTTTGGGCAACCACATCGGTAAACCTTGTCCTACCTTTTGCGAAAACATGAATAATTCCAATTCACGGCCTAACTTCCGATGATCGCGCAACTTGGCCTCTTCCAGCATTTTCAGATAGTCGTCCAACATCTTTTGCTTCGGGAAAGTAATACCATACACGCGCGTAAGCTGTTTGCGATGCTCGTCGCCACGCCAATAAGCGCCAGCAATACTCAACAATTTAATGGCTTTTATTTGTGAAGTATCCGGTAAATGAGGCCCACGACACAAGTCGGTGAAGATTCCCTGGCTGTAAAATGAAATGGTGCCGTCTGCCAAATCGGAAATCAGTTCGGTTTTGTATTCATCTCCTTTTTTGGCAAAATAGTCCAAAGCTTCGGCTTTTGAAACCTCGCGACGTTTGTATGATTCCTTGCTACGTGCAAGTTCCATCATTTTTTGTTCGATCTTAGGCAAGTCCGCATCAGTCAAATGACGATCATTTCCTAAGTCGATATCATAATAAAAACCATTTTCAATGGCCGGACCAATACCAAATTTAGTTCCCGGGTATAACGCTTCAATGGCCTCAGCCATCAGATGCGACGACGAATGCCAAAACGCATGTTTGCCTTCGGCATCATCCCACTTATAAAGTTTCAGCGAAGCATCTTCGTTGATGGGGCGCGTCAGGTCATATGTTTCGCCATTGACGCTGGCAGCCAATACTTCTTCGGCCAACCTGTGGCTAATGCCCTGCGCAATCTCCAGCGCTGTGATTCCTTGATGGTACTCCTTGACGTTGCCGTCCGGAAAAGTAATTTTAATCATATATTTTTCTTTTCTAAGAGGATGCAAAGGTATTTTTTTTACCAAAAGTTTGCAAATTATTCTCTATCTTCGAAAGGGTAAACGCATCTAATTTTGTTTTTATTCATACTGTGCCTGTAATCATCAGTATTGATGTTCAAAAAGCCTATATTTTCACGGCTTCACCGTTTGTCCAAAAATTAACTTTTTGAATAACCTCAACCCGTTTTGGACACGGTTCGTCTGTGAGTCGCACAACTTCCTTTCCTTTGGGGAGAGAGGCCTCTATAAAATAGCTATTGTTGACAATTTTATAGCTTTTTTTAGCTATTTTATAGCGAAAGATCGCTATAAATATGTTATTTTTAGCTATGATATAGTGGTCTTCCGCTATATAATAGCGGAACTTAGCTATTCTTTATTGGTTTTATAAATCAATATATCAGATATTTCGTACTGTACGTCGAAGTTTTCAGCATCGGCGCAACAAATAAGTGGTTCTTCAGGCGACTCGCAGCCGGCCTTGCCGGACTTCATATGTATGAACCGGCGATTGTTCTTCGACGAATTTCGGCACGTACTCAAAAAATCTGTTGTATTTCCCTTTTGAGTTCGTAAATAGCCTTTTCAGTCGGTGGTTGTTCCAGTCCCATGGTCATATTGAGGATAGTTCTACTCAATTCGATAGAAGGAGCTCCGTCCTCAACATCTTTTGCAGCGTTGTTGATCAGTGTAACGGTATAATTCTTGGCATTCTTCACGCTTTCCCATGCTTCTGGAGATAAATACAATTGTTGTGACAGGTTGTGCTCAAATTCAGCGCGAATCGTTTGCAATAGTTCCGCATGTAATTGTGCACATGTGCTGACCGGATAATTAGCACGCATCACCAATGATTCCGGCGAAATACGTTCTAAAAATAGTATCAACCGCTCGTATGCCTGTAATCGGATGGGCGTAATCAGCTTTTGATTTCCCCTGATAACTTTTAATTTTTGGCGGCTTTCGCTGTTACGGAAAAAACTTCCTACAATGTAGTAAATGGCCATCAACATGATGATAGATGGCAATGTGATCTTGATAATTTCAATAAAGTCTTTCATTATTTTTAGGTTTCAAATGTGAAATTTCCAAATTTCCGATTGAACAGTTTTACCAATATTTAAAGTTCAACCGGAAATTTGAACCGTTTCACTACCAGTGATTCAAATGTATCCGTTCCGGGTAAAAACGTTCAGGTTGTGGTAATTGTTGATCTGGATATCCCACCGAGATGATGGAAAAAGCGTGAATGTATGCTGGCAGGCTGAGCAACTCTTTCATAGCTGACACTCGTTCGGGGCGGGGATATATGCCAAGCCAGACAGCGCCAAATCCCATACCATGTGCCGCCAAAAGGATGTTCTCAGTAGCAGCGGCACAATCCACCGGCCAATAATCAGGCGTGTGGGCTAATTGTTCATCACCGCATACCACAATACCCCATTGGGCATGTTCCAGCATTTTGGTATATGGTTGGAACTCCAAGATTTTTTTGAAAATTTCCTTGTCATTCAATAAGATAAAATGCCAAGGTTGCTTGTTACGTGCTGAAGGTGCATACATGCCGTATTTGATCAGTTCTTCGATTTGTTCGCGCGTAATCACCTTGTCGGTATATTTCCTGATACTGCGCCGGGAAAGAATTCCTGTTAATATGTCCATAGATTATTTTTTCAATCAATCATTTTAACGACACCTGGCCATAAAGGTCAGCGTCATATGAGGTTATTCTATTGCAATGCTTGATATACCGTATTGAGAAATTTTTCCCAAACTTTGGTATCGGGGACACGGTTGGTATACAACAAAATAATCAATCCTTCTTTTGGATCGATCAAATAGTCGGTATTATACATACCGCCCCATTGGAGCGATCCTGGAGACACCATCGGCGTAAAATTGGCAACACCTTTACGTTCTGTCTCCTTGCAGGGATAGATTTCGAATCCTAGTCCAAAATGAAAATCTGGTCCTCCGTTGTTGGGATGAGGAAGTTGGTCGACACTCATCATTTCGATGGTACGCCGGCCCAGGATGCGCTTTCCGTTGAATGTACCATAGTTGAGAATCATTTGGCAAAAACGGGCATAATCTTCAATCGGACCGTTCAATCCGGTTCCCGCTTGACAATAGCGGGTGTCAGCGGAAAACGGATTTCTGCCACTCCATACGTCGCTTTGAGGTACCAATTTGCCGTCTTTCTCGTTATATGCAGTGACCATCCGCGAACGATAGCTTTCGGGATAGTACCAATCAGAGTTGCTCATGCCCAATGGATTCAGGATGGTTTCTTTTACATAGTCGCGCAGCGATTTTCCCGAAAAATATTCCACCAAATAACCCCATACATCCGATGCAGGGTGATAGTTCCACTGCGTGCCAGGATCGAAAGCCAAAGGAAGTTGTACCAGATCTTTGACCTCTTCGGCCAGAGTCTCGTATGGTTTGTTGTTGCGTTTCTTTATCTGTTCCTGTCGAAGTGTCTGTAATTCGCGGGTACCCATGATACCCGACGTATGACTGAGCAGATGCCGGATGGTGAGTGGCGAAGCGGCAGGACGTGTAGTGTATGTCCCGTCTGGTTTTAACTGCACCAATACCAGATCAGTGCATTCAGGAATATATTTCGAAACAGGATCGTCTAATTGGAATTTACCCTGTTCAAACAAGGTCATCAGTGCTACCGTGGTAACAGCCTTGGTTTGGGAATAGTTCCGGAAGATATCATCTTTTTTCAGCGCTTTCTTACTTTCGATATCGCTCCATCCAAACGCTTTATAGTGAATCACTACGCCATTTTTTGCGACAAAAGTAAGTGCTTGGGGAATGATTCCTTTATCAACATATTCCTGTAACAATTGATCAATATAGGATAAACGGTCAGCAGATACGTGCAATGCCTGGGGAATGGTAGTTGCATATTCGAATTTTTGCGGTTTAGGCTGTGCCAATGCAACATAAAAAGTGCAACATAGAGTAATAAAAAAAGCGAATGATGTTTTCATAAGCGATGAATGATTAACAATTAAATAATGACGTAAATGATACAAAACCAGCATCAAGCAAGCATATCAATGTATGGCATGTGACAAACTTGTTGTGGCAGGTTATTTATGTATCCATATATCATCATAATACAATTCAAGTTTATCGGCAACTACATTATTATCGTTCTGAATTATAGTCTTTTCTATTTCAACATTCTTATTATCTATCCAATTAATTTTAGATGGGCCCCAATCATCCGGATAAAGTTCATACTCTTTGATAAAAGAACCATTTTTTATTTGATAAATCACGAATCCATTATCCGAATATCCAGCTTCAAGGTCAACATTATAAGATATGATTCTTTTTTTGTCTGGTGATATTTGAATTAATCCAGGTATATCAATTGAATTACCAGTAATCTTATGAATCAATACATATGAAAGGCCTTCATAGTGTTGGATGGTAATTAAATAAGAATTGATATCTTTAAAGTAATCTCGAAACGTATACCATTTACCATCATCTGTTTCTTTATCTGCATCTTTAAATATTAAATTATCAGATTTATCAATAGTAATTATTAGTTGATCATTGTCTCTTTTTACTATCTTGTTAAATCTTTTAAGTTGATATTCTTCAATCTTTTGTGAGCACTCGTATGAATTACCAATATCATTACAGATTGTAGAAAAATCAATTTCGCTCGTTCTGTTACAAGCAATATTTAAGATGAGCAATACAAATAAAATATACTTCATATTCAAAATTTTTGGCCAGATGTCATTTTTAAATTGGCCACAACATGATGTTGGTGGTAAACATATTCCGATTTTTTAAAGGCTGATCGATACTAAACGATATTTAGCTTTGTCAAGCACTCCGTTACATTCCTTTCAATACGTTGTGCTAAGTTCCCGATATCGCTTCTTTGAAAAGGTTCGCCGGTAATGTTTTCATACAATTCGATGTAACGTTCCGACACTTGATGGACATATTCATCAGTCATTTCGGGAACCTGTTGGCCTTCCTGCCCTTGAAATCCGTTTTCGATAAGCCACTGGCGTACAAATTCTTTCGACAGTTGTTTTTGTTGCTCTCCTTTAGCCAAACGCTCTTCGTAACCTTTAGCGTAGAAATAACGCGACGAATCCGGCGTATGTATCTCGTCTATCAAATAAATCTTGCCGTCCCTTTTTCCGAACTCATACTTGGTATCAACCAGTATCAACCCTTTTTCAGCCGCCATCTGGGTTCCTCGTGCAAACAAGGCCTGTGTGTATTTTTCCAATTGAACATAATCTGTTTCCGACACAAGTCCCTGTTCGATAATTTCTTCACGCGAAATATCCAAGTCATGTCCTTCTGCCGCTTTAGTCGTTGGAGTGATGATCGGGCGGTCGAATTTTTGATTTTCTTTCATCCCGTCGGGAAGCGGAATGCCACATAAAACACGATTACCATCTCTATATTCGCGCCAAGCGTGCCCTGTGAGATAACCGCGGATGACCATCTCCACTTTAAATGGATCGCAACGAACGCCAACGGTTACCATCGGATCAGGCGAAGCTACTTTCCAGTTAGGAACAATATCGGCAGTGGCATCCAAGAATTTGGCGGCAATTTGATTCAAAACCTGCCCCTTGTATGGAATACCTTTAGGTAATACCACGTCGAATGCAGAAATACGATCGCTGACCACCATCACCAAATAACGGTTGTCAATATCATAAACGTCCCTTACTTTTCCTACGTAAAGGCCTTTTTGTTTTGGAAAATGAAAATCAGTTTTTACTAATGCGTTCATGTTTTATGATTTCAAGTTTGGTGTTCCGGGTTTTGGTCTACAAGCTTTATGAGTACTCCACCCGAAACTTTAAGCGTCTTTATTTAAGTTCTTTATTGGTTGTTTTCGTTTTTGAAGCAATATCCATCAAAACATCCATACCATTTGCCTTGAGAGAACCTTTGATATTTTGCGACAATTCGGAAGATATGGGCATTCCTGTTTTGACATTGACCTCCATGGTACCCGTTTGTATCCCACTTAATTTGCCTTCCATTCCCGCCGAAGGAACCATACTAATTACAGATTCGATACCAATGCTTGCTGTATTCCGTTGCACATTTTTTAAAGTATACTTGGTCTTCATTTCCAAATTCATGCCTGAAACAGACATGACTTGACTTGCTTCCCAACTATCACCTTCTTTGACAAGATTGGCAGGGTATATTTTCAGTGATTGTTCAAATTGGTTTTTTATAGTTTCATTATTAAATTGTTGCTTCATGGAAGCACCAACCTGCATGGCCATTGGTCCATCGGCAGCTACGGCTTGGGACATACTTTCGGCAATGGCATCCATACCTGTCACCGAGCTTACCGAACCGTCGGATGCAATGTGCATTTCGAAAGGTTTCCCGATCAAACTACCTAACATTTTTCCCATCATCTTGTCCATTTCCGAAGGATTTTCGAGCGGATTTTTTGAATCGTAGCCCATTTTCATCATAGCGCTCGAAAGCACATAAGATATATCCTGATACGTACATTGTGCTACTGTTTCTTTAGTATTTTTTTCTTTAATATTCATGATATAGCTCATGGTCACATCCATTTCCATAGGTATTTCCTGACCCATTGCTGTTTGTTTGAGCAATTGAACTGTTTCTTGCGTGTATTGGTATTTCGTTCCTTTTTCAGGGTTGAACGATAATTTAACCTGTGCCGATGCCGTAGATAACATCAACGAAAGGGATAAAAAAGCAAATACAATTTTTCTCATTTTCATTTTTTTAGTTTTTAAGGTGGTTATTTTTCTCTTCTTGTGTTTCGTATGCTGCAACAATATCTTTTACCAACGGATGTCGGATAATATCACGTTGGTCGAAATAAATCACCGATATTCCCTCGATGTTTTTCAAGATTTGGACAGTAGAACTCAGTCCTGAAAGGCTTTTGTTGGGAAGGTCAATCTGGGTAATGTCCCCGGTAACGATAAATTTAGCATTCCGTCCCATCCGGGTCAAGAACATTTTCAATTGGTTGACGGTTGCATTTTGCGCTTCATCAAGTATCACAAAAGCATTATCGAGCGTTCTTCCCCGCATGTAAGCCAAAGGCGCTATTTGTACTGTTCCTTCTTCGATAAGATCAATCAGTTTCTTCGGTGGAATCATATCATGCAGTGCGTCATACAGTGGTTGCAGGTATGGATCAAGTTTTTCCTTCATATCGCCCGGTAAAAACCCAAGTTTTTCACCCGCCTCCACGGCTGGTCGCGTGAGGATAATTTTTTTCACCGCCTTACTTTTGAACGCAGCTACTGCTAAGGCAATGGCTGTATATGTTTTACCTGTTCCGGCAGGTCCAATGGCAAAAAGCAAATCGTGGGTTTTATATTCATCCGCCAAACGTTGCTGGTTGACTGTTCGAGCACGGATACTTCTACCATTGTTGCCATATACAATCACATCGTCTTCCCCTTCAGGCAAATTCAACCGAGAGGACACTGTGTCGTTCATGATGTTGATAACGTCGGCTTCCGTGAGGCGTTGGTATTTTTGGTGGTAGTTTATCAGGAGAGTCAGGGCGTTTTCAAAACGTTGCAACTCGGAAGCTTCGCCCATCACCTTAATTTCATCGCCACGTGCAACGATCTTAAGTTTAGGAAAAAAACTTTTTATTTTTTCATACAACAAATTATTGACGCCATACAGTTCAAGAGGGTCGATTCCCTCCAAATATACCACTTTTTCTACCATCGAAACATAGTATCACTAAATATCCACGGCCAATAATTTTAATAATTTAGCCCAGACGATGCAAAAATAATAAAATAATGAATGAATGTTGACAATACAGGATGTAAAACTTTTTTCACAACTCATTTGTGATAAATTTTTGATTTTCAAAGTAATAATATATATTGTCAAATCTCAATAATTCAAAGCCGTTTGACGTATATCTATTTTAGGTACTTTTGTACGGAAAACCCATACGGGTTTTCATGTTATTTACACACGCAAGTGAAACAGACAAAAAAAATAGGTAAAATCGTTACATTGACGGTATTAACCGTTGTGATCTTATTTTATCTATTGCCAAACGTCACCCATATTGAGCAATCGCTGGAGATCGATGCGCCACCTGATAAAATATTTGATCTCATCAACCGGCCGGATAGATGGGCGGAATGGTATGTACCGCTTCAAGATAAAGCAGGTGTCCAAATCCGATTTTCAGGCCCTTCAGAGGGTAAAGGAGCTAGTATGAGATGGGTGAGTGATGGCGCCAAAATAACGGGCGGAACAATGACCATCAGGAACTCGAGAAGTAACCGGAATGTATCGACGGTGGTTGATATTGATAAGAGGCATTCGGCGGTGATGACTTTTTCTATAAAACCGTTCAAAAAAGATGCTTCATTACTGACAGTTACTTCGCGGTTGCGATTTCCGCAAGACAGTTTATTACACTACCTCCGGATGATGTTCGATAGGTCGGAAGAATTAGAAATCATCGATTATCTTGAAAACATCAGTGATGTAGCTACTGCAAAAGCTGAAGGCATCACAGTGCGTCTACAGCAAGTTGAACCATTCACATACATCAGCATTATCGATAGTTGTGCGTGGGAGCATGTTTCATTGCGCATGGGAGGTTTGTACGAGGAATTGAATGCATTTATAGCAACATCTGGTATCACAACCATCAATAAACCAATTGCCATATACCATCAACTCAGTGCGGGAAAAGTTGTTTATGAACTGGGGATACCTGTCAACGAGGAGGTCCAACCTACCGGACGGATACAGAAAAAAATAATGCGTGGGGGAAATAATGTGGTAGCTGATTATTACGGCCCATATGATACTTTGGAAGACGGACATAATGCCGTCCAGCAGTGGCTGATCCGTTACGGACGAAGAATTAACGGTTATCCGTGGGAAATGTATGTAATCAATATAGCTACCGAATCTGATCCCCACAAATGGTTAACCCGTATTTTTTATCCTGTGGATTGAATCGTTGAAAACAATATATAGGTTGTCCTTGTTGTTTAATAAACAATCAAAAAGAACGTGTATGAAAAAGATAACTTTATTGATTTTAGTATTTTGTTGTTGGACAAGTTTTACTCAGGCGCAAATCCACTTAGGGATTAAGGGTGGTCTCAATTTTGCCAAATTCAATACCGACGACATGACATTGGATAATGCCACCGGTTGGCAAGCTGGTTTATTACTCCAATTTAAAGTTCCCATCATTGGTCTTGGTCTGCAACCCGAATTACTCTATTCTGTCAAAAAAGCAGATGTTGATGGCCAATCTAACAGCATCGGCTATTTTGAAATCCCAGTAAACATTAGATGGGCAATTGAATTACCATTGATTCGTCCGTATATCTTGGTGGGGCCGTATTTTAGTTACGCCGCTGATTTTAGCGGAGACGCTTTTAAAAATGGGCTTGATCGTTTCGACTGGGGTATTGGCTTAGGCGGTGGTGTCGAAATTTGGAAAATACAAATAGGAATACGTTATTCCTGGGGGTTACAGAATATTTCCAGCGTGGACGACTTCAAGCTGAAAAATAACACATTCTCCTTGTCAGCAGCATTTTTATTTTAGCGTTATCACAATGTGTCACTCATGTTAAAACCTATCGAACTTTCAAAGTTAGATAGGTTTTTCCCTTTATATACAGAATCCATTCTCAAACGGTTCGGTACATTTTCCCGGGAAGGCTGCGTATACAGCCCGACAATTCAAGGTTCAATAACAACGGTGATACTTTGCTGACGGGCATATTGAGCAAGACGCTCAAATTATCGATGGCGCATTCGCCATGTTGTTTCAAATGAAGTAAAAGCATCTCTTCTTCAGGAGATACGGAAGGAAATAATTCTCGTTGTGTAGGTGTTGTATTCAGTGGTATTTTGTCATCATCCCAATTCATCAGGTATTCGATATCTTTCACGGACTGCAATAGGCTGGCTTTATTGGTTTTTATCAGCCAGTTACATCCGGAGGAATATTCATCCGTTAATCGGCCGGGAAAAGCGAAGACATCGCGATTATATGAATTGGCAATATCAGCAGTAATCAATGCGCCTCCGCGCATGTTGGATTCAACTACAATTGTCAAATCAGCTAATCCGGCAATCAAACGGTTGCGACGAACAAAATTATTGCGGTCGATAAGACTGTCACTCAGAAATTCAGTAAGTAAAGCGCCTTGTCCGGCAATTTCACGGGCAGTGGCGGCATGTGTTGCAGGATAGATTTGTGATAGCCCATGCCCTAATACTGCGATTGTCGGCAACCCGTTACGTAGCGCTGCCCTGTGTGCACATATGTCGATACCATAAGCCAAGCCACTCACCACAATAGGATGATGAGGATAGAGTTCGTCAACAATTTTGTTGCAGAGTTCTTTTCCATATGACGTCGCTTTTCTGGTGCCTACAATGCTCACAATTTTCGAGTGTTCAAAATCTACATTGCCTTTATAAAAAAATATCACTGGTGAGTCTGGACAATTTTTCAGCCGCCGTGGATAATTATCGTCTAAATAAAAGGAATAGTTGATTTGATGGCGATGCATAAAATCAATTTCTTTTTCAGCCCGCTTTAATATATCCTGATTGACCACCGACGTAGCCAATACTTCTCCTACATTCGGTATTTTCAGTAAATTAGCTTTTTTCTCATGAAACACGGCCTCAACACCTCCACAATATGAGATGAGTTTTTTAGCCATCATATCCCCAATACCGGGAATCAAACCGATACCAATTTTGTATATCAAATCATCCATATACGGATTTATCCGATTTCGATGTTTTGTCCGCTCCGGCTGCTTTCCATGGCGGCTTCAATCAGGTGGATTACATTTAAGGCTTGTTCCGGACGCACCTCTAGTTCAACATGATTCCTGATCACATCGTAAATGTTGTCGTAATAAGCAGCATAATTACCCGCAATAGTTTCCACTTTACCGCGTATGTGCATTCCGTTGATGTCGGTGTTCAATAATCCCCAATGTGCCCCATCCTCCTTTCCCCAATTGGGCATCGATGGATTGCCACCTTGATTTAACATTTCTTCTTGCGGATCAATACCATATTTCAGGAATGAGCCAAGGGTACCGTGCAAGGTGTAACGGGCACTTTCTTCGCGAACCAGATAGCTCGCCCTCAGCGTAACTTTAATTTCAGGGTATATCAATTTAATGTGGTAAAAATCATCTACCTCACTTCCCGTACGCATGCTATCAATATCAGCCCATACGGCTTCCGGCATACCAAACAACACCAACGCCTGGTCAATCATATGTGATCCCAGTGCATAGGTAATCCCTATACTTTGTATCGCTGATTCTTTCCATGAGTTGGGTTGTATATAATTACGATACCGCATATAATTTGACTCAAATTCCACCAATCTCCCTAACCATTGGTTTTCAATAATTTTGCGCACCGTCAGGAAATCGCCATCCCATCTCCGGTTTTGAAAAACACTCAACATTTTGTTGTGTTTGTCCGCTAAATTGATCAAATCCTCGCCTTGCCCAATGGTATGTGTAAAAGGCTTTTCTACAATGACGTGCTTCCCTGCCTCAAGTGCTTTATGTGTATATTCGAAATGGGTAGGATCCGGTGTATTGACAACGATTAATTCGATATTATCATCCTTGAGTAGCTCATCAAACGAACGAACAACGGTAACATTCGGATAATATTTTGAGGACTCGTTTTTAGTACGTTCCACAATTTTGTCCAGATGAAACCCAGGATGATTGGCTAAAATAGGGGCATGGAACACTTTTCCCGACATTCCGAAAGAGGCTAAACCAACTTGTATCTTATGCATACGCTGAAAATTTGGAGATTCAATTGATGCGTCCAAGTTACATCATTTATCAACAAACCACAATGGTTTTTGCAAAATTATTGCGCGCTAAGTTTTTTTGCGACATGATATCAGTGTTTTTTATGAACAAGGCACTTTAAAAAAGACCGCCACCTGCCAGACAGACGAAGTAGTCTCAAGCAGATCAAGATCATCAAGGTGTAAATGTCTGACATATTGATTCGTCAAATGACCACAAAAATAAAAATAGCTAAATTCCACTATAAAATAGTGAAAAATCGCTATAAAATAGCTAAGAAAAACATAATAGTAGTGATATGCTATTATATAGCTAAAAATAGCTATAAAGTTGTCAAAAACAGCTATTTTTATGAATACCGCTCAATACTGGGGAGTGGTATTTATTTAACTATTTTGAGTATCCAATCTGCCAAGTCGTTCAGAACCACTGGTGAAAAAGTTTGTTCGATTGAGGCATATTCGGCGGGAGAACCGGTAGTACATTCTTGGAATAAGTGGTTCAATCCGGGATACTCTTTGATGGTGAAATTTTTATTTCCCCCTTTTTCCAGAGACCTCCGGATGGCAGAGAGATTTTCTTTAGCCGGAACTTGCAAGTCTTTGTCGCCATTAACAGCCAATACCGGACACTTTACTTTTTCAAGTGCAGGGGCAGGATCATAGCGAAGGAAGTACTGCATCCATGGAGTCGACAGACTTGCGGTAAACTGGTTGATATAATTGTCCACCGTCATCCCGTCGGGTAGGAGCGGAGCGATATCATTTTTCAGTTTTGATGTCATAAAATCTGTAAGCTCTTGTTGTAAAACCAATTTTTGGGTACTGACTACTTTACGAAATACCTGTGAATTAATTCCGATCATCTTTGCAATATTGTCTTCTGGCATTCCCGAAACTCTGTATACTAATTCTTCTTGTAGCAATAGTAATGAATCGCCACGTATGCCTGTACCGGCAAGCATCACGATAAAACCAACATCTTTTGACTGTGCAGCCACCATTGGCGCGATGACTCCACCTTCGCTATGACCCATCAATCCTATTTTGTGTGGATTGATCTCTTTACGGGTTTTTAACCAAGCAATAGCGCTTTCTACATCTGTAGCAAAGTCGGTTGTAGTCGCAATTTTGAAATCACCTGTCGATTGTGCGGTACCACGATCGTCATAACGTAGCACAGCAATTCCACGTCGCGTGAGATAATCAGCGATCACTAAAAATGGCTTGTGACCCATCAGTTCTTCATCCCTGTTTTGAGGCCCGCTGCCGGAAATTAAAATTACAGCAGTAAAGTTGCTGCCTGTTGCTGGCTTGGTTAGCGTACCAGCCAAAGTAATGCCGGCAGTTTTATTCTCGAAGGTAACATCTTCTGAAATGTACGGATAAGGTGGTTTGGGTTCCTGTGGCCTGGAAACGGGTTTTATTTCTACCGGTGTGCGTTTCAGCGTCATCGGGAACGACGCGCCGTTTTGTTTCAGCGTTCCCACAACGGAATCGGTCTTGAACTCGCCTTCGTATATCAAACCGATATTGGGAATCGCCAATGACAGCTTGGAGTCATCGAAGGTGGTGGTGGCTACCGGGATCCCTTTGGCACCTTGGTCGGGACTATCCATGGTGGAGGCATAACCTTCTCCCAACGTGTTAATGTGAAATACAATTTTTAGCTGTATTCCGGAAACTGTTAAGACTCCGTTCCATGTTCCCGTAATATCTTGAGCATACGATAACATACTGGTAAAGAATAGCGTCAAAAATGGAACAACTAACCTTACTTGATGATGAATGGATGATTTTTTCATTGGATATTGAATGAGTGATTGTTATTATTAGGTGATTAAGGCTGTATAAACATGCCGCTAATAGTTCCATCTTGATTGAAAGCCAACCGTAGATAGAGTGTATTTTTTCCAAAAGCACATGGTACTTCTATTCTTCGGTATTCTCCTACCGTGGACTCCTTTACATTTTCCCAATCGGCGCCTTCGAAAGATCCATAGGTCATACATATTTGTAGCCACCCCATTTTTAATCCACTGGCTGATAATCCTTTTTTCATCTTATCATCAAAATAGGCGACAATAGCATCAAAATTACCTTGTTCAAGATGTTTCATCACCTTTTCTGTCGTTTGGTGGATATTTGACAAATCAACAACAACGGTATCAGCCTTAAGAATATCATCGGTACTTTGGCTATTTCCTGTTTTCGGGCTCAAAAACAGGCTGCTCAATAGGAAGATAAAGATACACTTGGATATAACTTCAGCAACCAGCAGTGCGCCGATGAACGAGACAACTGCCCGTGTGCCTTTTATATGGCATGATACGGTATATGCATGGTACATTAAGGCTATCATCCATATAGTTAAAGGTATGCTAATAATGGAAAAGATGATGATGCGAGGAACATCATATAAGCCAATAGGAGCTATAGGCAGGAAACAGATAATAGCCAGCAACAACATAGGTGCTCGGGACAACGATATAGTTCCTGCTACGTCAATAGCGCGTACCTTTGATTTGGAAAAGCAAACGCCGGCCAACCACATCGCTAAAAACAGGCTGAGTAAATCAACAAATTGCATCAGGAAAGCCAGAGCGAAACTATGCGATCCACCTACGTGGGCATCCAATGCTCCATCAAAAGCCACATGGTTAATTTTGCCCAATATGGCCGTGAGCGACATGATGATCAGGCCAAGAATTAACGCTTGCCAGCCGGCAATACGTTCAAAAGGATTAATGAACCATTTCATTTTCATAAAGTGAAGGTGTTAAAGTTTGTATTTAGGTTTGTAATTTTTCAAATGTCCGGCGCGCATCGTCCGGTTCTTTCCAGTTGATGTAATAAATCATGCCCGTTTTGTCGGTTATTTTGATTACCGGACTGGTCAATAAGATTTGTTCCATATTATTGGGGATTGGTTTCTTCTTTTTTCAAACGCTCGATGATATCATCCAACAAGTTGCGAACAGTCGGATAGCTCATATTCAGGTGTTTGGCCATATCCTTGAGACTTCCGCTGTATTGAACAAATTGCAGGATAAACTGCTGGTCGTCGGGTGATAAGCGGGCCAGCACCGGCAATTCATATAATCCGGATACTTCCGTCTGGCAATTTTCACATTTTAAACTTTTTACTTTGAGTTGCGACTGGCAACTTGGACAAATACATGGTAACATGATATTCATTTTTCACAAAGATAAAAATAAATTGAATAAAATTAAAGTATATTTTAATAAAATTAAAATTAAATTGCATTTTATGTAATGAAGTTGAAAAATACTTAAATATTAAAAGTATCTCACATCAATGATTTGATGTATTTTCTCTGTTTTTACAATCGATATTCGATGTAATTACCCGATTTCCATCAAAAGTCATTCGATTTTGTCAAAAAGATTTTTATTTTTGAAGCAGGAAAATTATTCTTTAATCACAGTGATACTTATGTGGCTTTCAGCATCAGGCTTCAGATTTTTTATCGCGGAGGTCATTTAGCGCCATTCCACAACGTATCATTTTAAATCGCTATTATTTATGTTTAAAGGACACCCCAAAGGACTTTTCGTCGCATTTTTCACCAACATGGGCGAGCGTTTTGGCTTTTATACCATGATGGCTATTTTAGTGTTGTTTCTTCAGGCGCGTTATGGACTCACAACAGAATCTGCCGGAAATTATTACAGTTGGTTTTATTATGCCATTTATGCCTTAGCGCTTATCGGCGGTATGTTGGCCGACTGGAGTAAGAAATACAAGATGGTTATTTTTGCAGGGCAGATCATTATGTTTGCCGGTTATTGTGTCATTGCCATTCCTGGGATGTCGCTCTATGGAACATTGGTAGCCCTGTTCATCATCGCCTTCGGAAATGGTTTATTCAAAGGTAACTTGCAGGCAGTTGTAGGGCAGTTGTACGACAACGAGAAGTACGCCAAAATACGTGATAATGCTTTCATGATTTTCTACATGGGGATCAATGTTGGTGCATTCTTTGCACCTTTCGTGGCAACAGGCATTCGTAATTGGTGGTTGAGGAGTAATGGTTTTGAGCATGATGGTAGCTTGCCGGCGTTGTGTCATCATTTTCTCGATGGAAAATTGCCCGATGCCTCACAATTACAAGAATTGGCTGACAAGGTCAGCGGGCAATCTGTAGCTGATCTGACTTCTTTTGCGCATCAATATTTAGATGTATTTTCAAAGGGATATAATTACGCTTTTGCTATAGCCGCCGGCGCCATGATTGTTTCGTTGGCTATCTATCTTATTTTTAACAAATCGCTACCCACTGTCGAGAAAAAAGCGAAAGCAGAAAACGTGTCGAACGATAAAGCGCTCAAAGCAGGTAATAATGTAACGGCATTATTGATCTCATTGGGTTTGATTTTCGTAGTTGCTTTGCTATTCCATTTTGCAATGGGCGACTTCGCATTGGGTGCAGCCATGGGATTGTTCGTTGGTTTTGTATCCTTCATTTTCCAAATTTCCACTAAAGATGAGCGTCCACGCATTATGGCGCTGACATTGGTTTTTGTGGTAGTAGTTTTCTTTTGGATGTCTTTCCACCAGAATGGGTTGACATTAACATACTTTGCACGCGATTATACGGCTAAAGTCGTTTCCCCATTCACCAGCTTGTTTTTTAACCTTAACTCTTTACTTTGTGTGATTGGTACTATTTCCGGGCTTGTGTTGATGTTTGGTAAACGTAACAAAATATCTACCAAAGGTATCGGATTGGCTATGTTCGTTGTTTTTGGTTATTTGTGTTATCATTTCATCGCAGGCGCAGAGCCGTTAAATTCCATCAATCCGGAAGTATTCCAGGCATTTAACCCATTGTTTATTGTAGCGTTAACGCCTTTAGTGATGGGTGTGTTTGACTGGTTACGCAATAGAGACAAGGAGCCTTCGACGCCTCGGAAAATCGGTATCGGGATGATCATCGCAGCCGTAGGATTTGTAATCGTATTAATTGGATCCATCGGGCTGATTGCTCCCAAGGATTTAGGCGGTGTAGATATTCCGGAAGATATGCGCGTCTCGCCATATTGGTTAATGAGTAGTTATTTAATTCTGACCATTGCCGAACTATTCCTCAGTCCAATGGGGTTATCGTTTGTTTCGAAAGTTGCTCCCGTACGTTTCCAGGGATTGATGCAGGGCGGTTGGTTATTGGCAACAGCTACTGGTAATAAGTTACTCTTCATCGGAAGTTTCATGTGGGGCAGGGTGGAATTATATATGCTTTGGGGAATATTTGTGATTTGTTGTATGGTGTCGGCCATATTTATTTTCTCTATCATGAAACGTCTTGAAAAAGCGACCAATGGATAAGCCGGTGACAAATGGTATTTCGTCATCATGAATAAAATTCGTATTTCCGCCATATCCTATCTCAACTCCCTGCCGTTTGCCTATTGTCTGGAACATTCGGCCATCGTGGATGAGATCGAGTTGTCCTATGATATCCCCTCGCAATGTGCTGACAAACTGTTGTCAGACAAGGCTGATATTGGATTGATCCCTATTGTGGAGACGTTACGCATGCCGGAATATTATATTGTTTCCAATTTGTGCATTGGGGCCAACGATGCGGTACGAACAGTAATATTGGCCAGCGATGTGCCGTTACAGGAAATTTCAACCATATACCTGGATAGCCATTCGCGCACATCGGTGATGCTGGCAAAAATATTGGCTCGTCATTATTGGAAAATTACACCGGAATGGGTACACTATTCAGGGGATATTACAAAATTTCCTCTACATCAACAAGCAGCAGCGGTAATTATTGGTGATAAGGCATTTGAAATTGAATTGCCCTATATCTACGATTTAGCAAGCGAATGGAAAAAATTTACCGGATTACCGTTCGTTTTTGCTTGTTGGGTTGCCAATAAACAAGTTGATAAAGAATTTATTAATCGGTTTGATCAAGCAATGAATTTCATGCTTGCCAACATGTTTGTTATTGTGGAGCATTATAAAAATATTACACCTATTGGAGTAGACTTATTGGAGTATTGGACAAATAACATTAGTTATCCGCTCACTGATGATAAACGCAGAGGATTGGAATTGTTTTTACAATATGCCAAAGAGATGATGCAAACAGGCAATATTACGCCATAAATGATAATTTTTGTTAAGACAAAGATAAAGTCAGCATTAGTTATTACTTTTGTGGCTGTACAGTTGTTTTTGTAACCACATCATCGAAACAATTTCAATATTTCCAATGACCAGATTCATCGTCCACTTCCAATTGCTGTCGGCACGTTTCTACATAGTTATGTTGTGTTTGTTGACCATGTTATGTGGTTCATTCTGTCCGGCCAAGGCAAATGACAGCATAGCCTCAAGTAAAACAGTGTATGTATTCGACCTCAAGCAAGAGATTGGGCCGGCTACATGGCGTACTACCATGCAGAGCATTGATCATGCGGTTGAGATGAAAGCCAAGCTCATCATTATCCATATGAATACTTACGGTGGAATGGTAGATGCAGCCGATTCCATCCGTACCAAAATACTCAACTGTCCGATTCCTGTGTACGTTTTTGTGGATAACAATGCCATTTCGGCCGGTGCATTGATCGCGATTGCTGCCGACAAAATATACATGCGCGAAGGCGCCAGCATCGGTGCAGCAACTGTTGTGCACCAAACCGGGGAAGCCGCTCCGGATAAATACCAATCGTTTATGCGATCGATGATGCGTGCTACTGCCGAAGCGCATGGAAAAGATACAGTCATTACAGGAAAAGATACCGTATACCGCTGGCGACGCGATCCACAAATAGCCGAAGCGATGGTAGATCCGCGTGTTTTCATCAAAGGAGTCATTGATTCTACAAAAGTGCTGACTTTAACGGTAGACGAGGCTATCAGGCTACGTTATTGCGAAGGTAAAGCAGAAAAAATAGAAGATATTTTGACAGCCAACCATATGAGCGATTATCAGGTATCTCATCATGTATTGACGCCATTGGAAAAGATCATACAGTTTCTGATGAACCCGTACTTGCAAAGTATCCTGATTATGGTCATTATTGGCGGAATCTATTTCGAGTTGCAGACACCGGGCATTGGATTTCCCCTGGCTGCTGCTGTTACGGCAGCATTGCTCTATTTCGCTCCACTCTACCTTGAAGGCATTGCCAATAACTGGGAATTATTGGTCTTTTTTACTGGTCTAATCTTGATTGGGGTGGAAATATTTGCCTTACCAGGGTTTGGTGTGGCGGGTATTTCTGGGATCATTCTGATGGTATTGGGCCTTAGCTTGGCCATGGTGGACAATATCATTTTCGAATGGGATTTTACTGCCGGATTGGTTGCTGTTTTCAAATCCATTTGTATTGTCATTGCTTCTGCTGCTGCCGCATTAATCCTTTCGATATGGCTCGGCAAATCTTTCCTTGATAACCCGCGATTGAAAAGGGTAATGCTTCAAGCCGAACAAAAAAGCTCGGAAGGATATGTTAGTTTCGACGATTTATCGGGTATGATAGGTACTACCGGAACGGCTCGTTCTATGTTGCGTCCCGCAGGAAAAGTCGATATTGACGGGCGACTGTATGATGCCATTTGCGAAATCGGATATATCAACCCGGGTGAACAAGTAAAGGTTGTCCGTTATGAAACCGGTCAGTTATATGTCATCAAAATAAGTTAATACCATACCATGACATCCATCAATATATTGCTAGCGACGGCAGCCAGTGCAGCTTTCATACATACCCTTCTGGGGCCAGATCATTATGTGCCGTTTATTGTCATGTCCAAAGCTCGGAAATGGAACCTTGGCCGTACTTTGCTCACGACTCTATATTGTGGAGTAGGGCATGTAGCCAGTTCGGTCATCATTGGTTTTATTGGTATAGCCTTGGGAATAGGCATTTATCATATTGAGGGATTCGAATCGTTCCGCGGGAATTTGGCCGGATGGGCTTTTTTTATTTTTGGTTTTGCATACATGTCTTGGGGAATCTTCAAGGCTATCAAAAATAAACCACATACACATGTTCATCTGCACGAAGGGGGAAACACACATGTACATGAACATACGCATCATACCGAACATGCACATGTGCATGTTAAAAAGAATACCAAAAGCCTTACGCCATGGGTATTGTTTATTATTTTTGTTTTAGGACCATGCGAAATCCTGATACCTTTGGTGATGTATCCTGCGGCACAGCATAATACCAGTGGCGTACTTGCAGTTACTTTGTTGTTTTCCACGATTACTGTAATGACCATGTGTGCAGCGGTAACGGTGGGATATTATGGTCTTAAAATCCTGCCCACCGCGAATATTGATCGGTTCATGCATGCTATTGCAGGCGGAACTATTTGTTTGAGTGGATTTGCTATTCTGTTCTTGGGCTTGTAAAGACGGACAACACAATTACAATATCGACGCTTTAATAAATAAGATTGGTAAATGTTAACTTTCTACAAATAAGCAAATATATTCAATCATCATTAGTCAATTACTTAGCATGTATCCCTTTTCGTTTTTCGACGAAGTTGTCAACCGGTATGGTACGCACTCTATTAAATTTGATGCGCTGAACCATATTTTTGGCGAACCGGATGTGTTGCCGATGTGGGTGGCTGATATGGATTTTCGCGTAGCCACCGAAATATCCGACGCTATAAAAGCTCGTGCAGAACACGATATTTATGGTTATACATTTCATCCGCCATCTTTTTTCCAGTCGGCTGTCGAATGGGTTCAACGTCGTCACAATTGGACTATTCAACCGGAATGGCTTTCCTTTTCACCAGGTATTGTTCCTGCACTGAACCTATGCATGTTGGCGTATACCGAACCAGGTGATAAAGTAGTGATACAAACGCCCGTTTACCATCCGTTTTATACCGCTATCAGCGACCATGGCCGTGAAGTGGTTTGCAATCCGCTTGTCAAATCGGGCAATGGCTATGAGATGGACTTCGATCATTTGGAACATCAAATCGACCAGCAAACCAAGATGCTGATTTTGTGTCATCCGCATAATCCGGTTGGTAGCGTGTGGACACAGCAAGAATTAGAGCGCTTGGCTGATATTTGTGTTTGTCATCGGTTAATTGTGGTGTGCGATATGATTCATTCCGATTTAATCCTGAATAACCAGGCATGCCCTTCGTTTGCAGGAATTTCCCCAGAAATTGCAGCACTTACCGTATCGCTTATTGCACCAAGTAAAACATTCAACCTTGCGGGTTTGAGTTCTTCATTGATGTTTACATCCAATGTCGTATTGAAGACAAAATTCGATCAGGTGAGAGACGGGCTGCATGTTGGTTTAGGAAATGTTTTTGGAACAATTGCCCTTGAAGCCGCATACAAACATGGTGATGCATGGTTAGACGGTTTATTGACATATCTCAATGCCAATTTCGATATATTAGACGAATGGATCAACCATTCTTCATATGTACAGTACATTCGTCCCCAAGGAACCTATTTGGCCTGGCTGGATTTTTCTCCTTCCGGTTTGTCGGGCGACCAATTATATGATACTATCATTCATAGAGCAAAAGTAGGCATGAACAAGGGTTTGGAATTTGGCACTGAAGGGGAGTCCTTCATGCGGATGAATGTCGGTTGTCCGGCTTCAATTGTCCGGAAGGCCATCCAACAAATCGATGCAGTGATGAAATAGATCGTTTGACTGATAGATATAAGAAAAAACATTACACCATTGAATTCAACAAAATACCATCGTATTGCTGCCTTCATTTTCGACATGGACGGAGTGATTGTCGACAACAGCAAATACCATAATTTATCGTGGATTGAGTTTTGTAACAGGCATGGCAAACATGTTACTTCTCAGGAAATAGAAGATCGTTTCGGAAATACCAATATCGAATATATCCGGCATATTTTTGGAAGTGACGCTACTGAGGAGGACGCTATCCGTTATGGGGAAGAGAAGGAAAAGATCTATCGCGAAATGTTTGCTGCTTACCTGCGTCCTGCAAGAGGTTTGGTTACCTTACTCGAACAAGCAGCTGAAAAAAATATCCCATGTGCAATAGCAACTGCTGCACCCACTTCAAATGTCGATTTTGTATTAGATGGAACCCATGTTCGTGGCTATTTCCGTCTGATTGTAGATGCGGATCAGGTGATTAAGGGGAAACCCGATCCTGAGATATATCTCACTACGGCAGCCTTGCTTGGAGTTGATCCTGAAGATTGTGTTGTTTTCGAAGATTCAATTTTCGGCATACAATCTGGAAAAGCGGCTGGAATGAAAGTTGTGGCCATCGCCAGCACGTATCCTGTGTCAAAAATACAAGCTGAAACATCTCCAGATATGATTGTCAACAGTCTTGAAGCATTAGATATTAGCAAGATCGAAAGCTTGTATACAGATGAATAGCATGATACATTTCATCTTTCTAAATAAATATATCTCCCCTTCTGGGATGCGAATGCTTTGGTTGGTAGCATTAACGGTAGTTGTACTGTCTTTTTTTTGGCTATGGCGCGTCTATCGCCGTCATAAAAATAATCCGTTACGTATCAAAAAATGGATCTGGTATTCGGGAGGATTGAAAATGTCGGTGAACGTTCGCAACATTCGTGGAAAAGTGGTCGAAATAAATACGCCGGAGATTGAGTTTCTCCAGCCACACATGGGAAAGCGGCGGTTTAAAATTGTGACTCCTGGTGACAAAAATATTTTTCCGCTTGGCCTGTCGCCACAGACCAGTTATGACTTTGTCGTGGAATTTACCCGACTGTACGAACGCGAACCTATTTTGAGAAAGTACCGGCAAGCAGTTATCTGGGTGAAAGACAGGGACGGGAAAACGATTACCAAAAAGAAAGTGAAAATATCGCTGCCATCATCTTGATAACAAAATCATCAATAGTTGAATTTCTTCTAATGTATTCTGTTCATTATTAATAATTTACAAAACATACCGACCAGTCGGTATGTTTTGTAAAAGACAAATATCTGCCAATCAGAAAAATCTGTATTAAAGTAATGAACCCTGCATCAATGAGTGATGCGTCTATGCGCAGGGTTTCTTTCGTCAAACCGATATCCTGATTTATTCAATGATAACCGGTTGACAAACTGTCAATCATCCATCCCAGCGTACCATTTGCTTGCCTTTTTGTCCCTCAGGTATTTCTTTTTGTATGCGAAATAGAATACTTGCGGCAGCACACTAAACGATAAAATCATCGAAATAATCATTCCGCCTACAATCATGATAGCCAGTGGTTTTTGTATCTCCGATCCCATGCTTTGCGACATGGCAGCAGGCAATAATCCCATCGAACCCATCAGGGCAATCATCAGGACAGGGCGTACACGGCTTGAAACTGCTGAGGAAATAGCTCGTTTGAGATCACGCATAGTACGCAAGTTGTTTTTGATGACAGCAATCAGCAGGATGCTGTTGATGGCTGTGACTCCGAATAAAATAATAAACCCTATACCTGCCGATATACCGAAAACGGTACCTGTAACCCACAGTGATATAAACCCGCCGATGAAAGCGTAAGGGATGGCGCTGGCCGCAATTAGGGTGTCTTTCACTGTGCCAAAGTTCATGTAAAGCAGAAATAGAATGAGCAACAGCACGGCAGGCACGATGACTGCCAAGCGTTTCGTGGCGCGTTCCTTACTTTCGAATTCGCCCGCCCATACGATTTTATTTTCGGATCGTAGCTTTATGGCATCCTTCACCTTGGTTTGTGCTTCGGCAATAGTGCTGCCCAGGTCACGTCCGCGGATACTGAACCCCACGCCCACATATCGGCTACTACCTTCGCGGTAGATGAACGTAGGGCCGGTGAAGAACTGTATGTCCGCGATTTCTTTCAAAGGGACATGTTTGCCATCCTGTGTAGGAATAAGTATGTTGCCGATTTTCGTTTCGTCATTACGGTATTCTTCCTGAAAACGTAAACGGACGTCGAAGGTACGTTCATCTTCGTAGAACTTGGTCGCTGCCTTTCCGCCGATGGCCATTTCCACTACGGCCTGTGCATCAGCCATCGAAATAGCGTAACGCGCCATACGCGCCTCATCAAGTTTGATTTGCAGTTCCGGTAGTCCTACGCTGCGGTATACATTGATGTCCTCTATGCCGCGTACATCACGAATGATAGTGGCTACCTCGTTTGCCATACCTTCCAACTGGAATAAATCGTTGCCAAAGATCTTAATGACCAGCGAACTTTTTACTCCGGCTACATATTCCTCTACATTGTCCTGTATCGGTTGACTAAAACCAAAGTTAATGCCGGGATATACATCGAGCGTCTGTTGCAACTCGTCAGTCAGCTCGTTTTTTTTGATCTTGCGCTTCCAATCTTTTTCGGGTTTTAACTGGATATGAAATTCGATATTAAAGAAACCTGTGGGGTCGGTGCCATCGTTGGGGCGGCCTGTTTGTGAAAGGATAAATTGAACCTCATCAAAAGCGCGTAACTTTGCTTTCATTTCTTTGGTAAGCCGCACCGATTCATCCAGATTAATACTGTTGGGCAAGGTGGCACGCACATAAACCGCACCTTCGTTGAGTTGCGGTATAAACTCAGTGCCATAGTTCATGAACCGTACTACACAAACAGCCAGCAATACGCAGAAAGCTATGATCACTGTGCGCTTGTAACGCGCACTGATTTCGTACAGCCAATAACTCCATTTGATACAGAAACTGCTTACGATATTATGTTTGTCGCGGATGGATTTGGTGAGAAGTACCTTGCACATCACGGGAACGTATGTCAAACTCAATATCAATGACCCCAAAAGTGCATATCCCAGTGTGAATGCCAATGGTGAAAACATCTTGCCTTCCACTTTCTGAAATGAAAAGATAGGCAATAGAGCGACCATCAGGATGACTTGGGCAAAGAAAATATATGATGCCACACTTCCTGCGCTACGCTTGATGAGTCCGGCTTTTAAGATTTTGTCATAACGTTCGGGACCTAATTCTTTTGTCTTCATTTCCATTTCTACAAATACCCTCTCCACAATGACTAATGTACCCTCAAGCAATAGTCCAAAATCAAGAGCACCCATCGAAATGAGGTTGGCCGGAAGCCCTTGTATCCGCAACATGATGATGGCAAAAAGGAATGACATGGGAATAACGGTGGCTACGATAAGTGTGGTGCGCCAGTTGAACAGGAACAGGAATACAACGAACGACACAAGGAGAACGCCTTCGAGCAGATTGCGGCTCACGGTATGTACGGTAGCATCTACCAGTGTGGTACGGTCGAGAAATGAATGAATGCGTACATCAGCAGGTAGGATGCGGTCGTTCAACTCGTCAATTTTTACCTTGAGATTCTTAATCACTTCGCCTGGGTTCTGCCCACGTAGCATAATCACAATGCCCTGTACCACATCATCGGCATCGTCGAGTCCCACCTGACCCAGTCGGGGCATGGAAGACACGCTTACCGTAGCTACTTGCTTCACGCGTACCGGCGTGGATCCTTTCACCTGTATGAGGGTATTTTCGATGTCTTCGATGCTTTCAAGCAAGCCGATACCACGTACGACATAAGCCTGATCGCCTTTTTGGATGATGTCTCCACCTACGTTAATATTACTTTTCGATACGGCTTCATACACTTCCAGCGGAGAAAGATCATAATTATTCAGCTCCACGGGATTCACCCGTATCTCATAAATCTTTTCCTCGCCGCCAAAGCTGACAATGTTCGCTACACTGGGAACAGCAAGCAATTCACGTTCAACTACCCACTCATTGATGGCGGCAATTTCGCGTATCGGGCGCGGACTTTTCAATACATATCGGTAAATCTCGCCTGTGGCTCCTGACGGTGGTTCAATACCAGGATCGGCACCTTCGGGCAGATCGAGTTCTTGCATACGATTGGAAGCATATTGCTGGGCAAAGAAATCATCCACGTCATCTTCAAAAATGACGGTAACTACAGACAACCCGAACAACGAAGTCGAACGGACTTCAGCTTTTCTCGGTATGGTGTTCATGACGCGCATCACCGGAAGGGTGATGAATTTTTCTACTTCTTCGGCACTGCGGCCAGGCCATTGCGTGATAATGCGTGCACGGGTATTGGTAACGTCCGGATATGCCTCTATGGGTGTATGGATGTAGCTGATGATACCCGCTACTACCAATAAACCGGACAGGAACAACACTAAAACGTGATTGCACAAGGCAAAGGCGACTATATTTTGTACGAACTTATGCATTTCTTGATTTTTGATTTTCAATTGTTGAATCGTTGATTTGTTGAATCCCGCAACATTTGTGAAATGTCCTCTCCTTCTCCATTTGGGGGGGAGGGAGGGGTGGGGCTTCAATCTTTCAGTTTGGCGTACATCAACAAGTTATCTTTTATCACAACCTTGTCGCCAGACTCGACGCCTGATTCGATGTAACTAGTATCTCCGGTTTGGATATACAGTTCCACTTCAGTAACAACAAAACCACCTTCCGCTTGCTTCACCACGAAATAGCGGTTGTCATCGAAAATTAATGTTTTGGTTGGCACAGTAGCCATCAGTGTTTCGCGACTGTCGCGTAATGTCAGGTCTACAGCCATTTCCGGTTTGAACCGTAAGTCAGCGTTGGGCATCACGATACGCGCTTTCAGCACATGTTCTTCCGGATCAAATACCTGAGACATTGCATCAATTTTTCCGTGGAATACTTCGCCGGGATAGGCCGACGCTCGGATGTCGACTGGCAATCCCAGTTTTACAGAAGCAAGGTTGCCGGCATATACATTGGCGATGATCCATACATGACTGATGTCTGCTACGGTAAATAATGGTTCGTTCTCGGCAGCAATCTGCGCTCCTGGAGCGATGTTTTTATCTACCACAAAACCGCTGATGGGTGCCTTGATGACGAATGTACCGTCATGTCCCGATGATCCATAGAGCGACAGGTTAATTTTTACCTTTTCCAATTCTGCTTCAGCTTGTCTCAGACGACCCTGAGCTTCCAGCAATTCTTTTTGTGACGACAAGTTGTCCTGGTACATGCTTTGTATGCTTTCCACGTCTCGGGTTAGGGTTTTCACTTCTGCTTCGAGTCCTTGCCGTTCTGCTTCCATTGCACTTAGTTCAGCGCTGCGTATCATAGCCATCGGCTGTCCTTGTTGGACACGATCGCCCAGATTGAAATTTGTGTTGATCACCATGCCACTGGCCAACGAAATATAACGGATCAGTCGGTCAGGGTCGTAATCTACCTTACCGGTCAGTTTTAGCTGTTGTTCCACATTTTGTGAGGTAACCGAATATGTTTCCACGTTTTTGAGAAATTCAGGGTCAAACATTTCTTCGGCTGGTTTCGCCTCCTGCGGTTTCGTTCCGCACGATGTGGTGATAAGCATTATGATAATGAATAAGATGTATTTTGTGGTTTTCATTTTGAAAGATTTTTTGATTTGATAGATGCCCCTAAATCCCCTAAGGAGACTTTGCGAAAAGCGTGATATATCGTACTCTCTTTAGGGATCGGGGATTATAATTCCGTTCCCACTGCGTATTGCAACTCCTCGAAACTTACTTTTATGTCCTTTTGCGCAGCTAATACGGTGTGTTTGTTTTCCTTGTAAGCCTCGAAGAAGTCGAGAAATTCCACGATACCAATATTTTTATTGATGAAATTACGGGCATAGCTGTCCTGTATCTCGTCTAAGTTCGAAATAAACTCTTCAGCTATTTGGCGGTTGAAATCGTATGCCAGTGTATAATTTTGCAGGGCGTGAGCTACCTCGCTATGCACTTCTAATTGCTTGTATTCGGTTATCGTTTGGCTTTGCCTGATGTTGATTTGTGCCGCTTTGATGTTTCCTTGATTGCGGTTGAAAAACGGCAAGTCCATACTGACTCCGAAACCTACGAAATCATTCATGGCGTTGCCGGCACGGTCATACGCTGCAATGAACGTAAGGTCGGGCATCCGTTGAGCTTTTTCGTACCGTAATGATTTTTCGTAATAATCCTTCTGGAACATTGTTTCCTTCAAATCGGGACGCGAAGATTCAGCTAATTTGATCAATTGTCCGTATGATAGGCTTTCTGGCGCTTTTGCGCTTGTCTCCGATGTGTTCAGTACAATATATACTGGTGTAGCAATATTCAGCAGTACCTTCAGGTTTTTCTGCTGCTGGTTCACGTCTTTCTGCAGGTCGTTTATTTCCGAACGTACCCCGAGCAAGGATGCTTGCAGACGCAACAACTGGCTCTGCGACACATTGCCCTGCATGGCCTGGTTGCGGTAATTGACAATCAGGACATCGAGATTAGAGTGCTGTTTTACCAATATTTTGCAGTATTCCTGCAAGTAAACCATCTCGGCACAGGTATTTCGCAGCTCTGTTTTGAGGCTGCGCAACAACTCCTCGAAGTACTGTACGGCAATATCGCGCGAAACCACTTCCATTTCCACTAATTTGCGACGTTTGCCGCCCAACACGATGACTTGTTCCAGTCCGATAGCAAATTCGGTATTCCGTGCAAACGAACCAAACAGGGGTGGAATGATTTCGTCTTGTCCTTGGCGCTGGGCATCGGTAGCCCACAGGTTAACCTGATCGAGCGTAAGAGTTGGATTGGGCCACAGCTTTGCCTGTATAATTGCTGATTCGGCTTTGTCGATATTCAACTTTTCGGCAATTAATTGTAGATTTTGCTTGATAAAAATGTCTTCGGCTTGTACCGGCGACAAATAAATGGTATCCGTCTGCGCCAAAGCATAACTGCCTGAAAACAGCAGGCACGCGCACACCAGCAGTTTGATGAATGCATTCATTAGTTTTTGAATTATTTAACGTATTGAGAAGTGTTATTCGACTTGAAGCTTTAATAACACAATATTGAAATGATCCATGAGCAATCACACCATAGCATGGGTTGCTGTTTTTATGTTTATTGACTCAGGATTTTACCAGTTTAAGAGTACTTAGACTGGAAAGGTAGTTTTTATGATGCCAGTTCGGGCGGGTGGTCGATAGTTCCGTAAGTATATAACGAAGACATAGTTTCTTCGATGAGGAGAAATATTTTATATGTCAACACATACGGGCGTTCCAGCTCAGTAAAAGTCATCAAGCTCTGGTCGATCAAAGGCTGTGCAGTCTTTGCAGAATTGTATGATTCCGGAGAATCACCATCTTCATCAATGTAGTTGTACCAGCCAGCCCAGCCAATAATCAATTCGAGAAGGCTGTTAATTTCGGAGCTCGATACGGCTTGTGTGTTGTATATTTCGGTGCCGGGCATAGCCACAAAAAGTCCCCTGTTGATATAGAATATCAACAGACAAGCCATCATGAAATATTTAAACCACGTGCGACACATTATGTTGCAAAAATAAGATATTTCGAAATAATATTGCAAAAATAATATGTTGTTTGTCTTTTTTGATACATGATTTTTACAGACCGACCAGTCGGTCTGTAAAAATCAAATCATGGAACAGTAAGCGATTTTCCAAAACTTTATTGAAGTCATTGTGGCATTTGTACAAATTATTACGAAATTCGCACGAAATTGGTAAAACACGAACAGAATACCATGCATTATTATAATAATCAAACTCTTGAGAGTGAAACAATCATTCGGACAAAAATATTTTTTCCACTCATGTGTCAGCATTCATAAGCGTTGAACCATTAATAACAAAGTGAACAGTTGACACATGCTGGGACATATCCATCATTGAAAAAGGGTTACCGGTACTTATCAAGTTGCTGAAACTGGACAATACAACAAATCAGGAATAAATATTTTTATTTTTCAAATCCGTAAAATATTTTCCTTTCTCATTTGTCTGCAATAGTAGCAGCAATATTCAAATTTAATTTTAACAAATATAAATATATACATCATGAAAGAGAGAGGTATTAAATTGGCGCTTTTGGGATTGGCAGCCATTACCGGATTTAGTGCGGCAGTCATGTTTATCTGGAATTGGTTGATGCCAAGCATTTTCGGTTTAGTAACCATTGGTTTTTGGCAAGCATTAGGTATGCTTGTATTGGCTCGCATATTGTTTGGAGGCATTGGAGGTGGCAGGGCGTGGATGGCAGGTGGAATGCATGCCAATATGCGGGATCATAATCCCATCCGCGAAAAATGGATGAAAATGACTCCCGAAGAACGGAAAGAATTTATCAAGAACAGACATCGTCATTTTCCCGGAAATGAGTATTTTGGGCGTCCTCCCTTTGATATGGGCGATGAACCGAAAAAAGAAGAATAAATGTCCGTATTCGAAGAAAAAAAAGTCGAAGAACTGATTATCGAATATCAGCCGCGTCTGAAATCGTTCATCCGTAAACGGGTGGCGAATAAGGAAGATGCGGATGATATTCTACAAGAGGTTTTTTACCAGTTGGTGAAGGCTGACAGCCTTGTGACGCCTATTGAACAGGTCTCGGCTTGGCTTTACCGGGTAGCACGCAACCTTATCATCAACAAAAGTATTAAGAAAAAGGAAGAAGAACTACCCTATTACCACGATAGCGAAAGCGATGATGGTGTCCTGAAAGATTTCTCTGAAATCCTGTTCAGCAGTGAGGCATCGCCATCGCCTGAAACAGAATACCTTCGTTCTTTGGTTTGGACAGAATTAGATAATGCACTTTCGGAATTGCCTCCTGAACAGCGGGAAGTATTTGAACTGATGGAATTAGATGGAATACCGGTAAAAGAGTTATCACAAACGACAGGCGTCTCCGTCAATACACTGCTTTCGCGAAAACATTATGCGGTGCTACATCTTCGCAAACGGCTGGCTGAGTTGTATCAGGATATTATCTGTACATGATTTTTTATGCCAAAACAGACCGACCGGTCGGTCTGTTTTTTTTGTTGTGTTAAATATCTTTACAACAGTTGTTTAGGGAAAATAGTTCTCAGTGATCTTTGCTGCGAAATAACTAATCGGAAAAATTCTTGAAATAATTTTGGATAAGGATGATCGGTGTTCCCTTATCACCACTACCACTGGTCAAATCCGAGAGACTACCGATTAAATCCACCAGCCTGCGCGGGGTAGTTCCCTGAGAAACAAAGGTATTCTGTTCCTTCAGTTTTTTTGCTGCAATGATTTTTTTGATTTCTGTAACTGCGTCTTCACCATTTAATGCCTTTAAATCGTTATCAGCAATATATTTCAGTTTGAGTTCATTGGGTAATCCCTCCAAACCAGGCGTATAACCGGGACTTACCACCGGATCAGCAAGTTCCCAAATACCTCCTGCAGGATCTTTAAAGGCGCCATCTCCATATACCATACATTCCATCATTTTACCTGACGCTTTGTTCAATGAATGTTGTAGATCCGAAGCAAATCCCATGGCGTCGCGAGGAAAAAGTTTTACAGTTTCGGAATCAGAAAGATTACTTCCCAAGAGACCATATTGCGGGTGATAACCACTACCATCCACACTTGCGGTCATCAAATCGGATAAACTATAAACTATTTCTGCACCTGCTTTGTACAGTAACCGTTTTGTCCGCTCACGGGTGTGTATATCGGCATTGATGATGTATTTGGAAAATTTCAGGATGTAAGCCGGATCATTGGATAAAACAATTTCAATGTTTGGATGTAATTCTTTGTAATATTGAATATAATCGATCCCAGTAAAAGGATGGGCAAAGGTTGGAAAATATTTTCTGAACTCTTTTTCGGTAAAGTTGGTCACAGCAGGATTAATGCCAAACTCGTCAAGTAAATCCATGCTGATTAACTGATTGCCCACTTCATCTGAAGGATAAGACAATTGTACCACCAACTTTTTCACGCCCATGGCTGCAGCCTTTAACAGAAGAGAAAAACGGTTCCGTGACAGAATGGGAAAAATCAATCCTACCGTTTCATTGCCGAACTTGCTATGAATGTCTTTGGAAATTTGCGTAACGCTTGCATAGTTTCCTTGTGCGCGGGCTAATACAGCTTCTGTAACCGAAACAATATCCCTGTCGTTCAGGATAATACTATTTTCTTGTACAGCTTTCATGACGCTGTCTGTTACAATTTTAACAAGATCATCGCCTTGTCTGATAATGGGCGCTCGTATGCCACACGAAATGGTTCCTAATGTGTTCAAAATATTTTTTCTAAAAATATGGATATAGATGCAAATTTAGACAATAAAGTGATTTAAATTTTTTCAAACATAAAAGCAATTCAAAAAAATATATTTTTATCTGATTATCAATAAATTATAAATGTGGATTGTTTATTGGAAAAAGTAACCAAAAAGCAAATAGAAGAATGTAGTTTACCATTTATCCGGTCAATAAAAAGGATTTAAGTCCAAAGTAAGTTTGGTGGAAGTGTTTCAATGCATCATCCATAAACTAAAAACAGGGGTTCAATGAAAGTTTTTATTTGCAGATATAGAATCAGATTAATATCCATTTTAGTGGCAGTTGGTTTGTTATTACCGGAAATAGAGTGATTTTGGAGTTTTTGAACAAATGTTTTGGACTTATTTGGAAATTCAAAAAGACAAATTGGGTACAGAGAATTTGAATCTGGAAGGGACTCACAGTTTATCCAAAAAAGCAGGAGAATCTGTGCTTATCAATCCCGTAAACTGGGGCAGATATCCAATGTTTTGATCATCACCGATGGTAAAGCTACCCTCATCCGTCTGGGAAACATTTTACCAGGTAAATCATCATGATGAATATCGGATAATACCTCAACTTTCCCAAAAAGATAAAAAATTTGAAGCAATCGAGTATTTTTGTAAAAAACAGTTTACTGAATGCTGACAAAGGCTTTGGCTATAAAATTGCGGGCTTGTTTCAGAAGAAAGATAGCGCTAAATATTAAGGGAGGCCCAAGAAACAGAAAAACAATCAAAAGAGGATGCAAACGCCTTTTTGATAAGAAAATTCATCAAAGAAAATTCATTTCTGAAAGGTTTTTTGCTTGGATAGACAGTTTAAACAAAATTGATACGTTTTGACGTTTCAGATAGAGTCTGGTTTAATTGGTATTATTTGGCGTTTGCTCTTACCCTTTTTAAAGTTTAAATAAAAAATCCGTCTTTCAAAATATTTTTTTACAACATTGTAAGTTTTTTATGATTATAGCAACTAATAGCGTAAATAATCAATTCAAATGGAAAATTTAGAAAATACTTTTCTGGCTGTCATCAAGGATTACCAAAATATCATTTACAAGGTGAGCAGGATGTATAGAGATACTAAAGAAGACCAGGAAGATTTGTTTCAGGAAATTGTTTTTCAATTATGGAAAGCTTTTCCCGGCTTTCGCAATGAATCAAAAATAAGTTCATGGATGTATCGGATTGCTTTAAATACCGCGATTAGTGTATTCCGAAAAAAAAATGTAAAAATGATTTATGCTGGATCATTTCCCGAACAAATACATCCATTAGACAAAAATGAAATCTCCGAAAATGAAGAGTTGATGTATGAGGTCTTAAGGCGGTTAAATGATGCTGAAAAAGCACTTATATCCCTTTACCTGGAAGATTATTCATATCAGGAAATTGCCACAATAGCCGGGATAAGTGAAGCCTATGTAGGTGTGAAATTAAATAGAATAAAAGACAAATTAAAATTAATCTTAAAAACTATAAATAATGGAAACAAATGATTTAAAGTCGATTTGGAAAGAATCAGGCACAAGCCGGAAAAGCGAATCATCATTAGCCCCAATGACAAAAATAGCCGCCACGAACAAAACCAGTATTTTCTTCATGTCGGGCCTCCCTTCGTTGCAGAGTTAAAAGCTATTTAAGCTTGGTTTCCTTAAATTCGACGTGTTTTCTGACCTTTTTATCA
>JAVBMZ010000041.1:0-38177 GCA_031551935.1 Bacteroidales bacterium
CATCAGTAATTTCATAATGAATATCCTTGCTGCTTTGACTGCATATTGCTTTTTCCCCAAGAAACCTACCCTGAATATTGGAAAAGTACATGATGGTCAACTAATTCTAAAATGCGCTTAACCCGAACTCAGGTTATTTTAAATGTCTTATGACGTAACTATCAACATATATCAAAAAGAGCCATACATTGCACTTATGAATTAATAAAGAAAATGATGATTAACAGAAAAATTTTCATATATTTATATATTTGATATTCAAAATTATGCCAACAGGATATAAAAATTTCTCAAAAGCCATGCAGCGTTTTAGGATGTTCCTGCATCTATATCATAGATAAAAACAAATGGAAGAAAGGCAACTGATTGAAGGCTGTGTTCGTGGCGAAACGTGGGCTCAAAAAGCAATGTATGAGCAATATGCATCGGCAATGATGAGCGTCTGTCAACGATACGTATGTAACAGGGAGACAGCGCGGGATTTGTTACACGACGGGTTTGTCAGGATGTTCACAAAAATTCATACCTATTCCGGAACGGGATCGTTTCATGGCTGGATGCGGAAGATTTTTGTAACTATTGCCCTCGAACATCTGCGTCGCAATGATATTTTGCGATACAGTATTGACATAGAAGATGCGGGGTGCTTGATAGAAGAACCAGACATTACCATATTTGAGCATCTTTCGGCCAATGATCTGTTCGCGTGTGTGACCAACCTTCCTGATGGTTACCGTACAGTATTCAATTTATACGCCATTGAAGGATATTCGCATGCGGAGATTGCCAGTGACTTAAACATCAGCGAGAGCGCATCTCGTTCGCAGTATGCCAGGGCACGACAAATGTTGCAAAAAATGGTAACAGAAAAAGTAGAACATTGGCAAACGACAAACGGTAGTAGTCCTGTTCGCAGGAAATTTGGACAATACGTGTCCCATGCCGCGAAATAGCAACCGAAAAAGGAATTTATATAGAACATTACATGTCAGAAAAAATAAATCATAACGAACAGCATGACGCTTTGGCCGAATTGTTCCGAAGGCAATTGGAAGACCACCAGTCGTCTGTCGATAGTGATGGGTGGAGCGAAATTAAGCGACGGCTTCATGGAAAACGGAAAACCAAGATGATCTGGTTATGGTATACCGGAGCCATGGCAGCCGCGGCGTCAATCGCACTGCTCGTGATCATCAACCAGCCATTTTCAGAAGACACAGCTCTTACAGTTATTTCACAGGTAACCAATGAAAAAGGAATCATGCAGGATAATTTACAAGAAGAGGCAAATCATCATCGTGCGTCATATGCTATATCACAGAATACAGGTGTCAGCAGTCAGCAGAACGCAGTTGTAAGTATCCATCGGATAACTCCACTTGTTGATTCTGGCAAATTTGTTACTCCTGTCAGGTCAACTAAAATAGATTCGTCGGATGTCAACTACACAGAATATATGGTGTTCAGTAAGGTTGGCCAAATTGATCAATCTGTTGTTTCAACAGAAATCGGGCAACCAGAAAATGAACAACAGGTTGTTACACAAGCAAAAAACGATGTGCCAAAATTGGATATCTCGTTGGTTGAAGACAAACCTGAAGAAGATCCTGCCGCAAAAAAAACTAATAAATGGTTGCTGGCGGTTGCATTCGGGACAGGTGGTTACACCGATGGTTTTAATTCTGGAGATGAATCAGGCCCCATGATGGCTGATTCCCCAGGTTTTAATGGCAATAACACTTATGCAGCAGATTTGTCCAGCAGCATCAACTCATTTAAAAATATGAACAAAAGTGATTTCTCGAACATCAACCATCGTCCTCCTTTGTCTGTCAGCATTACAGCACGTAAAGGCCTGGGGAGGTTCTGGGGAGTAGAAAGCGGAGTAGCCTATACTTACCTGTCGTCGCAGTTCGAATGGTCGGATTATGATGCACACCAAAAATTGCATTATTTGGGCATTCCTTTAAATGTGGTAGTATACCTTTGGAACTCCAATCCTGACTGGCGCGTCTATCTTTCCGGCGGCGTGATGGTCGAAAAAGGATTAAGGGCTATCTACACGCAGGAAAAGAGACTGGCAAACGGAAGTTATATCACTACTGTAAAAAGCTCTATCGACAAGTTACAATGGTCATTGAACGGCGCTTTGGGAATCAACTACCGATTCAATAAAGGGTTGGGGATTTATTTTGAACCGCGCGTGGGGTATTGTTTTGACAATGAACAGCCTATCAGTATGCGTACCGAATGGCCAGTCTTTCTGGGGATCAATTTGGGATTGAATTACGAATTTTAAAATCATAAAATGATGAAAAAAGTATTGTATTTGATAGTTTTGTTAATGATGGCGTTTTCATGTAATACACATGATGAACCTGAAAGGGCTTCCGAAGAAAAGCCCTTGTTTCAAAAGGAGAAAATTTTTGAAGAGAACAATACATTCGACATTATTATAGGCCCATGCGGCACAATAAAGTATTGCGATAGAATTGGAAACGATTATAAATCCGCATTAGATTCTTTATTAAAGATAAGAAAACCGAACTTAATAGAAGAATATTATTTGGATGAAAAGTCTATTACTGTAAAGTTCAACGTCGATGACAGATCTTTTACTTCCATCGCATTCAGGAGAGTAAAAAACGACCACTACTTATTTTCAATTACCGATGTGTTGGATGGTAAAGGAAATTATTACATAATTTTCTGGTGCGAAGATTAATATGTTAATCACACAAAACAATTAAAAAAATGAAAAAGTTATTATTTGTATTGTATGCCGGAATCATCGCATTGTCCGGTTGTAACGACACTGTTACCGAAACAGTGACTTATATGGTCAATGAACCAGTTTTCATGTCGACAAAGGTTTTCCGTGAATCGGTGAATGTAACCGCCACACCCAAAACAATCAGCAATTATGGTAAAATGTGTTTTTATGAGGGGTATATGTATATTTCCGAAACGGGAGAAGGCATCCATATTGTCGATAACCGCAATCCTTCCGATCCGAAGAATGTCGGTTTTATCGAACTGCTGGGGAATGCCGACCTAGCTATCCGCAATGGCAAGCTCTATGCCGATTCGTATATCGACCTGGTATGGTTTAATATTACCGATCCTGCCCGTCCGGAATTGGACGGGCGTTTGGAAAATGTATTCCCGACCGTACTTCCGATACCTGAAAATAACTATGGTATCGACCCTGATTATTGTTATGGTTGTAACTCTGGAGACCAGGAAATTGTTGTCGGTTGGCAATTAAAGCAAAAAACCCAGATTTATACGTATGAAACCGGTGGATGGTGGGGCAATACAGGCCGTGATGATGCATATTATATAGCGAATGACATCAGTTTGTCAGGTGTTAGCAACGGCGTTAACGGCTCCATGTCGCGGTTTGCATTGTATAAAGATTATCTGTACACTGTAGTCAATTATTACATGGACGTCTTTGACTTAAGCGGCACCAATCCTATGAAAGTAGTTGAGAATTTATACGTAGGCAACGTAGAAACCATCTTCAGTTATAAGGACAATATGTTCATGGGGATGCCCACCGGCATGACGATATATTCGGTAACTAATCCACTGAAACCCGAACGTCAAAGTACGGTTTGGCATGTTTTCGGGTGCGATCCGGTAGTGGTAGAAAACGATATCGCTTACGTCACCATACATTCTGGAAATGCTTGCGGCCAAACAAACGACGACTTAATCATCTATGACGTGAGCAATGTAAAATCACCCAGACACATTGTTACTTATGCCATGAAAAACCCCAAAGGTCTGGGTATCGACAACAACACCCTGTTCCTTTGCGATGACGGTTTGAAAATATTTAATGCATCCGATCCGCAAACGTTGATGGCCAACCGGCTCGCACATTATTCGGGTATGAATGGCTTTGATGTCATCCCCTTCAACAATGTCCTGATGATGATTGCCGATGATGGTTTCTACCAATATGATTATTCTGATTTGAATGCTATCCGTCAATTAAGTAAATTGTCGGTAGTGAAAAAATGAGGTTTAGCAAAATTTGAAATAAAAGAATTGATTTAAGGTAAACATTAAAAATATTAATGTAAATAGGCTGTAGTTTGCTATGGCGTTGTCAATCTACTTGAGACATGTTTTGTTGTAACGATTATATCTTTTTGCTGTTTATGAGCCAATTAGCACAGTCATACTTTGCACAGTGGAGGACAAATTTCTTGTTCTTTTGCCTTGATACAAAAGAACCAAAAAATCAAGGCTGAGCTTCTCGGCGACCCACTAATGGCTCACGGCCGGAACAAAACAAAACTCGCTATCGCTCAAACATTGTTTTGTTCTTCGCCCGTCGCGCCACAGTGGAGTACCCCGCCTACGAAGCTAATGCCGAAAAGATACAGCAACCAAAAATGGGTGCAAGCCTGTCATATCCATGCGAAGCATACCATTGTGACAATTTTCCGTTCAAGCGCAGCCGATAGGCGGAGCGAGTTTAAATTGTCAAGCCTTTTTTGATTCTTTTTTGGGCGGCAAAAAAGAATGATGAAGAATAAAAAAGTTTAACAACGCAATAATCAACTACAGCCTGTAAATATTAAATCTTAACCAATGTGTTTCGGCAATTATTTTGGAGTTATTGAGTTATTCCGGGCAGGCGAAATAAAATGTTTTTTGACAATTCATCATTATTCTCGTACTATGCTCACCATTCTATTCTTATTTTTTCTTCTCCATCATTTTGCTGGTTACGTTTTGGCTTTTTAGTGGTTTTATCGGGTGTAGTGGTTTCTTGTTGCGGTTGATCATCGAAAGTGAAACGAAGTTTTTCGTTATGATTGGCAGGAGTGACGGGTGATGCCGTAGTATCGTTCTTAAACCAGCCAAACTCTTCTTTTAAGATACTTTTCAAGGTTTGTTTTTCTTTGTTAATATCAGAGACAACTGATGCTTTCGCCGATTGCTTGTCATAGCTGATATTAAACTGCTCACCTTGTCCGATCACTTTTAGATAAATGCTGGTACGTTTGCCGTCTTTCTCCACATATTCATTTTCGCTATTTTCCCTTTTTGCTTTTCGGGCTTTGGCTGCCAATAACTCGCTGAGTAGTACTTTCACATAGTAGGTATAACGGTTATCAAAGTTGTGGGTACCCGACCCTGAGATATTGAAAGCCGAAGATTCGATATTGGTAGTAGGAAAGGTGATTTGCTGATTCTTAACAAATACTTGAGTTTGAAGCGTCGAGAATTTTACGTGTTGCAATTCTTCCAGCGCAACAAACCGAGAAAGGTTATTCATCGGTTCAAATCCGGTCAATTCACCACCTTTGAGTTCCAGGTTGCTTTCCACCGTAATTTTATCCATGCGTAACCGCATATCGTTGTCCCAACCAATCGCAAAATCAATATCACCAGATAACGCTCCTTTCAAATGTTCTGCACGGACAACATTCTGTGAAAAATTATGAAAAGTTTGGAACATTTGTCGGATGTTCAGTTGACGGATGGTTGTTTGACCCAGCAGTTGGATATTATTTGACGCATCATTGGTCAATGTGCCGTTTCCGGAAACATTTCCTGACATAGCCGCGAACTGTACCGAATGCATGGCCAATACTCTTGGTTTATAAGTTAATTTGGCTTTTACGTTACTGGTTTCGACATTCTGGTAGCGAAGTGTTTTTGCGTTTAAATCAACATCAAAAACAATGTTGTCAGGTAACAGGAATGAACTTTCGTTGGCAGACTTATCATTTTGGATTGAATTTGTTGGTTTTGAAACCAATAGAGAATCAATACATAAACGTTGCGAGGCTACCGTTGCATCAAAGTATAATGTTTTGCTTCGGTTGAGTATATATGGAATGAGCCTTTCAACACGCCCATTGACTGAAAAATCACTACTATTCAGTACAAACGACAAATCTTTAGTGTTGACGGAATTATCTATGTATAATGTGCCGTTCATGTGTCCGAATTGATACGGACGGTCATTCAAGTTGATCGATGCTTCTTGGAAGGTTAACGAACCTTGTATATTTAATTGCTCGATATCGTGTGCATTTTGTGGTGTTAAATTCTTCAATCGCATAGCAGCCGATAATTGACCATTCGCCATTCCTCCGGCAGATGCTAGCTGTTGTACAGGAAAAAATTGATATAAATGTCCTATGTCAACATTACCTTCTATGTTATATGTGATGACAGGTGTTTTGAAGTTTCGTATAGACATATTGCCTTTTATCAAACTACTTCCACCAATATTACATACGACATTTTTAACATGCAAGACACTGGTCGTTATTTGATTCTTTTCTCCGGTAGTGAAGGATCCATCAAACGATAAATCTGATAATTGCATTTTTGTGTGACGATGGGTAATTTCTCCCCGTTTGATGCCGAATGTTACATCTACACGAGGCTGATAATCGTTCCCGGCAAGTCCTGTGACATGAGCTGAAAAATTAACAACACCCTTGCCCGGATAATTGTGTAATTGATCGCTATATTTGTCAGGCGCCATCGATACCATTGATGCATAGTCCAAATGATTACCTTCGAAATGTAGGTCTAGATTAACATTATCTCCTGTTGAAAATCCACCCGATACTATTAAAGCCATTTTTGCAAGCGAAAGATTGCTTTTACGTATCGTAAAAGTATTGTCATCTACATCTAATTTCCCTGTCAAATCAATGGTTTTGTTCTGGATGAATAGACTACCATCTACAGAGAAATGTTGTACCGTTCCATCCCAATCTACACCCAGCGAATACTGCCGTGAAGAAAATTTACCATTGAGGCGGGTTTTATCGGCATGTATGGCAATTATCGTTTTACTGCGTTGATGACTGTAATATACGTCAACATTTCGTAATGTCACGTTTTGTAGTTCAATCGGTGTTGATTCATTAGATTCGGAGGTAGTTTGTGTTTTCCAAAAAGTAAAATTGTGTTGGTTGTATTTATCAGTCAGTAGATGGATAGTACCGTTTTGAACCTCTATTTTAGTGATACGAAAATCTTTCTTCAATAACCTGAGCAGATTTAGTTCTACAAATACCTTTTCTCCGGAAAGAAGTTGGCGGCTATATGAGGCATCGAAGCTGAGCGTATCAAACTTAGAGACCGGGCTCATCACCACATTGCGAAATTCGACGGACACATTAGGGAATTTTCGAAATACCGAGAAATGTGCTGATTGAACCTGAATACGCGAGTCGACCTGTTGGTTGATACGGTCTATGACAAAATGAATGACTTCATTCTGAAAAAAATATGAGATACACCACCCTCCTATTGCCAACAAAAAAATAAAGAGAACGAAACCAATCGCAATTTTTTTCAGATATCGTTTCATTATATAATTCCTAATTCAATGATTGAGTGCGTCGAGCCTTACGGGTTCAAAAATTAAAACATTGAAAATACTCCATGCCCGCCTGGCCGGAGGACGGGCAGGTACAATATTCAATTATCAATTATATAAGCGTCAAATTTTATGTTTTGCTGTGTTTGTGTTGGTTTGCTATTTTTTCCTGCTAAAAGGAGACACTTAGACCAAGATTGAGGAACGAAATATTGTAACCGACTTCGGCAAACCCTGAAAGGTTATGTGTGAATGCGTAACGACAACCGGCAGTAACAGCCAGATAAGCGTTACTGGTATTTGCTTTTATCTGGGAATAAGAAACGAATCTTCCCCCCAGCATGATGGATCCATATATTTCAAATGTTTCGTCGATGGCATAACGATAAGTGGCACGAGGTGCAAACAAAAATTGAGTGGCACGTATATCACTGTTATAACTGTAATTATCAAAACCAACAAATCCGCCAATGGTAAAGATCCCAGGTCCCCAGGTATCTATCAAACCATAATCGTAGCTTGCACTAAGACCAATACCCGGAACCAACCCTAATCCGATGCTACCCAAATTCATTCCCTTTTTCATTTCCTGGGCATGTGATGTTGTCATCCCAAAAGTACCTATGACCAGCAATATGATAAAAAACCTTTTCATTTTCAGTTGATTAATTGTTTATGTGATGTGATTCATGAAGACTCAAAAGTAGATAAAGTTTTTGGTTGTGTCAAAACTAAACATTTGTTTCGGCCTATGAGACGTATGTTATAGCTATACCACTACTCATTTATCATTGATACATGTAACGTGTGATTTCCAGTTTTAGTCTTAAATTTCCATAGAAAAATAATATTTTTTCAAAAAAAACGTGTAGGTTTGCCATTCAATTTTATAACTCTTAATTGCACGATGGTTATAAGAACGTTCGACTTATTGGAACAATATCGGTCGCAATATCGGTTGAATGATGCTTTGGCATGTAAGGTTGCCGGTAAATGGGTCAAATACAGTAGCGACGACTATATACAATATGCAAATGATGTCAGTTATGGTCTTTGGGCTTTAGGATACAGACCGGGTGATAAGATTGCCGTCATTACCAACAACCGCCCTGAATGGAATTTCTTTGATATGGGTATGTCCCAGATAGGAGTGGTTTCCGTTCCGATATATCCTACTATTAGTTTGGAGGAATACCAATACATACTTAATCATGCTGCACCCAAGATGTTGGTTGTTTCGGATAAGTTGTTATTAGAAAAGTTACGGCCGTTAATAGAGAATAGTTTTTCCATAGAACACACTTATTCTTTCAATGTCATCGAAGGTGTGAAAAATTGGAAGGAAATAGCCGTTGAAGGACATCGTCAGTCTGAAGAACTTTTGCCACAGGTACAACAGGTGAAGGATAACATTATTTCCAGCGATGTACTCACTATTATTTATACTTCGGGAACAACAGGAACTCCCAAAGGCGTAATGTTATCACATCAAAATCTTGTCAGTAATTTTATCGCTACCTGTCAGCGGAACTACCTCACCACGGGTTCACGAGCATTAAGCTTCCTTCCCATTAGCCATATTTATGAGCGCATGATAAACTATCATTTCCAATATTTGGGAATTGCCTTGTATTATGCAGAAAATATGGGTTCAATCATGGAAAACATTAAGGAAGTACAACCACATATTTTCACTACTGTTCCGCGTTTGCTCGAACGAATATACATTGGTATTGTTGATAAAGGAAAAGAATTAAAAGGGTTATCGCAGATACTTTTTAACGATGCGATAGATGTAGGGACTCGGTATAATCCTCGTCAAAAGCAGGGGTTAATTCGCAAATTGCGGTTGGCAATAGCGCGTCGTGTGATATATCCTAAATGGGCGGCTGTATTAGGTGGTCAAGTGCGTATTATTGTATCTGGAGGTGCTCCCTTGTCCACGCGTTTGGCCAATCTATTCAATGCCATGGGTATTGATGTATTAGAAGGTTATGGCCTTACTGAAACATCGCCTGTAATTGCTGTGAGCGATTTGCGAAGAGGTAAGCCTAAACCGGGAACGGTAGGTACCATACTGGACGGTCTTGATGTGAAACTTGATGTAGATGGTGAAATATTGTGCAAAGGGCCTAACATCATGTTAGGATACTACAAAGACCCCGAATTAACCGCTCAAGTAATTGATAATGAGGGGTATTTTCACACGGGAGATATTGGCGTATTTGATGAAAACGGATTTCTTACGATTACCGACCGTAAAAAAGAAATATTTAAGCTGTCGAACGGTAAATATGTTTCTCCACAAGTTATTGAAAATAAATTAAAAGAGTCATTTTTGATCGATCAGGCCATTGTGTTTGGTGAAAATGAAAAGTTTGCCAGTGCTTTGATTTCACCTAACTTCACACAATTGCATCGTTGGTGCTACACGCAAGAAATAAAATTTGCCGACAACGCAGAATTAATACAATTGCCGGAAGTGATTGAATGTTATCAAAACGAGGTCAACCAGATAAATAAAACATTGGGCGTAGCCGAACAGATCAAGCGTTTTCGATTGGTTACTGACGAATGGAGCACGCAAACAGGAGAACTATCGCCCACGCTCAAGTTGAAGCGAAAGTTATTGATGACAAGATACGCCGACATCATTAATGAAATATATGCTTATTCGCGGAAAGAAAAAGACAAAATGGAATGAGCATATGATGCCTGAAAGTGAATAACATTACAAGATATGAAATAGCCATGTACAATTTTGCAAACTAGTCGAAAAATGAACATGGCGTATTCCCTGCCCAGCCGGACAGGCGGGCATCTGACCTTTAAAAAATAATTTTTGTACAGATGAAAAAGGCCATTCTTTTTGGAGCAAGCGGATTTGTTGGGTCGTATCTTCTCGAAGAGTTATTGAATCATCCAGCATATGAACAGGTGACCATTGTGGTCAGGAAGCCGTTGGACATTTACCATTCAAAACTAAAAATGCTCACAGGCGATTACCAGTCCTTGCCTGGTTTAAGCGAAGACGTAGAGGGTGATGATGTTTTTATTACTCTTGGCACTACCAAAAAGAAGACTCCTAATGAAGCTGATTATTATCAAGTTGATCACGATTATCCCGTATTAGCTGCCAGAATGGCTAAAGAAAAAGGTGCAAAGTCTGTTTTCTTAGTCACTGCCATAGGTGCAAACATCCATTCGAGTATTTTTTATGTGAGAACCAAGGGCGAGACTGAACGAGACATCATTGCGCTGAACTATGAGCATACATATATTTTCCGTCCGTCAATGATTATGGGAAACCGGAAAGAAAACCGACCAATGGAAAAAATCGTGATGAAGGTATGGGCGGTAATTACTCCTTTGCTCGTAGGAAAACTGGACAAATATAAAGGCATCAAGGGAGAAGATATTGCCAAAGCGATGAACCAAGCTGCTAAAAATCCAACGGAAAAAGTGAAGATTTTCCATTGGAAAGAAATGAACGATTTGCTTCATGGAGAGAGCTGATGACATACTTCTTAGAATGAGGAAAATCAAGATATCCGGAATATCAAAAGACGAATACGACGAGGTGATAGCATTATGGGAAGCGTCTGTCAGGGCAACACATCATTTTCTCCAGGAAGAAGACATCCGGTATTATAAGCCACTTATCAGGAATCATTATTTAGATGCCGTTCAATTATATGCTGCCAGGGATACATCCGGACATATTGTTGGATTCATGGGTATTTCGGACGACAACATAGAAATGTTGTTTGTGCATCCGTCCATGCGAAGCAAAGGGATTGGCAAGTATCTTGTCACTTACGCTATTTCCGAATTAAAGATCAAAAGGGTAGATGTGAATGAGCAAAATGAACAAGCGGTCGGATTTTACCGTAAAATGGGATTTGAAACAATAAGCCGGTCGGAATTAGACAATCAGAGCAAACCCTATCCGATTTTGCACATGAAATTGACTATGTAACGGATATAAATGAAAGCATTTTTAATTCATCCCTTTCCATTCTTCGAAAAATTCAGATAAGAATTCTTCCATAAATATATGCCGGTGTTCGGCTATTTTCTTCCCATAATTTGTATTCATCAGGTTTTTCAGAAGAAGTAGTTTTTCGTAAAAATGATTGATAGTAGGCCCTGTATTATTGACATACGTATCTTGACTCATGCGTTTCAACGGTTGAATATCGGGTTCATACAGTAACTGCCCTTTTTTACCTCCATAAGCAAATGTCCGTGCAATCCCGATAGCCCCCATAGCATCCAACCTATCGGCATCCTGTACAATTTGTCCTTCAAGACTCAAGCCGACTTGTTTCACACCATTTCCTTTAAAAGACATATTTTCGATAATAAAACAAATATCATCTATATCGCTTGGATTCAATTGAGGAAACTGGCATAACCATTCTCTTGCTGCCTGCGGACCAGCTGATGTATCACTGTTATTGTCCTTCCAATCGGCAATGTCATGCAATAATGCGGCTAATTCTACCACCAATAGGTTTGCTTTTTCTTCGCATGCGATTTTTATCGCAGTTTTCCACACGCGATACACATGCCACCAATCATGCCCGGAAGCATCATGGCGTAAGGCATGCCTCACATATTCGATGGTTTCATCGATAATTAGCCCCATCAGGTTTGATTAGCAATGGATGGATAGATATGCTTTTTAGTTACTACTCTTATGGAAAAGAGAAACAATGCAAAGCAAAACAATTGCACCTACTGTGGACATAATCAGGTTTCCTAAAATACTATCCGCATTTGCACTGATTCCCATCAAACCAAATAGCCATCCTCCCAGGACACCTCCAATAACTCCGACAATCAAGTTGATAAAAAGGCCAAAACCTTTTCCTTTAGTGATTTGCCCCGCAGCAAATCCAGCTATAATGCCAATGATGATATACCAAATAAAGTTCATAATTTTCTAATTACTTGTACATTTGCTACAAATATATATCATTTTTGTATTCATTGAAAATTTATTACTACTTGATGCAACACCAAAAATTATCAGAATTTAAATATCTGATATATTAATATTCCTGATTCCAAGATTCAATGACCTGCCCGACTAGACTCGGTCAGGCGGGTTCCTAATTCAATGATTTGGGATTTGGGATTTGGGATTTGGGAAATTTTGAATTAAAAAAGGATTCAATGGTTCAATATAAAAATGAGAATAGCTATAAACAGCTATAAAATAGCGAAAAATAACAATTTTATAGCTAAAAATAACAATAAAATAGCGATTTTTCGCTATAAAATAGCAAAAAATCGCTATAAAGTTGTTCACAATAGCTATTTTTATAGATGCCTTTCTCCTCATGTGCGACTCACGAACGAACCGTGCGCAAAGCAATTTTCTCCCCACAGGAGAGGATCAGAGAGAGGTATCGATAAATATTTTGATGCTAAAATAAAATGTATATCGCCTGTTGTATACATTCACATGTCAAGTAGACGATGTATAATGATATTAAAATTTCACTACCAGCTCTAAGGTTACTTTATTGTCGGCTACATGCAGGTCTCGGTTATCAAAATCGGGAAAAACAAGGCCTTTACGGACAAAGTACTGCTCAAAATCCAATCGAAGCACTGAATCATAAGGAATAAGTGTTAGCCCGAGATTTATCCCTACAGTAATCCTGTTAACATCAAAGCCTCTACTCCCTACATCATAACCCATGGCATCCCAACGGGCAGCAGGAGTCAGGCAGTGAAATATTTTTGCTTTAGGTAAACCGAACGTATAGGCGCCCTGTATATACGTTCCGAACAAATCTAAACCGGTGGTGTTCGAATGACGGTTCATCACTTCGGCCTCCACGCGGAGATGCGGATTGGCATAATGAACATCGGCACCACAGAAAAATAAATCGAGTTGTTCACTGTTATATTTGTATATTTTGGCTGTAGAGCGAAACCCATTCATGCTACCGGCAATCAGGCGCAAGGCATATGACGGCTCATCCGTCCACTGCGGATTGTTGATTTTTCCGCCATTGAACATACCTGCTTGTCCTTCCATCGGGAAACTGCCGATACGGAACCGGTATTGCACCACGGCACCAATATCACGTGTGCCCGGAGTGAAATATTTCCCCACAAAGGCCCGATTAGCAAACATCATTTCGGCAGGGGTGATGATATAATTGTTTTCAAATGGAACATGTTGTTGTCCGAAAAGGAAGTGGAAGTTTTTCGTCAGTTTCAGCGTGCCGAACAAGTCGAGTGGCGAGAAAACTCCTTCGTTGCTCAATTCCACTTGCACACGGTAGCTAAGATATTCACCAATTTCGCCACGCACGCCGAGTCGCGAATTGCGTACATTGAATCGCATCACACCTTCCTCGGTGCTCACTTCGAGCTTCGTTTTGATAACTCCGTCAAATTTCGACGATTTGATTATCTCTGGTAATGTCGTGGCGGCGCTGTCTTTTACTTGTGAAAAAGCCAGGACAGGCAAACATATGATAACCAATAAAAATGTGGCTTTAAAAATAATTTTCATCAGGTATTTTACTAATAACAAAGATATAACTTTATTTTGTCCCATGTCTTAATGATTGCGTAGCGATACATATTGCATGAGGAAACGATACAAGTTCCAACAATTATTGACACATCAATTGGTTTAAACAACTTGTAATGAATTGTTTGAAAAAACTTTATATCCGTCCCTCACCTGACCGTCCGGCAGGCCAATATTCAATTATCGATTATACAAGAAGAACACTACTTTTTGTCCTTTTTATCTTTTTTGTCTTTTACTTTTAACTTTTTATGCTCGTTCTCATAACCCATGAAGAGCCGTTGTGCTTTCATCAAGTTGCGTGATTGCAACACCATTGCCTTGGTTTCACCAATGATATCTAAGTAAAGGATACTATTACGCATGGTGCTTTCTTTTCCTTTCACTCGTTTTATTTGCGATTTGATGTTTTCTACGAAAAGGTCAAAAATACTATCTCGTTTGGCCAGTACATATTCAAAATCACTAAAATCCGAAGTCCGCAGCATTTTTTCGATAGCATCATAAACCTTCGAAACGGCTTTGTTGATGGACTCCAAATCTGATACTTGTTTGCTACTCAATCCCGTGTGATTGTTGTCAATATAGTCGAAGCTTATTTTGGTGATATACATCAACGACTTGGAAACTTCATATAGATAATCGAGGACTTGCACATAATAATGACCTGTTTCCACGGCGTCGTCCTGCAACTTATCCAACATGGGCAACATTTCGTATGTTTTTCTTTCTTTTTCCTTCTTATATAATTCATGGGCCTCCTTGCAGAGTTTTTTCAATTTCTTACGATCCTCAGCTGCAAGCCCTTTAAGTGTCTGGGTATATATACGACTCATCTGCTCAAAAGCACGGTGCACATCTTCATTGCACTTTTCGATAACGGAACCTCCTCCTGCAACAAGCTTTTCAGCTGCTTGATGTTCTTTCGTCCTTCTTTTATGCAGCAGTGACGACTGTATGAGTAAAAATACGCATAATAATAGCAATGCTACAACAGCTATAGATTTTCCCCACATGAGCAACAACCCAATCACGGCTGCTACAGTAAACGCAATCAATGCAGTCATGAACCAACCCGAAATTACTGTCAATACACCTGTAATGCGGTATACAGCACTCTCGCGGCCCCACGCCCTGTCACTTAATGAAGATCCCATGGCTACCATGAATGTTACATAAGTAGTAGATAGCGGGAGTTTCAGCGATGTTGCCAAAGAAATAAGCAATGCGGAAACGGTGAGGTTCACCGAAGCTCGTATCAAATCGAAAGGCGCTTTATTTTTCTTTTCTTCTTCAGAAGGTCTGAAACGTCTGTCAATAAATCGATTGACACTTGCAGGCATGATGTTTGAGAATCTCTTGTTGATGACCACTGCGCTGCGCACCAATGCCCTGGAAGCAGAGGTGGAACCAAAACGTTCAATGCCTTCTCCCTGACGCGCAAGATTAACTTCTGTTTCAGTCACCGTCCGTGCCTTTTTTGAAAACCAGAGTGAAAGTACCATGATGCCGCCGGCTATGAGTAGGTAAAGCGAGTTAGCACTGACAGGCTTAGCGAGGTCACCCATCATCAATGTGTCGATACTTCCGCCCGCCGCCGTATGCGCCGAAGCTATTTCATACGAAGAAATCCCGGCCATAGTTACTCCGATGAAGTTTACCAGGTCGTTGCCCGCAAAGGCCAATGCTAAGGCGCATGTGCCGGCCAACACAATAATTTTTAATATATTGATTTTAAAAGCGTTTTGCAGGATAGCCATGATGATGGAGAAACCTGCAAAAAGTATTAGTAGAAGAATTTGTATGTTGTCTGACAACCATGTCATGGTATCTTTCGAAATCAAGGTAGTACCTTTTAAGCCTTTGAATATAGTGAAGTAAGCAATAGCCGTCAGCGCCAGCCCACACCATATCGCGCCAAGTTTCCTGAAAGTTTTTTTGTAGCGGAATGAAAATAACAGTCTGGATAGGAACATGATAACACTTCCACAAACAAAAGCTACCGCCACCGACACCAAGATACCTGAAATGATAGCCAATGCTTTTCCCGAATTGATGTAATCGCCCAAAATACCCACTGTTTCCGGGGATGATGTCCAAATCTTATACAACGCTACGATTACGGCCGAACCCAGTAACTCGAAAATCAACGATACGGTAGTCGACGTAGGCAATCCGAATGTGTTGAACATATCCAGCAATATGACGTCAGTGATCATCACTGCAAGAAAAATCATCATGATGTCGGGAAACGAGAACATACTGGGATGAAAAACCCCGCTACGAGCTATTTCCATCATGCCGTTGGATGTAACGGCTCCCACTAATATTCCTACAGAAGCGATGGCAAGAATCACCCGTCGAGAGGCTACCTTCGACCCGATAGCCGAATTAAGAAAATTAACAGCGTCATTTGATACGCCCACAATCAAGTCGACCACAGCCAAGCTGACCAGTGCGATGAGGATTAACAAATAGATATTGTCCATAAAATATTATTATGCTGCAAAAGTAGACGGGAAATAAAGTAGTGATGTTAAGAAATTGTTAAGGTTGTGTTATGATTATGTGAGACTGCCTTATTACATAAAACAAAAACAGACCGACTGGTCGGTCTGTTTTTTAAAATGTTAATTTTTGATAATTTAAATTATCACTCGTTACAATATCGTTTATTTACGGATGGAAAGCATCATCAACAAATATTGAAATAAACTGTATCAGTGACTTTCCTAAAACGCCAAAACCATTCCTTCAAAAGGCTGCAATTCTATTTTTCCCTTGTCATCAATACTATTCCGATGTGTTGAAAACACTAACTTGCATCTTTCAGGTATATCGGAAAGCTTACGTTTTTGTGCATTGAAATTCACTATGACTTGTATCTGTTGGCTGTCAAGTGTCCTGGTATAGGACAAAATGCCTTTACGGCCTGTTTCCGTAAATTTGATTTCGCCTTGTTGTAATACCGGCATTTTTTTTCTCAAAGTAATTAATCGGCAGTAGACATTCAGTACAGAATTTTCGTCGGCTGTTTCACTCTCTATGTTTATGTCAGGATAATCTTTGTGCAGTGGCAACCATGGAATACCGGAAGTGAAACCTGCGCCCGTATCGGCATTCCACTGCATAGGGGTACGGCCAGAGTCACGGCCTTTATAGAGTGGCCAGAACATTTTTCCGTAGCGGTCGCTAATTTGCTTGCGCGGGATGCCTACATTGATCATACCGAGTTCGTCACCATAATAAATAAATGGCGTCCCTTTCAGTGTCAGTAGTAATACAGCCAGCAATTTAGCTTTTTCATGAGCATGACGTCCCCGTCCGAACCGGTTCAAACTGCGCCCCACATCATGGTTGGAGAAGGCGAAACAAGGCCATCCAGCAGGAATAAGGGCATCATAGTACAATTGTATCGCCCGATGGTATTTCCGTGCATTCCAGGTACAGAAAAGCAACGAAAAATCGAACGCCATATGTAACATATTATCATCCTTACCAAGGAAGCTTGCGGCCAACGCCGGATCCCCAGGTGGCAACACGTATATTTCACCAACACTTGTTGTTCCGGGATATTCGTCGAGCAGTGAACGAAATTCACTTAATATGATGTATGTTTCAGGTTGGTTCCGGTTGTAAACCTTATGGCGACTTAGAAACGAATTATTTTGTAGCAAGCTGTCTTTCACGATCATGTTCACCACATCAAGTCGAAAACCATCTACGCCCAGATCAAGCCAGAAACGGATATTTTCGAAAAAAGCCCGTTTCATCTGTTCATTGCGCCAATTGAGATCGGGCTGTTCTTTAAAAAACGAATGATAATAGAATTGTCCGGTAACAGAATCGCGACACCAGGCTCTTTGGAGAAAATTGGTACGCCAGTTATTGGGAACCTTGCCTTTGTGTCCCGTATCCCAAATATACCAATCGCGTTTAGGATTATCGGTTGACGAACGCGATTCCACAAACCACGGATGTTGATCAGAAGTATGGTTCATCACCAAATCCATCATTATCTTGATGTTTCTGTCGTGTGCTTTTGCCAATAATTCTTTGAAATCGGCTAAAGAGCCAAACACTGGGTCGATATCGCAATAATCCGAAATATCGTAACCACCGTCAACCATAGGGGAACGATACACGGGCGAAAGCCATACAGCATCAATACCCAATTCACTCAAGTAGTTCAGCCTTTCAATAACACCGCGGATATCCCCGATTCCGTTTCCATCAGTATCCTGGAAACTTCTTGGATAGATATGGTAAAACACGGCATATTTCCACCAATCGGTATCGCAAGACATTCGCTCAATAGGTTTAGTTACCATATTACATTGAAAATCTGTCGTATCTGCAATTACAGGCAGGACACTTGTCATGAAACAAAGGAAAAGAATACTTCTCATTCATACATCAATCATGGAATAGATTGTCTTCGTGGAAAAATTCACCACAAAAATACAAGCTCACGGTCAACAATATATTAACCATGTGTTAAGGTATTGTTATGTTTCATTGTAATTAACAATAATTTAATCTTCCCGTAAATATGAATTTAAACCACAACCTTACTTTTGTTTCATATAACAAATACCAAAAACAAATGAAATCATTCAAAATCTTTATCCTTTTGCTGGTAACATTTTTTCTTACCAGTTTGAAATCTTTGGCAGGAGATGCCAATGTCAGCCCTTCTCAGACATCCCAAGTGCGAAACATCATCCTGATGATTGGGGATGGAATGGGGCTTGCCCACCAATATGCTGCATATACAGCCAATAAAGGAATACTTGCCATAGAACGGTGCCAATATGTGGGTCTTGTGAAAACTCTTTCGGCCAATGACTATACTACCGATTCGGCTGCTGCCGGAACCGCCATTGCTTGCGGTGAAAAAACCAATAACGGTGTACTGGGACAACGTCCAGACGGTAGCCGGCTAAAATCAATGCTCGAATATGCTGCCGAAAACGAACTGTCCACTGGGGTGGTGGTTACCTGTGAACTGACACACGCAACGCCTGCTGCTTTTGTGGCGCATGTTAACGGAAGAAATGAAAATGAAAATATTGCAGTGGAGTACACACAGTCTAAAATAAATGTATGCATTGGCGGAGGCCGTAAATATTTCGAAAATCGCACTGATAGTAAAAATCTGACCGAAATAATGAAAGCAAATGGTTTTCAGGTGGCTTACACAATGGATGAAGTAAAAACTGCGTCAAAAGACAAGTTACTCGCTATGTTAGCTGACATAGCTCTCGATCCTTATCCCGCACGAGGCGATATGCTGCCCGAAGCAACAGTGGCTGCCATCAATATATTGAACCGCAATAATAAGGGATTTTTCCTGATGGTGGAGGGATCTCAGATAGACTGGGCCGGACATGCTAATGATCAAGAATATCTTATCAATGAGACACTCGATTTCGACCGTGCGGTGAAAGCTGCTTTTGACTTTGCCGAACGTGACGGGCATACGTTGGTGATCGTTACTGCCGATCACGAAACTGGCGGCTTAACCATTACTGAAGGCAATCTACAAACCGGTGAATTGACCCATGCATTTTCTACCAAAGGACACACTGGCGTGCCGGTTCCGGTTTATACCTTCGGACCGGGGGCAGAAATGTTCACAGGAATATTTGATAATACAGCATTTTTACCAAAAATTCTGGAGCTGTTACAAATAGAAAGAAAATAAATCATTTGTTGTGCTTCCTCACGACGATGTGTAAGGTGATGGCGGGCAATTGCAGCTCAATATAATGTTGCTTTTGCCCGCTATTGTGTAATTTTTTCTTCATGCAATTGTCTCGATTTCACAATATCCTGCATGTTTTCTACAGCCCAATCTACAAGATTGTTCAGATAAGGTATCAATCCTTCGCCTGACTTTGTCAAGCAATACTCTACACGTGGCGGTATTTCGGGATATATTTTACGATCAACCAATCCGTCTGTTTCTAATGAACGTAGCGTAACAGTCAACATTCGTTGGGAAATGTCTTCGATTGATTTGTGAATATCGCTAAAACGCATTGTCCCATTAACACTTAGTGTCGTAAGAACCAACAAAGACCATTTATCTCCAAGCCGGCTGAGAATATCCCGAATGGGACAAATTTCATCAAGTGAAAAAGTTTTCATTTTTTTTGAAAATTATTGTGTTGCAAATCAACATTACTTACCTTTTTGTAACCTCATTAACAATAAGTTTGTTCTTTTTTCTGATAATTACTATTTGTAATTTTGCTGCACAAAGGTAATAAACTTACCAAAGATAATAAATGTATTCATCATTAAAAATTAAAGACATGGCAAAGAAAGTTGCAGTATTAGTAGTAAATCCTGTCAATGGGGCAGGTTTGTTTCAGTATTTGGAAGCATTTTTTGAAAACGGCATCCCCTACAAAACATTTGCAGTGGCTGAAACCACACAGGTAAAAACCAATTCGGGTATCAGTATGCAAACGGATGATATTGTTGCTCACCTGAAAGGACACGAAAATGAATATGATGCTCTCGTTTTCGCTTGCGGTGATGCGATGCCTGTGTTTGAAAAAAATGCAGGTAAACAATTCAACCAGGACATGTTAGCTGTTATGAAAAAATTTGACGACAACGGCAAAATATTGATCGGACATTGCGCTGTCGCAATGTTATATGATAGTCTCAGTATTGGCAAGGGCAAAAAAGTGGCACTACATCCTTACATAAAAGATAATATTCCGTTAAATAATGTTATCGCTACGGGTGAACCATCGGTTATTTCCGGTAACCTGTATACCGCTCAAACCGAAAACACAATTTCGTCATTAATCCCCGACCTTTTGGAAGCCTTAAAGTAAGCAGTTTATCGTTCAAAAAAACACTTCAAAAGCTTTTTGTACAGTCATTGCGAGTGATAGCAAAATCTATCTCATATTTAGAAAATTGTTTCACCAGCTATCCTCGCAATGATATTTATTTTCGACTTTTCAGATATTTGTTCTTACTTTCTGTTACAAGTGATAGCAGATGATAAGATTGGGATGAAACGATATGAAGTTCAGTACTATAGTCCTACATCCATCACAAACCTTTCCATGATGCTATCCACGTCATAGTTTTTAGACCGCTCTACAGCTGCTTTCCTGAATTTTCGCTGTTGTTGCGGATTGCCTATATAAGTAATGATTTTTTCCATCATTTGCTCTTCACTGTTGACCAGATAGCCGCACGTACCGTCTTCTATAATATCTTTAGGGCCTTTAGTGTTGTAAGCGATTACAGGCAGTCCACAACTGAGACTTTCGAGCACCGTACATGAAAAAGTGTCGAATTTCGAGGGAAATACAAGTATATCCGCTGCTGAATAAATGGCAGGCAATCGTTCACGCGATACCCAATTGAAGTAATACCCTTCGGGTAGTTCTTTCTTCAGTTGCTCATATGCGGGACCTTGTCCTACCACCAGTAAAGCTATGTCAGGATGTGTCTTTTTCACCGCCTTGTAGATACGCGGTAGTTCCAGTACACCTTTTTCCTTGCTCACCCTGCCAACATACAACATTACAGGACGTTTGTCGTCAATTCCCAATATGTCTTTTTTAGAGACCTTTTCGGGCTTGAAAATGGTATCGGCCCAATGTGCTGTAAGGCAAACCTTATTTTCGGCAAAATTCATTTCGCGACCAGTGAGCCATTTGCGCTGGTCGTTGTTGAGTACAAATACACGATCGAAAGCTCCATAATACATGCGCAGGAAACGACGGATACGGTTCTGGTTATGCTTATCGAAATTCAACACCTTACGGCTGAACATCACCCAGTCCGTATGAATAAAGAAACTTGCCGGCACCGAGTAAGCATGTTTTAGGTATAAGCCTAATGCTCCCATAACGCCTTCGGTAGAGCATATCACACGGTCGTATTCCCGCTCGTGGAACAGATTATGAACTTCTACAAAATTTGGTATTCGCACGGGTTGATCGGGATAGAGAGGTATGCGGAATTCACATACGGGTTTTATCACGATTAAATGATCATCGCTTTCGAGCGTATCACTACATACCAGCAAATCAATGGGTAGGTTACGCGCCTTTATTTCGCGATGCATCGCCTGTAAGGCCATTGATACGCCATTTTTATCCTCAAACGTATCTGTCAGCCAGAGCGCACGTTCAGGATGCTGGTACTTGCCAAGCTGTACCGAAAAATCTTTTAGAAAAGGGCGGGTGTTGAACAACACTTTTGCACTGGTGAAATGTGCTGACAATAGCAACGACGAAGCAAGGAACGGGAATGACAACCCGTCAAGAAATTCCTCAAGATCAATACCGTTGTAGTTTTTTTTGTGTTTTTCAGTGTAAGCGCGTAAGTTACTTGGAAGCTCAAATTGCATAATGAGTTTTTCAAGGCTCAGCGCATCTAAATTCTTGCTCCATTTGGCTTTGGTGATTTTCTTTACCAAACGTGAAAATAACAATTCGTTCAAATGCTGGTTGATGGAATATATGGAGCGATAATACTCTTCGGCGATGAATCCTTCACCGCTTTGATGTTCCTTAGCCATTCTTACCACATCGTCGAACACCGGCTTGTAGGCCGACGATACGATCATTTTTTTTAAGAACGAAGGTGATTTACCCAACAGGCAGTTATGAAAGATATTGATAAACGACATGGTAACTTTGTGTCGTTGTATTTCGGCAAAAGCATTGGAAGCAAACAATGAAATCACCTTGTCGGAAGTTTCTCCCCTGTGTAGCAAAATTCTCAACAATCCGGGATCTTTGTAATTCAATGCTATTTGACACACATAATCGAGAAATGCGATGGTCAGCTTTTCCGAATTCTGGTGCGAACCATAAGGTATCATATCGCCCCGCCGGATAGCTTCGAGCGCCAGTTGAGATTTGCTTTCCGTTTTCAGCCTTTCCTTCAGACCTGGGATATAAAGATATGTTCCTGTTAACCCGGAAAAGAAACCCATATGGCTATCTGATCCTCCTGAAAGTGACTTTTTATACGGATTGTGGCAATACCTTTCTGGATCGATATCGAATTGTACAGACAACCGGGCGATTTTTTCGGGAGTAACACTGTCGATCCACTCCTTCACCAGCATGTTTTGCCAGGTATCGCGTTGGCCATTGAGCATTTCAAAACGCTCGAAAATCAGGAGCATCTTATCGAAAAATTCCATGGGAGGCATCTTGTCCGTGGCATAATGGTAAAGCGGATGCGCCCATATCGTAGGTATATCGTTAGCACAGGCATATTCCTGGAATGTATAGACATTTTTGCGAAGTTTTTCCAATCGTTTTTCTTGTTCGGGTGTAAATCCGTAAGTGAGTACATGGATGCCAATGTTGAAATCAGGTACCCAACAACTGAACTCAGCAGCAGTAAGTATGTCAATTCCTTTTTCCTGTAAAGAGTAGCACGAACGAGCGTTATTATGGTTGGTAATAGTCAATGCTTCGCAGCCATTTTGTTCCAGTTCTTCTACCACCCTTTTGGTTGGTATCCATGTCTCGGGAACATTCAGTATACGGCCAATCAATTCATCGGGCTCGTCGCTATTACAGTCATGGCAGTGCAAGTCGATTTTTAAAAGTTCTTCACGGGGATATTTTTTGAATTGTTCTGCAAGGAAGCGATCAAGGCCGGATTTCAATTCTGATTGGAGGGTATTAGTGTCCATAGAGCGTATGTTTGATATTTTTTTCAAAGTTATGATGTATATGTTAATTCCGTGTTAAGCACACTTTAAGTATATGTTAAAAATAACCCAATGAAAACGGCGGAACTATCTTTCTTCGACAGTCCCGCCGTTGTTTTGATAACAAAGGCAATTATCAGTTTTTACAATAACTATTTGGCCACTTTATTCATTTGAGCCACCATCTTGTTTGCCACTTTCTGGTATTGTTTGTCAAAGTTATTCAGTGGCATCAGGTCAGTAGAGCTGAAAAAAGATTGACCCTGATACCTTTTCGACTTTTGCTTGTCGTAAATGTCGAAATTGACGATGTGGAACAAGCTAGGGAATGGTTTCAATTCCTTTTTCAGGTGATACTGGCATACCAACAGGAGATAGTCAGCGTCAAATCGGTCGAGCAGCGCTTGATACTCAGTTTCGGAAACCGATGAAAAATCACTGTGGAGTTCACTTTCCAGACCTTCATAATTGATGGACAGTTGAGCAGGGAAGCGGTCACACCAGATAAACTCTAGTTCTCCGGATACTGCACTAGTGAGGTTGCCGATAATCGCTTTGTTAAAATGATGCTCGATACTGTCCACTGGTAGGTTGATTTTTTCGGCAATCACCTCATCATAATAATAATTGGAAGTGATGTTCTTCTTTCCCACCCCGATAATCAATACTGTTTTCTTAGAATTTGTTTCGCTCTTTTTTTCATCATTTTTGGCTGAGAGCGGAAGTGCCAGGATGTTGATTAAAAATAATATTGCAATGGTTTTCATGATAATACTGTTTTAAATGATACTACAAAGTTCGGGTTCATTTGTCAACTATATATGATGTAAAAATTAAGCTTTCGTTAAAAATCGACTACTATCTTTTGGCTAAACTGACGTCCGTATGAATCAGTTGCCATTACCTCAATGTTGGAATCCCTGAGTATACCAATGTCTGCTTTCCATAAATGTTCTGCAATACCTGGCCTTGAAGGAGTTTTTCCCGGAAACCCTTGCGTATCCTCCCAACGCTGGCGTATGGATGAAAACAGCGGATCGTTCTCCAGGGTCATTTGCATCGGTTTCCACTCGCCCCCGTTAATCCGGTATTGAAGTTTACTGAACTTATTGCCAGCGTAAAAGTTGGCATACAACGCACCTCCTTTTTTGTATATGGATATTTGTTGTGGCGCATCGTAATGCACTACATGATAATCGTAGACATACTGGCTACCGGTAAATTTCAGTACGAAATAGCCTTGTGGCGAACCGTCTTTCATCATGGCTCCCGGCAGATTATACTGGTCGACGATACCTTTCCACCAATCGCCGCATATAGCACCTATGTTCAGATGATGATGAGGCTGTTTTCCTTTCCACCCTTCGCTGCCATCGAAAAAATATTGCTTGATGTAGTGAGTATGCCCCGAAACGGATAAAGTGTTGGGAAATTTCGAAAGAGCAGCAAAGATACGGTTACGATCCGTGTGGCGGAATGTTTCCCCATCTTCATCATAAAATGGGATATGTACCATAAATACTATCAGGTAATTGGCGGGTACTTGTTTGAGATCGTTTTCGATGAATTGCAACTGATCTTCGCGGAAGCCGCCGATGTATTGCGCACGACCGGAGTTGTTCAGTGAATGGATAATATTGTCGGCAACAATGAAATGAACTTTGCCGTAGTTGAACGAATAGGTAGCCGGACCGTAAAAAGCCTCATAAGCTTCGGAGGCCGTACGATCGTTGTCCGTATCGTAGTTGTGGTCGTGATTACCTATCACGTGGTACCATGGCAAACCGATTTGCGCAATCAACCGGCTTACCGGATCAAACAGGTCAGGGCGATCTCCGGTAATGTCCCCTAACGTGGCTCCGAATGTTATACCACTGATCCCGATCATATTGTTGATCACACTGCGTCTGAGGTAGTCTATTTCGGTATCGTTGTACGGTTGTGTATCACCGAACAATATAATGTTGAAATTATCCGATTCATCTTGTTTTACTAAAGGGAAATTTACGCTTTCCGGCAATTTTCCAGTGGGAGCGCTTCCGGGAAACTTTAACTCCGGAGAACCATTGGGTTTATGGATATAATAAAAACGGGACAATTGCATGTTATCGACCGGCACACGATAACCTGACGGTTTGATAACGAATACAATCATATTGTCGGACGCCGGCAATTCATAACGTCCGTTACGGTCAGTCAATACTACATCTGTGCCGTTGCTCACTCCGATCCCGGCAATGCCTTTTTCGTTGGCGTCCAATAATGAATTACGGTTGATGTCTTCAAAAACAATACCTTTTACGGTTTTTTGCGCATGGCTAAAGCAGACAATGCAACATGCAAAGAATAACAGGAATACTATTTTTTTCATGTGATAAAATGTAATTTTCAATTTTCGATTCTCAATTGTTTAAAATATATACTTAATACCGAGCTGTAACTGCCATGGAGTGCCGCTATAACGCGACTGAACGCCACAATTCTCGTTTACCCGGTAGTTGAATTGCTGGGTATCCTGGTCGAAACCGGTAATGGTAAGCAATGTCTGATTACCCAGTGTCTTATACCTTCCCCAATCCTTATTCAAAAGATTCAGGAAGTTGAACGCATCGACAGTCAGCTCTATTTTTTGCGACCCGAAATTAAAATCCTTAGACAGCCGGACATCCCATTGACCATACCAGCCATTTACTCCACCATTTCGGTCAGCTATTTTTCCCATACTGTTCTTAATGTAATCAATGGCCATGTTATCGGGGTTGTCAAGTACCTTTTGCATCGAAACGGCAATATCGGAAGGTGTTGATGGATCGCTGGGATCGAAAACGAAAGCCAGATCGTTGGACGAAACAAAATCGCCATTGAGGTCGCCGCTGATCACTAATGAATAACGTGTGCCGGCATAGCCCGAGTAGCGGGCGCTGAGTGTGAACCCGTAAAACGAAGGCGACAGGCCGTAAACCACTAATTTATGACGCCACTGGTTATCAGAATAATACATTTCCGAGAAATCGCGCACATCATCCTTGATCATGCGGTACAAAGGCGATGAGTTGGCTACGTTGCCGTTGTACGAACTATTATCGCGTGTGTCGTTGACGGTATAACTTGCATTGATGATACCATCCTTGGGCAACCTCACCGTTACGTCGGCCGTTGCTGCCAAAGCGTCCAGTTTACCAGCATTAGTTAACATCAACGAGCGTCCCACTTTATCTGTTTTACGGCCATATACGCTATTGGTATTCCCCTGGGCGGTAATACTGCTTGCCGGCACATATACTCCACGATTTCCCTGATTTTTCAACCGAAAAAACGGTTCATCTACCATATTGATATCGGTATACACGTAGTTGTTAGCCGTATGTGCATACATCAAATTGATGCCTACGCGAACCCAATTGCCGAAAAAATGGTTGTACGACAGATTGGCTTTATAGATAGTAGGCATTTTCAACTTAGGATCGTTCAGGTTGATGGTAGATACCTTAGGTGCGCCGGCAGCAAATATTTCCAACCCGGGCGCCGTACTGGGATCGTTACGGTACTTCACAAAGTCGGGGTATGGTACCAGGTTGGAGTCCGTTGAACCTGCAGCGGGTACTGAAACATCGACAGCAGCAAGGTTCAGCCCGCTGTTCTGGATAGCGTTCACTTGCGTGTAATTCACAGGGTTGGCCATAAAGATACCCCCACCGAAGCGGATAATGTCTGTATTCTTGCCACCTATATCCCATGTCAGTTGGAAACGCGGCTGTATTTTCCAGTCCGAAACCTTCGCATCGGTGCGGTAGCCTAAATATTTTTCTACATCGGGATTATAATCAGGTTGGGTCAGATAACTGGTCATATCCCACCGCAAGCCTATCATCACGTCCAGGTCACGTGAGGCCTTGAAATCCATCTGTCCGAAAACTGACGAATTCAATATGAATTGTTTCACAATAGGGTCGCCCGTGGGGACTTCGCGAACATAGCGATAAGGAGTCATGCTTTCGAAAGCAGCCAAACCGTTGAAGAAAAACCGGCCGTTCTGCTCGTTAGTCACATTCGTATCGAAATAGTTCAGCAGGTTGTCCATACCAAAAGTATATAATATCTTGCCGGTATTGAAATATAGAATGTCTACCAGATGGAACGTATGTCCTATCTGTGTTTCTGGTGTATATCGTTGTCCGCCGATTTGAATACTGGTGTATTGTACATTATCTTCAATCGTGGAAGCTACCCGTTCTACAATAGCACGGGGGATGTTTTGCGAAGGCAACAAATCATTGGGTGTTTCTTCGGCCAGCGAATACTGGTACTGAAATTTTAATTCGTTGGTCAATTTGGGTGAAATAGCTGTACGAAGCGAGAGCATAGTCGAATTTTCCATCGACCGGAAATTAGCGTAGACTTCATATAGATTGATCGCTGTATTATCGCTATCGCTTGTAGGATTATTGAATTGGTTAAAATTATTTCTGAGAGTTAATACATTGGTCGGATTAATTTGCCAATCGATACGGGCAAAAACTGAATTAGCCGCCGATTTACGCTCGAATTCACCATAAGCCGGTGTTGTGGGATCCATCCCGTACTTTTCACGGGCGATGCGTACAAACTCGTTCAATGTAGCCTGGGTTATCCGGTAAGTCTTCTCATCGTCCACATTCTTGATGTCAGCAATGTAGAAAGGGTTACGGCTATCTTGTCGGTCGTAAGCCAGAAAGAAATGAAGCTTATCCTTAATGATCGGGCCGCCCAATGTAAGGCCGTATTGTGTGGTAGTAAAATTATTCGAGCGTTTGTTCTGGTTGATGTCATTGGGATTTGATAACCAATTCGCTCTTTCAAACACAAAGGCCGACCCCGAAAAGCGGTTAGTACCTGATTTGGTAACCGTACTTACTGTACCTCCTCCCGATCGTCCAAGCGTTACATCATACACATTGGTGTTTATTTGAAACTCGCGGATGGCTTCCATAGATATGGTATAAGGACCACGTCCTACAGAACCACTGGCCAATGTACTTTTCGAGGTCATCCCATCAATAGTGAAATCGGTTGACGATCCGCGTTGTCCACCCAGGTTAATTCCCTGACTGGTAGGCGCAATAGCCATCAAATCCGAAAAATTACGGCCATTGATTGGTAATTTGTTCAACTCTTCTTCACCTACAGCCGTACTGCTGCCCAAACGTGCCACTTGATTTTTCTGCAAACTTCCCGATACCACCACTTCGCTGATTTCAGATGTTTCTTCGGCCATATTGAACCCTATTTGCAATACATTACCCTGATTGAGCTTGTATCCGGTTTTTACTTGTTTGGCATATCCAACAAAACTTACCGTCACAGTATATGGTCCTCCAAGCGGTAACTGCATGATTTTATACTCTCCTTTAAGATTAGTAACAGTTCCTGTTTGAAACCCCGTTGATTCGTTTTTAACCATAACAGTCGCTCCTGGCAAAGGCAGATTAGTTTCGTCAAATACCTGTCCCCCTATAGCAGCATCGGTTCCCTGAGATTGTACAGGTAACCACAGGATACATAATAAAAGAAACAGAAATGTTCTTTTAATGTCAAGTTTTGATAAATAAATTTTCATGTTGTGTCTTTAATTAGGTTGAATAATATTTTTGCGACAAAAGTATAGGGGCAATATGACCTGATAATTAAACGTAGATTATGATTTGGTGAAATAAATGTGAATGAAATGTAAGTAAGTTAACTGTATCATAATTCTAAAATATCGATTTGTCGTCAAGAACATGGCTACGCAACCCTATAAACTACCCCACCCGTCAGCAACGAGGAATTAACTCTTATGGATTAAAACAAAATAAGGTTGCCTTAACATGAGACAACCTTATCAAATGGAGCGATATAATAGACACTATCCTGCAAGATAGCGGAGCATATTTGTTCTGGAGCTTTTTAAACGGCAAATGCTTCCTGAGCAGGGTCGAACATCACTCCACAACACAGGCAGTAACACCATATCGGTTCGGCAGGAATTCCTTCGTCAACATGGTTCAAAACCCTCGACAGCAAGTTACGTCCATAACTGTCGTATTCCATATGTATTTCCTTACATCCACATTCTGGACATTCGATTTTTTGATTTTGTTCTTTCATATCTTTTTATTTTAATTTTGAAATCATGGAATTAATGCAACTCCAACGCTGGTTCCGGCCAAATTCTTTCCGGCCACGGTATCCGGTATTGCCTGCGTTCCAGCTCCCGTCTTTTCCGCTGCATGATGAACATATAGCGTTGTTGTACTGTATCGATAATATCTTCCCAGGGTTGGGCAATTGTTTTCGAAGCTGCCCGCCCGACAGCTTTTCGCCAACACCAATCGGCCATCACTTGCCTTATTTTGGCTGCCATAGCTTCTTTGTTATTTTGTGTCAGGAAGCCGTTCATACCGTTACAAATGATCTCGGCAGCAGTGGAACCTTCTACCAATAATGACGGAGTACCCACGACCGCAGCCTCACGAACTACCAGTGGGGCATTGTCGTACAACGAAGGAAATAAGAACAAGTCAGCTGCAGCATAATAGTACTTCAATAATTGCCGGTTGTAGATGGTATCTGTAAAATGTACCCTTTCGGCAATGCCGTACCGTCCGGCAAGCAGTTTGAGTTGTTCTGCGGCATAACCCTGTCCTACAAAATAAGCCGTGAACTCCATGTCGCGCAAAGCACCTAATGTTTCCATGATCATTGTCAGGTTCTTTTCCAAGATAAGTTGTCCAACAAAAAGAAAAACCGGCTCGTGTTCGTCATGACAAAGCATCTTGCGCGAAGTTTTTCGTATGTCGTCGGATTCCGTTTCGTTGGTGAAATCAGTACCATTGTCCATGACCATCACATTACCTTTATAACCATATTCGCGAAGTGTTTCCTCCACGGCCGGTTGCGGTATCCATACTTCATCCACTGCCGAATAAAAATCCACTACACGGCGGAGCATCATCTTTACCAACGTAGGATTACCCACTGCTCTTGCAAAATCTTCTCGATATTTCGAATGAAAAGTAGCTACCACGGGTATGCCTCTGTGGTGAGCCAGACGCAAGGCATAATGGCCTGCTGAAAATGGTGAATGGCAATGTAGCAAGTCGAATGGTACATTACGAAGCTGTTGATGTAGTCTGATATCGAACCATGGTAATCCGGCACGGTAAGGTGATCTTCCCGGTACAGGAACTGATGTATAGCGCACCACGGGGAACTCTTCCTTATCAGTATACCCCGGATAAGCAGGCGTGATCATATAAGTATCACCCATTGTACGGTTGAGCCACAGGGCATAATTATGTACGGTAAGCGACACTCCGTCCATGATGGGCGGAAAACACTCGTTGAACTGGCCTATAATATATTTTTTCATGTTGATTTACGTTTTGATGTTTTATCCGTTGATCGTCGGATTTTGTCCACAAACATATCTATCAAAGGTTTCTTTATTCTTACCACAATTTTATATTTGTGTTAAATGTTCGATCCGACCGTTTAATGTATTGATAATTTTTGGGTTACTGACATATTTATATCCGATACCTTTTAAGGTTCGTATGCGGTTATCACCTATTTTTTCGCGCAATTTGCGTATATGAACGTCGATAGTACGATCGCCCACCACAGCGTCACCACCCCAGACCATACCATATATCTCTTCACGGTTGAATACTTTTTCGGGTTTGGACATCAACAGCGAGAGTAGTTCAAATTCTTTTCTGGGCAAGGTGATCCGTTCCCCGCCCTTGACCACCGCATACGATTCGATGTCGATGACAATTTCATCGATTCCTTCAACCGTATTGTCGTCATTATTAGATTTGCTAAATTCTGCCGCCGCTAACCTGTTGCGTTTAAGCAAAGCCGTGATACGTGCATACAGCAGCTTGGGCCTGATAGGTTTGGCGATGTAATCGTCGGCTCCTGCTTCGAACCCTGCTATTTGTGAATAATCCTCAGCACGAGCGGTCAAAAAAGCCACTATGGTGGCGTCCAACTCACGGTGAGAACGAATTTCTTCGCAGGTTTCAATACCATCTTTGCCGGGCATCATCACGTCGAGCAACACCAGATGAGGTATTTCCGACAAGGCCATGCGAATACCAGTATCTCCATCGGGTGCCGTAAATACCTGATAGCCTTCCTTTCGAAGATTATAACTTAAAAATTCGAGTATATCGGGTTCATCGTCGACCAATAATAATTTATAATTTTCTTCCATTAGATTTTTCCGTACAATTTTTCATTTACAAAAAAACAATGAACGCCGGACATACATATTTCTGTTTAATTAAATAAATGTTAAGTTTTTGTAAAGCAAGAGTTTTAGAATATCAAAACCACAAATGGATAATGATGCGGGGGAGCATATGTTGGATGATAAAAATGAATAAAGTCTGAAGACAGTCAAGCAGCGTATTGAAAATAAGGAGAAAAACTTTTTTTGGAGTGCAATGTTATTATACTATCGTAGGTATTGGAATTAAGCCACGTATTATCTGATTGGAAAACCTCAGGTTGCACTTTGCCGCAAAATCTCAGGAATGTTTCACCTCATAAAATAAATTACCATGAATAAAATAAAAGTTGGCATTAACGGATTCGGTAGAATAGGACGTCTCATATTCCGGGCTTCCTTAAATAGGGAGGATATTCAAATAGTAGCTATCAATGACCTTGTGGATGTTGAGTATATGTCCTACATGCTAAGGTATGATACAATGCATGGTCGATTCAAAGGAACGGTAGAAGTGAAAGACGGAAAATTAATAGTTAACGGCAACGCCATACGTGTTTCATCCGAAAAAGATCCGTCAAACTTAAAATGGGGTGAAGTAGGAGCTGAATATGTTGTAGAGTCAACAGGCATCTTCCTGACAAAAGACAAAGCACAAGGTCATATCCATGCAGGAGCCAAATATGTTGTCATGTCCGGGCCATCTAAGGATGATACGCTTATGTTCGTACCGGGCGTCAATGATGATAAATATCCAAAGGGATTGCAATTTGTATCTAATGCATCCTGTACCACCAATGCTTTGGGTGTTGTTGCAAAGGTATTGCACGAAAAATATGGCATTTTGGAAGCTTTGATGACAACCGTACATGCCACCACAGCAACACAAAGAACGGTTGATGCACCATCCATGAAAGACTGGCGGGGTGGTCGAGCTGCTTCCGGGAATATTATACCATCATCAACCGGTGCAGCCAAAGCAGTAGGGAAAGTGATTCCAGAGCTAAATGGCAAAATTACAGGTATGTCATTCAGGGTACCCGTGTTGGATGTTTCAGTAGTAGATTTGACAGCCCGTTTGGCAAAAGAAACTACCTATGCCGATATATGCAAAGCCATGGAAGAGGCTTCAACAGGTCCTATGAAAGGCTTATTGGATTATACAAGGGACGAGGTAGTATCTTCCGACTTCATTGGAAATCCACATAGCGCCATATTTGATGAAAAAGCAGGAATACAATTGAGTCCAACGTTCGTTAAGTTGGTGGCCTGGTATGACAATGAGTGGGGATTTTCCAACCGGGTATTGGATTTTATCGCTCATATGCAAAAAGTAAATTCTAAATAATCATAGGATATATAACATTCTTGAAAATGGACTGATGTAGCGCTATTAAGCGATCTAATCTGTTGTCAGTAAAGTTACTAATTTCCAAATATAAATTGCTTTATACGTTCGAAGGATATCTAACATTTTGTGGATATCCTTTTTCTATTTGAAGTAATAATAAAAATATCCATGAAATTACATTTTATAAATATTTGAAAATCTGAATTATAAAAACACGATAAGTTAAAGAAAAATAAAAATGATTCATATCAGCATAAAAATTTTGTGATTAATTGAAATAATTATAATTTTGTAATTATTACATTTTTAAATTATTTATAAAAATGTATTTAATTCAATTAATAATCATTAGTATAGATTTTTGATGATGATAACTTTGCGCGGTATAGCCTGCCAAAAAGAAAGAAAAACGAGTATTCAGGATGTGCACCATCATTTGACCGAGCACGGTATCAAGCTCTCCGTTCAACGGGCAGCTATCATGCAATATTTGATGGATCACCTGACGCATCCTACTATTGATCAGATTTTTAATGATCTTCTTCCCGTGATGCCCTCTTTATCCAAAACCACTGTTTATAATACGCTTAAATTATTTCATGATAAAGGAGCAGTAGTCGCTTTGACCATCGATGAGAAAAATGTGCGGTATGATGGAGATACCAGCAGGCACGCGCATTTTAAATGTAGAAAGTGCGGTATCATTTATGACATGCCGCTCAAAGAGAAAGATATTCCGACTTTCAGGGGTAGCAGGGATCTTTGTCTCGAAGAAATACAGGTGAATTTCTTGGGAATGTGTAAGCAATGTAGATAAAATAAATATAAACCCATTAACAATTTTTAAACATGAAAAAAAGGTATATTTGTACTGTGTGTGGTTACGTGCATGAAGGAGATGACGCTCCTGATTTTTGTCCTCAATGCAAACAGCCTAAATCGAAATTTAAGGAACCTGCATCAGATGGCCCTATACAATGGGCAGACGAGCATCGTTTGGGTGTTGCCAAAGACGTTGATCAGGAAATCCTGGAAGGGCTGAAGGCTCACTTCAATGGAGAATGCAGCGAAGTAGGTATGTATCTGGCAATGAGCCGGCAAGCTGACAGGGAAGGGTATCCTGAGGTTGCAGAAGCATATAAAAGGATTGCTTGGGAAGAAGCGGAACATGCCGCTAAATTCGCCGAATTGTTAGGCGAAGTGGTATGGGATACCAAAACCAACCTGAAAGCAAGAGTAGAAGCTGAAGGCGGCGCTTGTGCAGATAAGAAAAGAATTGCGACACGTGCGAAGGAGCTGGGGTTGGATGCAATACACGATACAGTACACGAAATGTGCAAGGATGAAGCCCGTCATGGACAGGCTTTCCAAGGATTGTTAAAACGTTTCTTTTCATAACGTTGTGAATGTTAGTGCAAATTATAATATGTAAAACTTAAAAATGAATGATATGAATCTTACAAAGAAATTATCGGATGCTTTTAATGAACAGATTAAAGCTGAAATGTGGTCTTCAAATCTCTACCTGTCAATGGCTGTATATTTTATGGATGCAGGCCTTGATGGTTGCGCTCATTGGATGAAAAAACAAACGGAAGAAGAATTGGAGCATGCACATAAATTGATTGATTATTCCGTGAAACGTGGCGGTAAAGTGACCATTGGTCCCATAGATGTGGTACCTGCCGCATGGGACAGTCCCCAAGCTGTATTCGAACAAGTTTACAAACACGAATGTCACGTATCGGATTTGATTGATAAGTTGATGGATGTGGCTATTGCCGAAAAGGACAAAGCGACACAGGAGTTCCTGAGATGGTTTATTAATGAGCAGGTAGAAGAAGAAGAAAATGCTAAGTCTATCCTGGATAAGTTCGAGATATTCGGTGTACATGGCTTGTACTCTATCAACCATGATTTAGCGAAAAGATAACCTCAATAGTGATAAACAATTTACCTACATGATTCGTTTCTCTGAGAAGAATCATGTAGGTAATAAATCGAAATGAACCATGAAAAAATACGAATGTACCGTATGCGGGTATATATATGATCCCGCCAAAGGTGATCCGGATGGTGGAATAAAACCCGGGACTGCTTTTGAAGATATTCCTGACGATTGGGTATGCCCGCTATGTGGGGTAGGAAAAGAAGATTTTTCTCCCGTAGATGAATGAATTTGTGAGGCTGTTTCATTTAGAGACAGCCTCTTTTTTGATTCGCCGCAATATTTTCACTGAAAATAAAAGGTATGCTGATGAACCAAACCATACCGTTGCGGGTTTATTGATTAACTAAACTAAAAAGTCATGATGAAATATCCAGGAACATTACTATTCACCAACCGTAATGTACAAAACATGGATATTCCCCGTCCGGTCAGGCGGGCATATGGCCTTAAAAATCAAAAAAAATATTCACATGAAACAATTTTTATTTCCGGACAATACGCACAGTATTTTAACTTCAGCTGCACTACTGGCGTTACGTATTGCTTTTGCAGGAATGCTGATGACTCATGGATGGGCTAAATTGACTCATTTCGATGCTACTGCGCAGGGGTTTGCATCAATGGGAGGAGCTGTTGCTGCAGGATTAGCAATATTTGCTGAGTTTTTTTGTTCTATAGGCGTCATCGTGGGTTTATTGTATAGACTCGCCTTGATTCCGATGATTTTTACCATGTGTGTTGCTTTTTTCGTTGCCCACGATGCTACATTGATTGGCGAAAATAATGGTGAATTGGCTTTTCTTTACCTGGTAGTTTTCCTGGTATTGGAAATAACTGGTCCTGGGAAATATGCTGTAGATAATTTCCTGGTAAAGAAATGATAATGACGTAAAATGGCTTGATATTTTCTGTCAATTTGACAAAAAGACTGAAAAATGAACTATCCCGGATAAGTTCCAAGGTATCGTAAGAAATTTTTAGTTTTCGCCCCAGAAGGTCGGGGTATCACACCAACTTTATGAATGAATACTAGTGTATATTGTTGGCTTTATCTGAGGCCGATGAATGCTGTAAATTTTTTCGGAACAGGGCTTTCAAAGCGGTAGGCAATATTGGTAAACGGATGCCGCCATGCCAGGACAGATGCGTGAAGCCCCATACGGTTGATCGGACTTGACGATCCGCCGTATTTTTTGTCGCCCGCTACACTGTGTCCTATTTGCTGCATGTGCACCCTGATCTGGTTCTTGCGGCCTGTTTCAAGGCTGATTTCCAACAAGGAATATGCGCCGTTACCCGATAACAGGTTATAGTTGGTAACTGCTTTCTGCCCGCCGTTGTCGCGGTTAGCCGAGCGCATCTTGAGCGATTTCGGGTTTTCGCTCAGGTAGGAAACGATCCGTCCTTTCTTTGGTTCGGGTGTGCCTTCCACCAGCGCCACATATTTGCGCTCGGTGACGTTCTCGTGCCAACGGCGTTGGATTTCCGTCTGGAAATCCTTGTTTTTGGCAAACATCATCACACCGGAAGTTTCCCTGTCGAGGCGGTGCACCACAAACAGATGGCTGCGGAGGTCTTTCGCTTTCAGGTATTGCAGCAGTATTTCAAAAGCCGTTGTTTCATGCTCCCTGCCTATTGTCACGGACAATAGCCCCTCTTTTTTATCGATCACAATCACATCATCATCTTCATAAAGAATATGTACTTGCGGATGCGAAAAAGCAATATGCCGTTTGGAATAATGAACCGCCACCAGGTCGTTTTCACAGAGTGCATGATTGTAGCGGGTTATATGCACCTCATTGACGCTTATCTGACCGCGGGCAAGCAACTTTTTAATATCGCTGCGGCTTACATCGCTCATCTTTTTGATGAGGAAAGCCATTAATTCGGAAGGTTCCGTAACGCGAAAATGTGTGGTTTTGTCCTTTTCGGGAGGCATTTTTAAAAATTATCCGGCAAAAGTACACATTTCGATACTATTTTTGTGTAATCCCTGTTAAAAGGAATTAAATATACCTGTATAACTAATGTTAACAATCATCATTTTGGAGCCGCTAATTGTGGCTTTTTGAACAGCGGCATTACTCATTGTAAAAGAAATGATACGTAATGACCATACGCTTCTCCTCATCATAGCATCTGATGATCTTAGGAAGCGGTTTCTTATCAATCATTATTCCTTTGACAGTCTCTGTCACTTCTGCTTTGATGGTACCCTCCTCATCGGTCACAGACGAACATAAATCTTTCGATGACCACATCATTAACTCTTTCGGACAATCTTCAGCAAGTCCTGCAATCAACCAGATCCATACATTACGTAATCCAGCAGTTTGATAAGGATTATAATATTGAGTATGATAGGTATATGCTGTAGTCGTTCTCTTTTCTTCAAGAAACTGAAATTCCGATTTCACCATATTGCCACGGGTATCATAAACGTACCGGGTAATAAAACCATTGTTCCTTTTTTCAATCAGTTTATTATCCGAGATTTTGCATTTTGATGCAGCATTCTCTGCTTCACTGTAGACTCCGCCTCCTGTATAAACACGGTCTACAGATGTAATATTATTTCCGGAATAATTAATCGAACAAGCGATACTGTATCCATGGAGAAACGGATGAGTCCACCCTTCATGAAGAATATCTGCTTTATATCCTGTTATTTGCCCGGAATCATTATAAGTGAGAGTGTCATATGCATACTCATCGTCGAAAATAGTTTGACTCATGTATTTTATCAGTTGATTCCGGCTGTTGTAGACAAAATTTATAGTATCAGAATAATCAAGTTTTTCTAATATGGTACCATTCTCCACTTCATAAACCTGCTCGTAAGTACGGGCGATTTTAGTCAACAGATAGTTTTTTGCATGGTCTTGTTGTTTGTTTCTCATATTCCCCTGCTGTTTGTTGTGGGCCACATAAAATATAGGTGCCAGTATGATGATAAATGTCAAAATAAATTTCATCAT
>JAVBMZ010000007.1:0-3783 GCA_031551935.1 Bacteroidales bacterium
TACATTCAATCGTTCAAATTACACTATTTTTGCTATAAAATATCATTTCATATTCTTTCCGTTGTTGTTTGTCGATGTCATATTGCCTTTAGCGTTGCCCAGGAATTTCACTTATGCTGTTCCCGAAGAATTATCCGGACAGGTACAGCAAGGTGCCCGGGTGATTGTTCCTTTTGGTGCACGCAAATTTTATTCTGCGGTTGTAGAAAAAATACACGACCGGATGCCCCAACAATATGCCGCAAAAGCAATTGTTTCTGTACTGGATGAACAACCAGTCGTAAATGCAACGCAATTGCAACTATGGCAATGGATTGCCTCCTACTATATGTGTGCCGTCGGTGAAGTTATGAAGGCTGCTATCCCTTCAGGGTTAAAATTAGAAAGCGAAACACGGGTATTTTTCAATACGGCCTATGTGCAATGCGATGAGCTGAGCGCACAAGAAGAGGAAATCCTGCATATCATGAGTGACAAGAAAAGTCTTTCTGTGGGCGACATTGCTACAACATACAAACGCTCCAACCTGATGCGTGTGGTACAATCGTTGGTAGATAAGGAAGCATTATGGGTTGAAGAAGTGATGGAAGGACGTTATAAGCCTAAATTCGAAACTTATATCAGGTTACATCCGAACATGGACAGCGAAGAAAATGTGCGGCAAGCGTTTGACTCCTTGGAAAAAGCACCCCGGCAAATGGATATCCTGGTGAACTATATTCGTTTATCCGGTGCCTTTTCCGGACGACCCATCACAGATGTCAAAAAGAAAGAATTGTTACAGGCATCCCGTGCATCAGCCGACGCATTTAACAGTTTGGCCAAGAAACAAATATTGGAACAATACCTCAAAGAAGTGTCGCGGTTAGATCATAGCCTACAAGCACATCATGCTTTGCCTGAATTAACTTCACATCAACAGGAAGCGATAACATGTATTCGAGAGCTATTAACAGAAAAAGAGATCGTGTTATTGCACGGAGCTACCTCAAGCGGCAAAACCGAAATATACATCCACTTGATGGAAGAACAAATCAAGCAAGGACGCCAAGTTCTTTACCTATTACCCGAAATTGCACTAACCGCACAAATTATCAATCGGTTGAAAATGGTTTTTGGCAATCAGATTGGTATATATCATTCCAAATTTCCGGATGCTGAGCGCGTAGAAGTGTGGGATAACATTCATCAAGCTAATGGATATCAGATTGTATTAGGCGTAAGATCGAGTATTTTCTTACCTTTTACAAATCTTGGGCTGGTGATTGTGGATGAAGAGCACGAAAACACTTACAAGCAATATGACCCTGCGCCACGTTACCACGCTCGCGATGCTGCCATTATGTTGGCCGCAATGCATGGCGCTAAGACGATACTGGGAACGGCTACGCCGGCCATCGAAAGTTATTATAATGCCCAAGAAGGTAAATATGGTTTGGTAGAGCTTACACAGCGTTATGGTAATATTGCTTTACCTGAGATAGTGATTGTCGATACCGGACTCGCCCGGAAACATAAGAAAATGCAGTCGCATTTTCATCCTGACCTGTTGGATGCCATACATATAACTTTGGAGGCGGGCAAACAAATTATTTTATTTCAAAACCGTCGTGGTTTTGCGCCTTATGTGCAGTGCCGTTTGTGTGAATACATTCCTCGTTGCGAACATTGTGATGTCAGCCTTACTTATCACAAATTTTCCGATCGGTTGGTATGTCATTATTGTGGGTACAGTACTGGGAACCTGCACCAATGCCCTTCCTGTGGCGGTATAGATATCCATACGGTTGGCTTTGGTACTGAAAAAATCGAAGACGAAATGCAAGTGTTTTTTCCGCATGCGCATATTGCTCGTCTTGATCTGGATACCTCCCGTTCACGCAATCATTATGAAAATATTATCGCTGACTTCGAACAGGGAAAAACAGACATTTTGGTGGGCACACAAATGATTTCTAAAGGTTTGGATTTCAAAAATGTGCACTTAGTAGGCATACTCAACGCAGACAATATGCTGAATTTTCCCGATTTCAGGGCATTTGAACGAAGCTATCAATTGATGGCACAGGTAAGTGGTCGCGCAGGAAGATATCACGAACGTGGAAAAGTCATCATACAAGCTTCCAATCCACAACATCCTATTTTGCAATACGTTGTCAACAACGACTATGCCAATATGTATACTTCACAATTAACTGAGCGCGAAATATATAAATATCCACCATTCTATCGCCTTATCAGACTCACGTTAAAACATAAAAATAAAGATATTCTTCATCAGGCATCGAAAGAGTTAGTTGAATGCCTGATACCTATTTTCGGGCGTCGCGTATTAGGTCCTGAAATACCCATCATTTCGCGCGTTCAGACTTATTATCTTGAAAATATATTGTTAAAAATAGAGAGAAACACTTCAATGCAGAAAGCCAAGACATTACTTTCTGAAGCCACCCATCATATACGTCAATTGCCGGCTTATAAAACGTTACACATCGTAGTAGATGTAGATCCGATGTGATAATATGCTCCACCTGAAGGCTAACATCCACGATTCATTACAGGTATTTTTATAGTTGTAGTTGATCATAGCGTTGTTAAATTCATTTTTTATTCCCTTCGATCATGAGTCTGCCTGTAATCGCGGGTAAGATTGGCTTTACCTAAGTCAACACCAAAAAAAAGAAACACTTTTTGCAATCGTGTTATCTCATTATCTTTGTCGCAATGAATAAAACAAATATCAAAAATATTTCGAATTCGAACCATGAATCATGGTCGGTTCCTGACGAAGATCTACAGGATGAAGGAAATGAATTATACGAACATTACCATTGGATAGTAGACAAGGGACAAACGCCGGTGAGGATTGATAAATTTCTGACACATCGTATCGAAAATGCTTCACGTACTAAGGTACAGGCAGCTGCCGATGCCGGTTGTATCCTGGTAAATCAACGTGCTGTAAAATCCAACTACAAGGTAAAACCGTTAGATGATGTATCGGTAGTATTGCCTCATCCTCCACGGGAGTTGACCATTATTCCACAAGATATTCCATTGAATATAGTATATGAGGATGATCAACTTATTGTCATCAATAAGGAGGCCGGCATGGTGGTGCATCCAGGACATGGTAATTATACCGGAACATTGGTGAATGCCCTCACTTTTTATCTACAGGATTTACCATTATTCCAAAGTGGAGAAATGCGCCCCGGATTGGTCCACCGTATCGATAAAGACACTTCGGGCATCCTAGTTGTTGCCAAAACCGAACGGGCGCTCAACTATTTGGCTCGTCAATTTTTCGAACATACCATTGAGCGCAAATATATGGCATTGGTATGGGGTAATTTGCCCGAAGATGCTGGAACTATTACCGGAAATATCGGACGTAACCCAAAAGATCGCATGCAAATGTGGGTATTCGAAGATGGATCGGATGGTAAACCGGCTATAACACATTACCGAGTCGTAAAACGTTTAGGATACATCACATTGGTGGAATGTCAACTCGAAACCGGCCGTACACATCAAATCCGGGCTCACTTTCGGCATCTTGGGTATCCGTTATTCAACGACAGCCGGTACGGAGGCGATCAAATTCTACGCGGAACAACTTTCACTAAATACAAACAATTTGTCAACAATTGTTTCGAAATATTACCACGTCAGGCATTACATGCCAAATCATTAGCTTTCGATCATCCCGAAACAGGAAAACGGATGTATTTCGAGTCGGCGTTGCCACAAGATATGGTAGAGGTAATTGCTAAATGGCGC
>JAVBMZ010000162.1:0-35838 GCA_031551935.1 Bacteroidales bacterium
GAAATTGGGAAGACATGTCACACCTGGCTTGACAGGTGTGACATGTCTTTTTTCATGGCTATGGTTGAGACGTAAGGGTTATAAAATCGTTGGGGTACTTCCTTTTGACATGCCATCTAACTGGATTTCGATTCATCCTGCCCTTAAAGCAAAATCCTTTTATGCTTCTAATCAATGTAATCGTTGCGGATTATGTATCAGGGAATGTCCAACGAAAGCTATCAAAAATATTAGTCAATGGCCGTTTTGGACATTTCGATGTGAAAGCTGTATGAGGTGTATGAACATCTGTCCGAAAAAAGCCATCGAAACCTCTCATGGATTATTTATGGTCATTATTATCATGAGTTTATTTTTATCAGGGTTATTTTACCAGTTGTTATCCAACAGTGTTGAATCTGGTTTTTTAAAATTTGTATTGTTCAATATTATTTTCTTCGGATTGTTGTTCCCTTTGTATCGGGTACAACATTTATTACTCAAATGCAAATTATTTGGGCAGCTAATTCGTTTCATGTCACTAACACATTTCAAATGTTGGGGGCGGTATTTTTGGCCTTTGAAGTAAAAAGATGTAACTTGATTATTTGTGAGGACATAGAAGGTGGGAACCTTTATTTCTTAACAATTTTTTAACACAGATTTTACGATATCTTAACCATGCATCTATTATATGGTGAGATGGTATCTGTATATTTGCTATCGGAATATGGTATTTCATCAACCAATTTAATATTCATGAAAATCAATAGTATATTCAGTAATTTTACACCAAAAGATACTAAATTTTTCCCTTTGCTAAAGGAGACAGCAGCTATTCTGGTAGAAGCATCTGTTCTTCTTGAATTACTTTATACCTCTGGTAAACGTCGTAAGGAATTGTGCCAACAAATTAAAGCTGAAGAAGTAAGGGGAGATAAAGTAACAGGGCGTATCTCCAAAGCACTTAATGAAACGTTTATCACGCCATTTGACCGTGAAGATATCCATGCTTTGGCCGATGAGATGGATGATGCTATCGATTGCATCAATCGTTCAGCGCAGAAAGTACTAATTTATTCACCAGAGAACCTTCCCAAAAGCACGGTTCGGTTAGCGAGTATCACACGAAAAGGAGCTGAGCTGGTACAGGATGCAGTGAACGAATTGCCGAAATTGAAGAAAAACGATCAGCAAGTTCGTAAATGTTGTAAAGAGATTAAAAAACTCGAAGAAGCTGCCGACGATCTATATGAAGATGGTATCATGTCGCTTTTCAAGGAAGAAAAAAACATTGTAGAACTGATCAAATTGAAGGAAATCATTCAGGAGTTGGAAATGTCAGTCAACAAGATTAATAGCGTTGCCAAAGTGTTGAAAACGATTATTGTTAAATATGCATAAAACTATTAAGGTGAAGTTTTTTTTATTAGTCAACACAAATTATCCATCATTTATCGTTAATTGTCCCTGATATGACCCTTCTTATTGTTGTTATCGTATTGGCGGTTATTTTTGACTTTATTAATGGTTTTCACGATGCTGCCAATTCTATTGCTACCATTGTGTCTACGCGGGTATTAACTCCGTTTCAAGCAGTATTATGGGCAGCTTCGTTTAATTTTATCGCTTTCTTTTTTGCTAAATACGTTATTGGCGAATTTGGAATTGCTAACACTGTATCCAAGGTTGTTTGGGAGCAGTTTATTACCCTCCCCATCATTTTATCAGGCCTTGTAGCCGCTATTTCGTGGAATTTGCTCACATGGTGGTTAGGTATTCCGTCGTCGTCATCGCATACGCTCATTGGAGGATTTGCAGGTGCAGCTATATGCGCTGCTGGTTTTCAATCTATTCATGCGGAGGTTATCATTAAAATCGCTTCGTTTATTGTATTGGCGCCGCTGATCGGTATGATTGTATCATCTATCATCACTATTGGGGTACTATGGGGCTTCAGAAAAGTGAATGCCCGCCATGCCGAAAATCTCTTTCGTAAAATGCAGTTGGTTTCATCAGGACTGTTCAGCCTGGGGCACGGCCTTAACGATTCACAAAAAGTAATGGGTATTATTGCCACAGCGCTGATTGCTACTGGAAAAATAGATTCCATCGAACACATGTCAGACTGGGTTCCCCTGACCTGTTTCAGTGCCATTGCTTTAGGTACAATGATGGGTGGTTGGAAAATTGTAAAGACAATGGGTAGTAAAATTACCAAAGTGACTGCACTCGAAGGCGTATGTGCTGAAACTGCCGGAGCAATAACATTATTTCTTACGGAGATACTCAAGATACCAGTAAGCACCACACATACCATCACAGGTGCGATCATGGGTGTAGGCGCTGTGAAAAGATTTTCGGCTGTTCGTTGGGGTGTTACTATCAATCTACTTTGGGCATGGATACTGACGATACCTGTTAGTGCTGTATTAGCGGCATTAGTATATTTACTGGTTGATGCAATCGGTATTTAGTGTGTTTTTATGCAAAGCATGTAAAAAATGGATAAAGTGAAATACCGGCAAAACTATTTATTTAGTCCTATTTATATAATTGATTGATATAGAAATAATCATCTATATTGGTTTTACTCTATTTGAAAATTCTTTCAAATAGTCTTCATACACAAGCGAAGAGAAACAATTATGGCATACATTTTGTTCATTTTTTATTAAAGATAATTTTTGTTCTCAATCAATCGTATTTAGACCATGATACGATCTTCATACATATTTCTTATTTCAGTTTTCGTGGCTTTTTCTATGCAAAGTAATGCTGGAGAAGTGATAATGGAATCTTCTGTAATAGAAGATATGGAGCACACAGAAGCAGTTGCCAGCGATAACATTACATGTATTACACAAGATAACTCGCCTTCTCTTTTTGTATATTGGGACGAACGAGTAAGAACAACCTTATCGGAGTTTCACGAATATAATAGGCAACCATCACGGGTCAGCATTATTCTATTGAGGTATTCGCCTCCACTATATAAATGTATTACTGACTTGGGTAATGCCAAGTTTTCATACGCAGAATATCCTTCTTCTGTGACAGAAAATTACATTGTCACCCTGCGTAAATTTAGGATTTAGCTAACTATACCTTTCTATTTTTCAAAATCTCGGTTTTCATTGTCCTAAAGGAAACGAGAAAATCACACGTTCTTTATTATCGATATATTGTTCAGTTAACGCTGACCATATTTTGAATCATCTAATCAACGGTTGCACTTGGATATATGTTCAGTCCTCTATTGATAATTGACTTGTCAATGAAATAAGATGGTGTTTTAGTGTCAAGACCAGTCAAGTTTGTTTTCGGCAGACTCTATTTTGAGGATCTTGTAAGTCACAATGGGTTAAGACATGTTTGACAAAATATTATTTCATACTCATGATTTCTATTAAGAGAACAATGTCAATAGAAAGAAAAACGACCGTGGTCGTATTACATAGTGAAACGTCTGTTAGATGTAAAAAAACCTTTCGATAAAATAATAATGGCCGAAGTTCTCAATGCAGAGCGATACTTGACAATTATCCATCATAGCATTATTTCCAATATTATCTTAATGTTTGTCATTGAGGCCAGGACATAGATGATTTTCTGAAATTTTATACATCTTCCGAGATTTTGAAAATTTACACGCTATACCGGTTTATTATCGGTATCAAACGCACGATCCTTTGGGATAGGATATAAATATCCCAAAATCATTTAAGTTGGTTAAAATTAAATAGTTGTCTGTTTGAAAAATAGACAACCAGCGTGAGCTGTATCCATACATGAATTATCAATTTAAATATCAATCTAATAAACCTATCAATTAAAATTAAAAAAGAATTATCATGAAAGCGTTAAATTTTAAAAGTATTTTTTCTGCATTGGTCGTACCCCTTGCATTGGTAACGGGTTTTTTATTGTTCTATAAGGTTTTCGGCGACGGGTCGAATTTCCAGGGTGGTAGCAATGAAAATCAACCGATACCAGGCAATTATTTTGGAGTTGTGTACAAAGGTGGTATTGTGGTGCCCATATTGATGTCATTGTTGATTACCGCGCTGATATTTAGTGTCGAACGGTTGATCACCATCAACAAGTCAAAAGGCAAAGGGCAGATCGTGAGATTTGTGCAGAAAATAAAAAATCGCCTGAACGTTGGCGATATTGACGGCGCTTTGGCAGAATGCGACCAGCAAAAAGGATCGGTAGCCAATGTTGTCAATCTTTCACTACATAAATACAAAGAGATGGCTGATGACCAAACATTGAGCAAAGACCAGAAATTGGTTTACCTGCAACAAGGCGTGGAAGAAGCCACTTCGCTTGAAATGCCCGCCATGGAGCAAAATCTTCCGATGTTGGCTACGCTTACATCGCTGGGTACGCTGATCGGATTGTTAGGAACTGTGTTGGGTATGATCCGTGCTTTTGCCGCTTTGGCCAATGCAGGCGCTCCCGACTCTGTGGCGCTTGCCAACGGTATTTCAGAAGCGTTGATCAATACGGCGTTGGGTATCGGTACAGCTGCAGTCGCCATGATCGCGTACAATTTCTTTACCACTCAAATCGATAAGATTACCTATAGCATCGATGAGATAGGTTTTAGCATTGTACAGACTTTCTCGGCAACACACCAGGATAAGCAATAACCATTCGCATATTGAATATTGTATCATAAAAATAAAAAATATGCCAAGGGTTAAAATGAAACGGAAAAGCACATGGATCGACATGACAGCCATGTGTGACATGACCTTCCTCTTGTTAACCTTTTTCATGCTCACCTCCAATTTTACCAAGAAAGAGGCGGTACAAGTAGTCACACCATCGTCGGTATCGGAAATCAAGATACCCGAAACCAACCTGATGCAGGTGCTGGTGGATAAAGATGGTAAGGTATTTTTCGGACTTGACAAGCAGGAAGACAGGATCGAAGTGCTGAAAATGATGGGCGAGGAGTACGACCAGACTTTTACGGACAAGGAACTGAAGACTTTCAGTTTGGTGCCGTCGTTTGGCGTGCCGATGGAAAAGATGAAAGCTTACTGAGATCTGCCCTCAGAGCAACGCGAGATGAAGGAGAATGCGTTGGGAATCCCAACCGACAGCTTGAATAACCAGTTCCGCGAATGGGTAAAACTTTCGCGCAAGCAGAACAAGGCGTTGGTGATTGCCATCAAAGCCGATCAGGCCACTCCTTATCCCCAGATTAAGAATGTAATGAATACGCTCCAGGAATTGCGTGAGAATCGGTTCAATCTGATTACTTCGCTCGAAACGGTTCCCGAGGTTACTCAATAATATATGATTTCATATCAAAATAAAGAATTATGGCTGAAGTAAATACCAAAGGAAAAGGCGGCGAAGGTAAACAGAAAAAGAAACCAACGCGGGTAGACTTTACTCCGATGGTGGATTTGGGCTTCCTGCTGATCACCTTTTTTATGCTCACCACGTCGATGCTAAAACCACAAACGATGGAAATCAGCATGCCCTCACGGGATAAGGTGACCGAAGAAGAACAGAATAAGGTAAAAGCATCGACTGCCGTCACCGTAATATTGAATGGAGAGGACAAGGTATTCTATTATTTTGGACTTCCCGATGTCAATACCCCACCGGAATTGGTGGAAACCGATTTCTCGCCGGCAGGAATCCGCAGCGTGCTGTTGCAGCGCAATAGCGACGTGGTGCGTAAGATTAATGAACTAAAGAAGGAGCGAACGGACAAGAAAATCACTGACGATGATTTTAAGAAGATGGCCGTCGATATCAAGGCGGACAAGGCTGCACCGGTAGTGATGATCAAAGCCGGCGACAAGTCGTCATATAAGAATTTGGTGGATATATTGGACGAGATGCAGATTTGTAATATCGGAAAATATGCCATCGTAGACATTACTCCCTACGATACCACTTTAGTATACAATAAGATTCACCCAACCGACATTAAAAATTAATCGCTATGGCAGGTAAAATAGATTTGTATACGCAAGCGTGGTGCGATGTCGTATTTGGGGATAAAAATAAAGAGTACGGAGCTTACGAAATGCGGATGTTGTCGGGTCGCCGACACTTACTTGCTTTCGTGATTGTCATCGCAGCATGCGGTTTAGCTCTCGCGCTTCCCGCGATCATTGAGTCGGTAGTTCCCAAGAAAAAGGTGCAGATGACGGAGGTGACCACACTGGCCGACATCAAGGTGGAAACAGCAAAACCAAAGGAAGAGATCATGAAGGAATTCACTCCGCCACCTCCGCCGCTCAAAAGTACCATCAAGTTTACTCCTCCTGTTATCAAAAAAGATGAGGAGGTGAAGGAAGAAGATGAAATCAAGACGCAGGAACAGTTGAATGAGACCACCATGAGTATCTCGGTGAAAGATGTCCAAGGGACTGACGAGGAAACCGGTCTTGATATTGCCGAACTCGAAGAACGCAAGGAAATTGTGGAAGAATCGAACGTAGAGAAACCTTATACATTCGTGGAGCAAATGCCTGAATTTCCGGGTGGTGAGGATGAAATGAGGAAGTATTTTTCCAAAACAGTTGTTTATCCAATAGTAGCTCAGGAAAATGGAGTTTCAGGGACCGTTTTTATCACCTTCGTTGTGGGTTCTGATGGGTCTATCAACAGGGTGAAGATAGCTCGTGGTTTCGATAAAAGTTGTGAAGATGAAGCGATACGAGTCATTTCCCACATGCCCCGTTGGAAGCCTGGTCGACAGAATGGAAAACCTGTATTTGTACAATACACAGTCCCTATTAAATTTGATTTAAGAAATTGATAATCAATATTTAATAATTTGATTTTTAGTTGTTGTGAAAAAATCAGCAGACTCAAAACTTCTGAAAATATTCAGGCAATCGATGGTATTAGTATACCTTGGCATGGCGGTATTATTGGTTTTTACCGATGCATTCGCAAATATTCCAATGTTATGGAGATACGGTGCAGGTCTGCTGATTTTTATTTACGTTGTATTCCGGATTTACCGGGAGTTTTCTTTAAAAAATAAAAATGAATGATGAGCAGGTTAATCATATATCTTGTTGCAGCGAACATTGTCCTATTTGTATCGTGTAGTTCTAAAGGCTCCAGTCCTACCGACACGCCAACTAGCGGAACGACCATGATAAGTGTTGACGAATCATTCCGGCCGATTATTGATTCGGAAATAGCTGTATTCGAAAGTATTTATCCACAGGCGGGTATTCTTGCGTCATACGGTGGCGAAGTAGATGCGCTCAACCTATTGTTACGCGATAGTGTTCGTGCAGCCATCGCCACACGCCCTCTGAGCAAAGATGAACGGGAATCGTTTGAAAGCCGTAAGTTATTTCCCAAAGAAATAAAAATCGCTACTGACGGTATCGCTATCATCGTACATCGAGGCAACAAAGACACGCTTTTCAGCATACAAACCCTCAGAAAAATCCTTACTGGAGAAATAACACGTTGGAAGGAACTCAATCCAAAATCGACCTTGGGCAACATCCAGGTAATGTTTGATAACCCGCACTCGAGTACAGTACGCTTTCTAATAGACTCCGTCTGTAAAGGCGAGAAATTGTCAGAGTTTGTAAGGAGTAAGCTTCAAAATACCGATGTGGTCGGTTATGTAGCCGAAAATCCTAATGCGATAGGAATCATTGGAATTAGTTGGGTGAGCAACCAACGAGACACCACTTGCAGAGGATTTTTAGATAAAGTATGCGTGGCAGGTATTAGCCGTGAAAACGTAGCTACCCGTGACAATAGTTACCAGCCCTATCAGGCTTATATAGCTACCGGGCAATATCCGTTACGACGCGATGTATATGTTTTGCTCACCGAACCACGTAGCGGGTTGGCTTCAGGGTTTGCTTCGTTTTTAACCAGTGACCGTGGACAACGCATTATTCTCAAATCAGGTATCATGCCAGCCACACAACCGGTACGGGTGGTAAATTTGAGGGAGAATTTGTAATTTCTGATTCCATGATTATGGAATCTTTGAATCTTGAATTTTTGAATCTCAATCATAAGGGGGCCGGGGAAGTTTCTGTAGTTTCATGGTTGTAATTCTTTTCTTCTTCGCCTCCTTTTTAGTAAATCATTGAATTTTTAAACCATTGAATCTTAAAAATATGAATAAGAATTTTTTTATATTCTTGGGTTGCTTTCTGATAATAAATGTCAATATCAAAGCTGGCGATCTGTCTCAAGGGGTAGACCTTTTTGAAGCTGGCATGTATCAAGCTGCCCAACGATATTTCAAAACACAGTCCCCAAGTGGTGAGTCTAATTACTATTTGGGCGAGATTGCCTATGCTTGCGGAAAGATAGATTCCGCTTCTATTTATTACGATCGTGGATTGGCAACCGAGCAACCGTATGCGCTCTGTTATGTGGGTAAAGGTAAATTGATGTTGCGGTCGAACGTGAAAGAAGCTGAAGCAATAATGCAGAAAGCATTTGTTGACAGGGCTTCGAAAAAAGATCCTGTTATATATACCGCTATCGGGAATGCTTATATAGCTAATAAAATGTCTAACAAGGCAAAAGAGTATTTCGACCAGGCCCACAATTTGGACAAGAACTATGCTGGAATATACATTGCCGAAGGTGATATATTGATGGCAGAAAAGAAAATAAGTGATGCCGCCAACAAATACGATATGGCCGCATATCTTGACAAAAAAAATAAATCATCGCGATTAAAACTGGCCGAAATCTATGCCAATGTTAATCCCGAACAAGCGGTGAATACCATCAACGAGTTATTGGCCATCGATAATACATATGCCCCAGCTTACAAACAACTGGGAGAGTTATATTATGCTAAAAGTCAGATGGAAAAGGCTGGAGAGGCTTATTCCCGTTACTTGTCGTTTGGCTATGGAGACGCAGCTGATTATGCCCGATATGCATCTATATTGTTCTTCAATAAAGACTATCGTGGCTCATTGGCTGAAGTAGAAAAAGCAATGGCTAAAGATCCTTCTAATTCAGTAATGAAGCGGTTACTTGGATATAATTTGTTCGAAATAGAAGAACACGAGCGTGCACTTACCGCCATGACGTCTTTTATGAATGATCCGAAAAGCAATCAAATTGCTACGGACTATAAATATTATGCCCGTATTCTGCGTAAAAATAAACTGGATTCATTGTCCATCGATTATTATACCAAAGCTATGGAAACCGATCCGACCAACAAAAACGAAATATTAAAAGAGATGGGGCAGACTTGTGAATCGATGAAAAAATATGGGATGGCCGGTGGGTATTACGAACAGTATCTTGAAAATACTTCCGATGCAGGCTCTACTGATTACTTTTATTGCGGCCGTTGCTATTATTATGCCGGAGGACGCATGGAAGTGGCTTCAGATGTCGATTCAGTGGAACAAACCCGTTTATTTCAGAAAGCTGACCAAAAATTCGCAGAAGTAGCAGAACGTAGCTCGTCTAGTTACCTCGGCAATTTCTGGAGAGCCCGTGTACAAGCTTCACTCGATCCAGAAACCACACAAGGACTTGCTAAACCATATTATGAACAAGCCTTGACAATATTGGAAACCAATCCTACAAAATATTCCAGCGAACTGCAGGAATGTTACAAATACTTAGGATATTATTATTACCAACAAGACGATAAAGAAACTTCCATATCCTATTGGAATAAGGTGTTGGCAATTGCTCCTAATGATAAAGTGGCGACCGAAGCGCTGAAGGGTTTGACGAAGAAAGATTTAAGTCATAAATAATATCAATTTCTCTCCTTGCTTAGATAATAAGCATGTTACTTTCTACAGGAGAGTGGCTAGGAAAGGAAGCAAAAAACATTTTAAAATCACCAATCATGAACACCGATGAAAAATATGCAAAATTGTTAGCTCTGTCAGTACTATACGAAAAAGACGAGCAAACGAGGAATGATCAGGTACGACGTATTTATTGTCGTCCGGCAGATATTCCAGAATTGTTGAATGCTATTACCAACGACGAATTCAGACAATGGGTTACTTCCGTGACTCACTTGTTTCGGTCAACCAATGGTGGAATAGTATTGAACTGAATGTGATTTCACAAGTAACATGCGAACAAATTCGTACATCATTGTAGTTGCCTTTAAAATCGCATTCCATGTTTCTTGATTCAATCTTTTTAGATAGAAGAAGGACCCGGAAAAGGTTCTTAATTTTCAATGGTTATAATTCATCCTTTTTCGGCCCTTCTTTTTTCAAATTACTTAAGGTAACAGAAATTAAAGCTTTTTTACGGTCATCATCAAATAATGTTGTAACCTTTTAGTTCCACGATAAAGATTTTGGTTTAGTTTTTTTGATAAAGGGAGGGCCCAGAAGGTTCTTAAACTTCATGGTTGTAATTCATCCTTCTATGCCCCCCTTTTATAAATTAAATGGCAGCAAATTATGAGCAAAAAATAAGCCAACTGCCTTTTCTCATAGATACAACAAAATTAATCATTTTTTCATATTATTTCATTGCCAATGTCCGACTCATCCAATCCATTTAGCAGTATTCGGGCTTCAAAAGTTATATTTCCCATTCTTATCGGCTTGGGCGTTGTTGGGTTTATGTTTGCGCGTGAATTTGATCCCAGGATATTTGATAATATGAACTTTAGCTGGCGTACAGTGTTTTTTCTTTTTGCGGCCGTTGCCTTAATGTTATGCCGCGACTTAGGTTACATGATACGTATCAGGATATTAACAGATAAAAAAATAAATTGGCGACAGGCATTTCGGGTCATTGTGCTTTGGGAATTCACTTCTGCCATAACGCCGTCGGCTGTGGGGGGGACAAGTGTGGCAGTGCTCTTTTTGAATAAGGAAGGGATCAGTCTGGGACGAAGCTCCTCAGCTGTTTTGGTAACGTCTTTCCTCGATGAATTGTATTTTGTCTTGATTTTTCCCCTTCTGCTACTATTGGTCAACGTCAATAACTTGTTTGTGGTCGATCATACTGGCAGTTTTCTCAACGAATTTTTTTGGTTTGCCATCATCGGATATTCTTTGAAATTGATATATACAGTCGCCTTGGGATATGGCCTGTTTATCAATCCACGCGGCCTGAAATGGTTGTTGATGCAAATTTTTAGACTATCATTTCTACGTCGGTGGCGTCATACAATCAATGTTGCTGGTTACGAAATTGTTACTAGTTCTAAAGAATTGGTTCATAAACCTTTTTCATTTTGGTTAAAATCCTTTGGTGCTACTTTTTTTTCGTGGACATCACGATATTGGGTGGTCAATATGCTATTACTTGCTTTTTTTGTTATCCCATCATTGGGCGAGCACTTCCTCATTTATGCTCGCCAATTGGTGATGTGGATCATGCAATTGATCGCTCCTACGCCCGGAGGAAGTGGTTTTTCCGAATTTATTTTCATACGGTATTTAGGCGAATTCATTCCAGTAACGGATACAGCTGTTATAGGCTCCATAGCCATAGCACTAGCATTTATCTGGCGGCTGATTAGTTATTATCCATACCTTATCCTTGGGGCTTTTGTGGTGCCCAAATGGGTGAACGACAAGTTCAAAAGGACAAAAAAACATTCATTCTCAAATTAAGAAATATTATCATTCATTGTTTTCTATATGTTTTTCAACGACATTATTTTATTCATACAGCAATCCAATCTATCCGAACAAGCAGTTACCGTAGCGGAACAAATCACTAAGGAGGAAAATTATTTCAGCATTGTCCTTAAAGGTGGTTGGATATTATTACCTCTTTTCCTGATGTCTATCATATCCATTTATGTAATGATTGAGCGTTGGGTAGAAATTAATCGTGCAAGAAATAAGAACAGTGGCTGGTTATCACATGCTTCAGAATTCATTCGGGAAGGTAAAATCGACAAAGCTCTTTATTTCTGCATGGAAACTTCCAACTCATCAGCTAAAATAGCAGCTGCTGGATTGAAAGAAATAGACGATGATATAGAAAACATACAAGAATCGATGCAAGTAGAATCGCGGCAGCAAGTGGCTTCACTTGAAAACCAGATGAATTATCTTGGGATTATATCGTCGGTTGCTCCTATGCTGGGTTTTTTGGGAACCATTTTCGGCGTCATTAAGATATTTTATAACATTTCAGTGAGTAACAATTTGGATATTAGTACTATATCTGATGGTTTGTATCAAAAAATGATTTGTTCAGGTGTCGGACTTTTTGTCGGAATCATTGCTTATTCTGCTTATTACCTGTTAAATGGTAAAATAGACAAAGTCGTTGCGCAGATGGATAAGGATTCCAACGAGATGTTGCGCGTTATTCGTCAATACAAGTTTGGGAGACGATAAATCTGGAAGTAATGAAAATTGAACGACCACGAAAAAGAAGCGCAGAAGTATTCACCGCTTCTCTGAACGATATCATGTTTTTCTTGCTGTTGTTCTTCTTGATTATATCAACTTTTGTCACCCCAACATCTATTCGGGTGCTCTTGCCTAACGCAAAACATGCTGATAAATCTGTCGAAAAGAAGAGCATTCAACTAACTATTACAAAAGATCTTCGATATTATATCAATGATAAGGAAGTGAATTTCGAACAGGTAGAACCCGAATTGAATCGACTAATAGCAGAAAATAAGGACAAGGAGTTGAGCGTGACTTTGCAAGCAGATCAATCCATTGATCTGCAACATGTGGTCGATTTAGTAGACATTGGTAATAAGCTGAATATCAAAATGGTGTTATTCACCAAGAAACCCAAATGAATATCAAACACAGTAATCATCTTTTATGTTAAATTTAAAACGTTTATTTCTTGTAGCGAGCCTCTTGGCAGGCTCCTGTTTTTGTGTGTGGGCGAGTGAAGCCGATTTGGCTATTCCCGACCTACACCAAGGTACTTTCCACATTTTTGGTGGAACCATTTCCGCGTGGAACTTTTTATTTTTTGGTGCTCTCATCATTGCGGGTACATTAAGTTTTAGTCTTGTACTTTTCAGGCAAATACGTAAATTACCCGCTCATGAATCAATGCTAAAAGTGGCTAGTACTATTTACACTACCTGCCGTACTTACCTGTTGCAGCAAGGTAAATTTCTGATGATGCTCTTCGCAATTATCGCTTCTGTCCTTTGCATTTATTTCTTCGGACTAGCTGGGCAATCAGTTTCTGTGGTGTCTCAGGTGCTTCTCTTTTCAGTCATCGGCATGTTAGGATCGTATTCCGTAGCATGGTACGGAGTCAGAGTAAACACATTCGCTAATGCCAGAACAGCTTTTGCATCATTGCGTGGAAGACCGCTCGATGTAGTTAATATCCCGTTGCGTGCGGGTATGAGTGTTGGGTTATTCCTGATTTCACTTGAATTGGTGATGATGGTGTTTATCTTATTGTTCGTTCCGCGCGACATTGTGGGTATTTGTTTCCTCGGTTTTGCTATTGGTGAATCATTGGGTGCAAGTGCATTACGTATTGCCGGCGGTATCTTTACAAAGATAGCCGACATCGGTTCTGATCTGATGAAAGTGGTGTTCAAAGTAAAAGAAGACGATCCACGTAATCCTGGCGTGATTGCCGATTGTACAGGAGACAATGCCGGAGATAGCGTAGGACCTACAGCTGATGGTTTTGAGACCTACGGTGTCACCGGTGTAGCCTTGATTACATTTATTACCTTGGCAGTACAGGATCCCCATATCCAGGCCAAACTCATTGTATGGATTTTTGGAATGCGTTTTCTTATGGATTTTCTCTCAGGATGCGCGTTTTTCATTAACCTTGGTATTTCTAAGAGATTGTATGGTGCGAAAAAAGAATTTGATTTTGAGTCGCCGCTTATGCGTTTAATCTGGATCGCCGCTATACTTTGTATCTCAGCAACTTTTTTTATGAGCCATCTGTTATTGCATGATATGACTGATGCTACCATTTGGTGGAAGCTGGCCATTATTATTAGTTGTGGTACTTTAGCTGCCGTGCTCATACCCGAATTCACCAAAATATTCACTAGTTCCAAATCCAAACACGTACAGGAAATCGTCACCGCATCGCGTGAAGGCGGCCCATCTCTGAATATCCTCTCGGGGATTGTAGCCGGTAATTTCAGCGCTTTCTGGACAGGGTTACTGATTGTGACACTTATGACTATTGCTTACTTCACATCAGGTATGGGTCTTGATGCTGTGCTTGGTCCTCATGCATCTATTTTTGCTTTTGGGTTGGTTGCTTTCGGATTCCTTTGTATGGGGCCAGTGACCATTGCTGTAGACAGTTATGGTCCGGTGACTGATAACGCGCAGTCGGTATTTGAATTGTCTCAGATAGAACAACTTCCCGGAGTAAATGAATCCATTGAAAAACAATATGGATTCAAACCTGATTTTGAAACGGGAAAACATTATCTGGAAGCCAATGACTCAGCAGGAAACACTTTCAAGGCAACCGCCAAACCTGTACTCATTGGAACTGCCGTTGTAGGTGCCACTACCATGATTTTTTCCATTATCCTGCTGCTCGAAAAAGTAGGCTTGTTACATCTTTCGCTTACTGATGCACCGGTAATCTTAGGCTTGATTTGTGGTGGAGCTGTTATTTTCTGGTTCAGCGGGGCATCCATGCAGTCGGTTACCACCGGAGCCTATCGCGCTGTAGCATTTATTAAAAAGACATTCAATATGGAAAAGAAAGAGGCGGATATCAAAGATTCGAAAGCAGTGGTAAAAATTTGTACGCAATATGCCCAAAAAGGTATGTGGAACATTTTCATTGCATTGATTTCGCTTACACTGGCATTCGCATTCATGGATCCAAATTTCTTTGTAGCATACTTGGTTTCCATAGCCGTATTTGGTTTGTTTCAGGCTATTTATATGGCCAATGCAGGTGGTAGCTGGGATAATGCAAAGAAAGTAGTAGAGGTAGACCTTCGTGAAAAAAATTCACCCTTACACGAAGCAGCTGTAGTCGGTGATACAGTGGGTGACCCATTTAAAGATACTTCGTCAGTATCATTAAACCCCATCATCAAGTTTTCGACTTTGTTTGGTCTTTTAGCTACTGAAATATGTATTGAAATGCAAGCCAATCCGGCAACAGATTTTTCAGCCTACATCGCTGTTCCATTCTTGATTCTCGGTTTGATTTTCGTATGGCGTTCTTTCTATAAAATGAGAATTCCACGTGATTAAAACGTAATATAACGTTTTGAGGAATATCTTCTGATATATTGGGAGTTTTTCTTTATATCCTCTGTGGCTCTCTGTGTTCTGAAACCCAATAGGGACCCACAGCGTTTATAACATACTTGTTTTTCAATTGTTTCGTAAAATTGATATACAATCGAAAAAGTGGTGCGATATCATTTTCTTAAATAGAAACAAAGCATATGGCGCTTACACGCTCCGTAAAAATTCGGGACGAAATCATCTTATTGCCCTTATGATTGTGTTTGGAGTGTGTGCGTTGATTTTTGGTGCAAGGACATTAGCTCGCTTGTCTGTACCTCACGAAAAGGTGCGGATACTTGAAATAGCCCAACTATCGGACATTATGGTAGAGCAGGAGAGGTCGCAAACAATGCCAAATTCTACTCTACCACCTCCGGCGCTGAAAAAGATCATCAGGTTTACGCCTCCGATGGTTAGTCTGGACAAAAATGTAACAAAAGCAGATGAAATCAAAACTCAGGAACAATTGAATGAGGCCACACTCAAATCAGACATGGATACCACTGGAACGATTAATGGAGTGGGTGTTAAAAATGGCATCGCCATGGGCGAAGGAGCAGGTAATCCATTCCTCATTGTGGAACAGATGCCCGGATTTCCTGGCGGTGAAATAGCTCTGAGAAATTACCTGGCACGAAATATCCGATATCCGCTGGAAGCGCAAGCTAAACGCATCACAGGAACAATTATAATTTCATTTGTGGTCGGGATAGATGGTGGTATTTCGAAGATTCAGATTGAAAGAGGCTTCGATAAAAGTTGTGAAGATGAAGCCATACGGGTTTTCAGCCAAATGCCAAAATGGAATGCCGGGAAACAAAGAGGTAAGCCTGTATATGTCCGGTTCACCATGCCGTTACGATTCAGCCTTTAATTGTTAATTATATAAGCCTCTTATTATAAGTATTGTAGTTTTAAACTTAACAATATTGATTATTATTTGTAAAACAAGTAAAAGTCATATTTTACCGAGTTAATAAATAATGAAGTGATTTAAACTTTAATAAAGTCAAAAAGCAATTCAAAAATGAGTCTATTGATTATACTGGGAGTAATTATCATGACGAAAGTAACTCTTACAGTTGTCGCGCTATTTTTGTTATTTGGCGGAAAGAAGTAAAGTGTTAGGGTAACTGCCAAACAGGTATTTATTGACTAAAGAGCCAAAAAATCACCAACCATTTTTGTCATCGTTACCCTTTTGTCAGCACTATTTTTATGGAACGACCCTATTTTAAAAGTGAAGGATCAGCGTTGATTGTATTTATCGACTATCGTTTTTATGGCCGTAATGTGCGCTGGGGTTGTACCACAACATCCTCCTACAATATTGACTCCCGCATCCAATAGGGCGGGGACATATTCGGCCATCATTTCTGGAGTTTCCGGGAATGTATCCACGCCATCGACATTAACAGGGAGTCCTGCATTAGCATGAATAAGAATAAATACATCTGGATATGCTGTCCGTATTTCTTTTACTATATCGGTCATCCTTTCTATACCATTACCACAGTTTGCGCCAACAATATCGGCTCCAGCATCGATTGCCAATCGTACAGATTCAATGGGGGATAATCCCATCATCGTTCTGTAATCTCCTTGCTGGGTTTTGTCAAATGTGAATGTTGCCATAATTTCAAGCTTGGTATTCTCTTTGGCCGCTGTTATTGCTTGACGGGCTTCGTCTGCGTCGATCATTGTTTCAATACAAACCGCGTCTGCACCACCTTTTTCTAATGCTATTGCTTGTTCCCTAAAACAATGATACAGATCTTCTTCGGTAACGTCTCCCATGATAAGCATTTTACCCGTTGGACCTATGGATGCGATGACGTATTTGTCATCTCCTGCTGCATCTCTCGATGCACGCGCTGCTGCGGTATTGATATCAGCTACCTTATCCTGTAACCCAAAATGTTCCAATTTATAATAATTTGCACCAAAACTATTGGTTTCCACCATATCTGCACCTGCTGCTATATACCTTTTGGCAATATCTTTTACCTCATCGAAATGAGTCAGTGACCACTCGTCAGGACATTCACCTGGTTTTAAGCCTTTTTGGTATAAAAATGTACCCCATGCTCCGTCCGAAACCAAAATTTTACCTGTTTTTAATACGTTGACTATCTTTTGCTTTGCCATTATCTGTATGTGCTTGATTAATGTAACGATGCTTGAAATAAACTATGATGATGCCAAAATTAATCAAAAATTTATGATTTTAACGGCAAGTATCGTAATTAATTTCCCCATCTATAAGTCTGTATTTCTATTCCGGTTAATTGTAATAGCCTGTCCACAACCGTTGTTGCCAATTCCTCAATGGTCTGTGGATGTGAATAGAATGAAGGTGAAGCTGGAGCAATGATAGCGCCTGCTTGTGCGAGTTTTTGCATGTTTTGTATATGGATGAGGTGAATTGGGGTTTCGCGAACAGCTAATATCAAACACCGACGCTCTTTGAGCATCACATCGGCAGCGCGTGTAATGAGCGTATCAGCAAGTCCATTGGCTATGCGTCCCATAGTCCCCATGGAGCAGGGGCAGACAATCATGGCATCGTGCAATGAGCTACCTGAGGCAAAAGGAGCGTTGAAATCATCATTTTTAAATAACGGAAATAAATGCTCAGGCAAATGGCCTATCTCGTGTTGCCAAACTTCTTCTCCTTTTTCTGAGAAAATCACACTTACACTCGTGATTTGTTTCGCAGACTGAAGTTGGTATAGTTTTTCCAGCAAAATACTGGCATAAATGGAGCCACTAGCACCAGTTATGGCTACTATCAAACGTTTCATGATAACCTGATAATAAAAACATATGCTGTCATATCGTGATTTATGGATGATACATGGTTAATTGTTTCACCCCTGCTTGTATCATCTTATCATTTTGATTGATGATAGGGTAATAGCCTTTATCGTCAAATATATTACGAGCAATGTATGCGATAACCATATTTTCAATGGCATTTCCCGATATTTGCAAGTCTTTATTGTTTTTTGTAACACCTTGTTTGGAAGTATATTGAATAAAATCATCCAATATGTGGTGTTTGCTTAAATAAGTTTCCAGAGTCCGGTAGTCGGTTTGACTGCTTAACTCTTTTCTATGACGATCGGTATAATCAAATGCATAACGATACACAAGTCCTTTACGCAGGACTATGTCATAATACGCGGAATATGCAGAGGTATCTATCGGGACAAAAATATCCGGCATGATACCTCCTCCCCCGTAGACGATTTTGCCTGCAGGTGTCACAAATTTTAGGGCAGTATTGAAATGGATGCTGTCTGCTTGTGCCATTTCTCCGTTGATATATCTACGATAAAGATCATTGCGATATTTTTCTTCATCTTGATCATATGGTTTTTGAATACATCTTCCTGTAGGCGTGTAATAACGGGAAACAGTGATTCGTATGGCCGATCCGTCGGAAAGCGTATGTTGTTCTTGTACCAAGCCTTTTCCAAAGCTACGCCTTCCGATAATGGTTCCTCTGTCGTTATCTTGAAGAGCTCCTGCCACAATTTCACTGGCAGATGCAGAACCCTCGTTGATCAACAGCACCAAATCCATATCGGTATAGGACGTACGATTGCTTTTGGAATAGTAATCGATACGAGGCCGCTCATTACCTTCGGTATATACAATCAATTTACCTGAAGGAAGAAATAATTCCGACAAACCTATGGCGCCATCAATGATTCCTCCACCATTATCGCGCAGGTCGATGATTATTTTCTGCATCCCTTCTTCTTTGAGGCGGTGAAGAGCTTCGGTAAATTCATCCAGTGTTGTTTTGGAAAATTTATTCACCTTGACATATCCTATTTCTTGAGTCAACATGTATGCCGCATCAATGCTAAACAATGGTATTTTATCTCTGGTGACGTTGAAATTGAGCCACTCGGATTCACCTTTCCGTAGCACAGTGATCGTTACTTTGGTTCCTGTTTTGCCTTTCAGCATCTTCACAATATTGTCGCTCGGCATTTTTACTCCGGCTACAGGATTATCATTTACCCGTATGATGCGATCACCTGAAATGATACCAACTTTTTCAGACGGGCCTTTGGGAATAGTATTAACAATGACTATCGTATCATCCAACATATTGAATTGAACACCAATACCCGAAAAATTACCTTCGATGGGCTCATTAATAGCAGTGAGGTCAGTTGCCGGTATATATAGTGAATGTGGATCTAATGTTTTTAACATCCCTATAATTGCATCTTCTTCAAGATGCTCTTCCGAAATACTATCAACATATGAACTAACAATCAGATCAAGAGCTTGGTCTATTTTATTATTGGTTTTGTAAAGTAAAAATCCACGATGAGTGTTTGTTGCATTTGAGCCGGGTTTGTTGAAGGTACTGCCTATGAGAATTCCTACTACCAACATCAGTGCAATGATCATGGGTAGCATGGCGTCTTTTTTTCTATTCTTAATATTCATTGAATCTTTATTTCTTTTTAAAGATAAACCACATGCTGGTCAAATCGGCATAAGAGTATCACAGTCAATATATAATACTTCTATATCAGCTCGCTGTAACAAACGAATTCCATCGTCGATACGGTATTTTTCGCCATATACTACACGTTTGATCCCTGATTGAATAATAAGCTTAGCACATTCCAAGCATGGAGCAGTGGTGACATACAATGTCGCATTTTCACTACTATTATTTGATTTGGCAACTTTTGTAATGGCGTTTGCCTCTGCATGAAGCACGTATGGTTTTGTGATATTATTTTCGTCTTCGCAAATATTTTCAAAACCAGCTGGCGTTCCATTATACCCATCCGAAATGATCATTTTATCTTTCACCAATAAAGCTCCTACTTTACGACGTTGACAATAAGAATTTTGTCCCCAAATACGGGCCATTGCTAAATATCGCTTGTCAAGAAGTTCTTGTTTGTCACTCATTGGTTTAATAAAATGCGTATGCCACTGATATGATAAAATATCTACAAAGGTATCAAAATATTTTGTGGTGAATAGCAGGGCTGATGTATCAAAAATCATCAAAATTTAAATGCCTGATATATTGATTTATAAAATCAACACAAAAATAAAAATAGCTAAATTCCGCTATAAAATAGCGATAAATCACTATATTATAGCTAAAAATAACAATTCCATAGTGATCTTTCGCTATAGAATAGCTAAAAATAGCTATAAAGTTGTTCAAAATAGCTATTTTGGTTGGTAACATTACTCTCACTAAGTGGTTTTGATATTTTTACCGTAACATGCTTTGTTGTTATATCTTGCATGCTCAAGTTTTACCTGCGGTGAGATCGCTCGCGCTAAGTTGTGCAAAAATTCATAAGTTTCAGAGGGACTGATTATTCAAACTCAAACAAGCCATTATGACCATAAAAGGCCGTTGCTGTAATGCTTCTCTCATTTACCGAACAGGCGAAGCATCTTGGAAAAAACAAAAATAGGTGCGTCAGCCCTGCGGTGAACAGATATTCTTATGTGGATCGTATTATTATTGGCGCTACATGAATTCAGTAGGGATAAATGCAACTAACACAAAAAGCCGTTCGGATGAACGGCTTTTTGTGTTAAAAACATTATTATATTGAATTATTGACGCACAAATCCAGGATTTCCCCCCATATATAAGCTAGAATTGCTCCATGGTAAAATAACTTCGTTTTCACCTGTTGGATATGTTTCTCTTGCTATATAATGTTTAGGTTTTGAGAGTTTGTCGGATCCCCTTACACCCTCTTCAACTTCAGACATCACTGTGAAAATAATATCGTTATAGTCTGTGTCAGATTTATCCATCCTATCCTCGAAAAACAACACAATACTATTACAGTCTGGAGAGTAAAAAGTATTATATTGAATCCCTTGGAAAGATTGGGCCAAGGGATTATTCATGCCCGCTTTGCCCTCATTGCCATAATCGCATTGATAATTAGGGTTATTCATATTTTGCTTCCAGTTGGTGAATACAGGTGTATAATTGCCACTTACACTGTAGTTTACCCATCCACTTTGCGCATTCCAACTATTACCTGCCACAAAAAAGACAATACGATCACCTGCATTAAATCTACCATCAGAAGTATTATAATTTTTGATTTGCCAGGTTTGGCCTTTGGTCATTCCGCCACCAATATTACCGAAAATAATATATTTATCTTTAATTTTTTTCGTTGTGTATCCTGCGGGTATTTCAGATAAATCATTTTTAATGTGTGCATCATAATAACCGTCAAAGGTTGCTCCAGCAGGAACTACATAAAATCCAAATGAATTTTTCCAGGAAGCCCATTGCCCGACAAAACTAATATATACAGCTGTATTTTCCTTTACTTCTATATATCTGGGAACATCCAGAGGTTCAGAAAATAATGTTTGAATAATTTGGTGCGGCAAACTTGGAGATGTTCTGAAAACACTTCCACTTGCGGGTAATAGCGCATTATTTTCAAATAACCATGCCATGAAGTCTGTACAGGCATCTTCAATGATTGGAGGTTCAGGGGGAGTACCAGGATTAAAATCAATATACAACACTTTCAGCCCACCTAAACCATCGGCCACAAATGCAATATTACCTTTCGATGCAACAAAATTGGCTGAATTATTGGTTCCGAAAGAGATCCGATTTTCTTTGCATAAGAGGATTTGTTCCACTCCATTGTGTACAGCTATATCATACCAATATAGACCTTTTTCACCATTGGCAAGCAACAATAAATTAGACGTAATATCACTACCATATGAATTCTTTTTCTTATCGCTATTAACACTTACACTGTTAGTGACATCTTTTTCATCATTCCAGCCAGGTTGATCACTACCAGGGGCAGCTAAGTCGTCTTGAATGCCTCCATTCGGATCCAACATCCTTAAACCGCTTTCATTCAAAGCAGCAAATACATATTGTTTTTGGCCCTTCCATGTCAATAGTTCCGATTTGGCATCCGCTTGCATTGACTCGCCAGCACCGCTATAGAAACTACTTTCACTACTTCCATCTAATCCGTATTTGGATATACGAGCCGGCTGAGATTGCATTAAGTAAGTATAGGTGCCATCAACATCTACCGATCGGGCATATTCTTTCTCTATAAACTTAACTACAGAATTGTCTGCAGTATTTATAATATACAACCCACCTTGTGTGCCATTGGTGCCATCGCCTGTTGTTATATATGCTCTTCCACTAGAATATCTAACCGATGTGGCCTGAAATGAGGTAAGATGCTTGACATAATAGGCATCTCTCTCTTGGAATGTCATATCTCCATTTAATGGTACTACCATATAAAACGCATAATCGAAGCGTTTTATCATATTCTTTCCATCGTACCCAAAATTAGGGTCTTCACTGGCACCAGCGGCATATATCAATTTATTCACTGGATCATAGTCTATGGCACTTATCTCGGCTTTACCCATTTCCAAAAATGCAATATTAGTTACGGTTGCACCTATATCCTTCCCACTACCAGTTAGGGTAATTCGAAATATGGCGATTCCTCCTTTATGGGAATCTGCCTGGTTAGGAGTACTACGTGTGTTATACGCAACAAATGCATAATCTGCATTTTCTGTTATTTTTACGTGCGTCGCTTGAACTTCTTCGCCATCTACTGTAAACGTGGGTACATTGGCAATCAACTTAAACCTGTAGTCATTTCCATAAAAGACGTCAGTGGCATCCTGAGTCGATTTGGCCCGAAGTCTATTGGAAATCCTATTGTTAAATTCGTCTTCCGTCGAAAATCCTTCTGGATACTCATTACGTGAAGAAACCAGCACCGCCGCATTATTCCGGACAACGATACTTCCATTCATCAATGTAAAAGAAGCTCCTTCTGGGATTTCTTGCCCTTTTTCATCCTTGTTACAACTCATCAACCATGTACAACCAAGGATTATTATTATCCAAGAAAACTTTTTCATATTTCTCTTCTATTTTTACTGTGTGTTACAAATTTATATAGAAAATACGAGATAATGACTCGTAAAGTTTCACTTTTCACTATCTTTTGTCTGAGATTTTGACCAACATCTATTTTTTGATGATTAACATATTTGTTCGAGCGTATCGATCATTTTGTCCAATCCTTGTTTCAATGGTTTCGAAATAAACATGCGCATCATGGGGTTAACATCCAACTTGACAGTTAACTTAACTTTAGTATCGTCAGTATTTATTTCTTTCAATTGCACCCACAAAAAAACATTTTCTGCTTGAGTATTCTCAATAGAAAATTTAACCATGTTATTAGGCTTTTTATCCACTATCCGAAAAGACATATCACCAATTCCTTCTACGGTAAAACTACATAAGTTACACTCCGAATGCCAATTTTTTATCTTGTCATTAACTGCAAATTGTTGGAAATTACTGCAATCCGACAAAAAGAAATAAATACGTTCTTCGTTATTCTTCAGTTTCCCAATTTTACTTTCTATTTTAACCTCCATGATATATCTTCCATCAAATATTGTACCTTAAAATGTATTTTCATATCACAACATAATACTCTCTGATTGAAAGCATTTCAATAAACTCATATTGCGTTTTTTCAGCAATATAACGATCAATAAAATATTATGTACTGGTGTCAGATTATATGGAGAACATGCTGCTGAAAAATATTATATCTGTTCTCCTACTTATGTTTTTAGGTATTCATGCCACCACACACATTGATCACCTGTCCGGTGACATATGCAGACAAATCAGAAGCGAGAAATAAAGTTACGTTGGCAACATCTTCGGGAAGACCGCCACGACGTAATGGTATTTTTTCATTCCAAGCTTGACGGATTTCTTCGGGTAGAACAGCAGTCATTTCGGTAACGATAAATCCGGGAGCAATTGCATTACTGCGGACTCCTCTCGCACCCAGTTCTTTAGCGATCGATTTTGTAAAGCCGATAATCCCTGCTTTAGAAGCAGCGTAATTGCATTGGTTAGCATTTCCCGAAACACCTACTACGGAACTCATGTTGATGATACTTCCTACAGCTTGTTTCCACATAATTGGTTGAACCGCTTTGGTGAAATTAAAAACTGATTTTAGGTTTACAGTGATAACAGCGTCCCATTGTTCTTCGGTCATACGTTTGAGCGCGCCGTCTTTAGTGATTCCCGCATTGTTCACAAGAATATCAATACGGCCAAAGTTTTTTACGATCTCATCCACTACTTTTTGAGTATCATCGTAGTCGGCTGCATTAGAGGCGTATGCTTTAGCTTTTACTCCCATTGCTGCCAGTTCTGTTTCAACGGCTTGGGCAGTTTCATTGTATACTAAATCAGTGATAGCTACATTCGCCCCTTCAGAAGCTAATCTCAAGGCAATAGATTTACCGATTCCGCGAGCTGCACCGGTTACTACTGCTGTTTTTCCTTCTAATAATTTCATCTTCAGAAAATATTTATAGTTTATAATTTGGCGACAAACCTAATGAAAAAATACCAAAATCAGTACTTTTTATGTAATTTGTTATTCGGGATTTTGAAAACGAGCCTCTTCGAATAAATGATAAGCATGATGTAAAATGGACGCATTTTATGTCATTATTCTTTTATCCAAACGAAAGATAATATTTTTACTCAGGCTGTGTTGTATATGTAAACAATTCATATAGTTCATTGGTTTATATCTTAACAAAGTATTGCTTTTCAATTCATTTTGTTTGATCCAAAAAATAAAACAAAAACTTACCATATGTCGGTTTTATGACTAAATTTGCAATTTGAAAAATATTCTCAAAAATACGAGGTGATTGAAAAATTAGGTTTGTATTCTCAATGCGAAAGGGATTGAAAAACAAAAAGTTATCCTTTGTTCAAAAATGTCAAAAAATTATAACGTATTTTTAAAAAGTAGGTTGCATTGGAATCATATGAGTGTTGTGAACTAGATTTTGTGTACATAAGTGGGTATCAAATAAAACATTTTACATGTATCTGAAGAGTCTTTCTCCTGATGTAATTTTATGGTTGATATTGGTGGTATCTTTTTTAGTTACCTATTTTTCAATCCCATCCATCGTGAGTGTTGCTCGTACTAAAAAACTGTATGATGAGCCAAGTCGTAGGAAAAGTCATATCCAACAAATTCCTACATTAGGTGGCGTAGCTATATTTGCTGGGATAACTTTGTCGACCGGCTTGTTTATTGATTATAGTATATTACCTTCATTGCAATATATTTTGGTGGCATGTATGATTATGTTTTTTGTAGGTATAAAGGACGATATACTTGTCATTGCTCCTATAAAAAAACTCATATGTCAAATAGTTGCCGCATTAATTGTGATTATTCCTGGTAACATACGATTTACTAGTTTGCATGGTTTTTTAGGGTTCAATCAAATTCCATTAGCAATAAGTTTGCTTCTCACTGTATTTGTTATTATTGTTATTATTAATAGTTTCAATCTTATTGATGGTATTGACGGGCTTGCTGCTTCTATTGGGATGCTCACTACGGCTTTTTTTGGTATCTGGTTTTATATTTCTGGAAATATTGAGTACTGCCTGTTGTGTGTTGCTGTATTTGGCACTCTATTGGCTTTTTTTCGGTACAATGTGTTTGGCAAGAAAAATAAAATTTTCATGGGCGACACTGGCTCCCTCATTCTTGGTTTGTTGATGAGTGTGGAAGTGATTATTTTTAATGAAAAAAACGTTGATTTCACATCAGCATATGCTATTTACGGAGCACCTGCCGTTTCTTTTGCCGTACTGATTATACCATTGTATGATACCATACGCGTTTTTGTGATTAGGATGTTGCGGAAACGCTCTCCATTTGCTGCCGATAAAAATCACATTCATCATTGTCTGTTGAAGTTAGGACATTCACATGGGCGAGCTACTTGTATTATCGTGTTTGCCAATATCTGTTTTATTGCTCTTGCGTTAATATTACAAAAGTTTGGCTTTGGTATCATAAAGCAAATGTTCGTTATCTTGACTATTGCTATTGCTCTGTCTTTTTATCTTGAATACCTTGTACGTAAGGCTAATCAGCCTGCTATGCTCGATAAAACAAAACAAGGTCATTTAAGTAAAATACATCATAAAAAGTTAAGGAGAAAAATAAGTTAATATTGCTATATCAATACCGCGAAGGATTATGGTATATAGTCGGTCTTTTCCGGTTTTTCTCTTGTTATTGTTGTCTTTTTGTGTAACCATCCAGGCACAATCCAGCATAGGGTTACATCCAGAGTTACAATGGCAATATGCTCGACGGGCGTATGCGAACCCTGAAATGCATACTATGATATTGCCTTGGAATGTGGCAGATGTAGTATCCCCTGATTCAGTTTGTTCGAATGATGCCAAAAAATTTCAATATTTTGTTCATCCTCTTGTCGGATTGAATTTTTCTATGGGATCTCCTTTCAGGCAAGGATATGAAGCAGGTATACATGCGGGCTTATCATATAAAAATCTATTAGTCGATGTCAATTATGCGTTGATGGATCGCCAATTTGATGGCATTGACCGCGCATATATCGATTCTACTGGCTTAATACCGCATTATGACCGTTATCTATCTCATCATGGAGATTTCTTTTTATACCAGTCTCTAAATTTTAGTTTATCATGGACACCCATTCAATACATTACCTTACGAGTTGGTAAAGACCGTCAATTCTGGGGTGATGGTTATCGTTCATTGTTTTTGTCCGATAATGCATACAGTTATCCTTTTCTGCAAGCTATTTTCAAGGTTTGGCATATCAAATATATTTTCATGACTTCCCGGATGAATGATTATCAGTTGTCTGAGCATTTCAGCACCCGACATAAAAAATATACATCAATGCATAGTCTCAGCTGGAATGTTACGCCGAATATCAACCTGAATCTATTTGAAGTTATTATTTGGGATGCCGTAGACTCGGTCAGCCAACGAACTTTTGACATTAATTATCTCAATCCTGTTATTTTTTTTCGACCTGTGGAATATTCTATTGGCTCGCCTGATAATGTGCTGATAGGTTTTGGCGGAAAATTCAAGATTTGGCGTGAGAATTATTTGTATGGACAATTAATTTTAGACGAGTTTAAACTGGACGAGATACGCAAAGGGGGATGGTGGGCCAACAAGTACGCTTTTCAGGTTGGTATTAGGGGTTTTATGGGAAAACAACGTCCGTTGATGTTTCAGGCAGAGTTTAATCAGATACGACCTTACACCTATACGCACTATTATCCATTGCAAAACTACGGGCATTTGGTTGATGCGCTTGCACACCCTATGGGGGCGAATTTGCGTGAAGGGTTAATCATTGCCCGCTGGGCTTTTGCACCTAAATGGTCGGCTCATCTTACGGCAAGTTATGCCGTACAAGGAACAGATTCTGTAGGTACTAATTTCGGATCTAACATCTACAAAAGTAACGTATCGCATGGCGATGCCTACGGACATACTATTTTACAGGGAATACGTGCGGTTACTTCTTACCAGGAACTGAAAATAGCACGAATGCTGGTTCCTAAATGGAACTTACAAGTCGAGGCTATCTTCTCTAATCGACTATTTACCCGAGAGGAGAAAAAAGAAAATAGTTTTTATTTCAGCATCGGACTAAAGACGTTGTTATATAGGGAGTAGTAGGGATCTTGTTTGATTGTCGTTTTCAGTTTTTAGCCAGTCGCATTAATAGTTGTTGTGCATTCCGGAGGTATAGCAGGAGACCGTAATAGATGCTCCAATCATTTAAAAGTTTCTCGTATGACCATATCTGTAGCACCACGTCCGGAAGCGACGAATGTACCTGCTACACGGCCTGCTTGTTGGAGCTTGTCCGGATGATCCAACAAATTGTTGAGTTGTTGAGATAAGGATTGATAGTTGTTGATTGAAAAAGAAGCTCCTTGGTCAATCATATCTACCGCTTCCTGAAACTTTTTATAAGCAGGGCCAAAAAGTACAGGGATTCCATAAGCCGCTGCTTCGAGTGTGTTGTGTATTCCTCTGCCAAATCCACCACCAACATACGCTACTGTACCGTACTGATATAAAGACGATAGCATGCCGATATTATCAATGATCAGTATTTGGTAATCGGTAGGGTTTGCCCCCGATAATTGCGAATACCTGATGGCCTTTGCATTGACAGAATTTATCAGGCGTTTGATTTGGTGGTCGTGTAATTCGTGAGGAGCAAAAATCCATTTTATGTCACGGTTTTCTGTATTGATATACTGTGCCAGGAGTTCTTCATCGGGAGGCCATGTGCTGCCTGCTACCAAGCAGATTTTTCCATCGACAAATCGCTCCACTTCGGGTATAGGACGTACTTGATCGACAATGCGACAAACGCGGTCAAATCGAGTATCACCAGTGACACTTACTTGATTGATACTTATTTGTAATAGTAATTCCTTAGACCGTTCATTTTGGACAAAAATATAGGTGAAGGCTTTTAAAAGCTCGCGATACCAGCCGCCATACCATTTAAAGAAGATTTGGTTGGTGCGGAAATTTGCAGAGACTAAATATAATGGAATCCGTTGTTGTTGGATATAACGTAAATAGTTCCGCCAGAATTCGTATTTGATAAAATAAATTTTTTCGGGGCGCACCTGTTTGACAAAGCGCTTGGCATTATGCCGGGTATCATAGGGTAGGTAGAAGATATAATCTGCGCCTGGGTAATTTTTTCGTAATTCATAACCCGAGGAAGAAAAGAACGTCAGCACCATTTTGTATTGAGGGTATTTGGCACGAATATCTTCCATTAACGGTCGTCCTTGTTCAAATTCACCTACCGATGCACAATGTATCCATATGTGTTTAGCGTCTGCTTGTAGTTTCGTATTCATTTCTTTCCAGACCTTTTGTTGTCCTTCAGCTAATTGTTTTGCCTTGACATTGCCTAAAAAAGCAGCTAAACGGACCAACAGGGAATACAGGTATATGGAAAGTGTATACATAGGGTTCAATGAATATATACAAAAAAGCACGTATTTAAGATAAACACGTGCCGACAAAGGTATACATTGATGGGCAACAATTGTAATATTCGGACATCAATTTTTCCGTCTCACCACCCAGACGTCTTTACAATACGGTTTTGTTTTGTATGAATCGACTTGACGAGCAGCTTCCGTTTTGTCGTCGAAGCTAGCTACTGCCACTCTGACACGTTCATTGCCATAATCTACAATTTCGTAACTGATACCAGCTTTCTGTAATGATTTTCCGAATTTCTCAGCGCCTTCCTGAGTGGTAAAACTGCCTGCAATTAACAAATACCGGCCTTGCCCTATACCACTTTGAATTGGGGCGGTGGTTGTTCTTTGAGGTTGAGATTCTGGTTGGCTGGTTGGCTGAGTTACTTCGGTTTTAGTGGTAGATGTATGAGTTACATCCGGTGCAACTTGAGAAGCATTATTCCCGTCAGGGTTTAGTGCATTTCTCTTTTCAGTCGCATCGTCTAAAGACTGGGATACTCCGGGATTAGGAGTGCCGTGTTCTGTTTCGGCAGCTAATTGAGATTGTCGCTCTGGTTCAGATGTTTTTTTATCACCTTTCATAGAGTGGATGGTGGATTCAATATATGGCGACAACTTGGGATAGAAAAAATAGAATCCAACTCCCAGGCCTCCAGCAATCAACAGTACTAATAGCACCCACATAGGAAATCCATTACCCGCATGGCTTGTTTTTTTCTTTTTTTCTTGCTTTTTGCTTGGTGGAGGTGTAATGCTTTGACGTACGGGTTTTACTGGCGGTTCTTGCCTTGGTTTGACAGTTTGTTTGCGTTCAGTATTTTCCCTGATACGGAGATTTTCCGACGTAAAAAGGCTATCACTGTCTGTGGTATCTTTCGTAGGTGTTACCTCTTGTTGTGTTGGAGCAACAGGCGGGATAATAGGTTCAATCGGAACAACAGGATCCTTAAAAACAATAGGTTCGGGTTGCGGTATAGTATTTCCTTGCAGGTTTACCTGCTCCAGACCATAACTATCTTTTCGCTCCACAAATAAATTTGTGACAGGTTCAAAAACAATGTCACCCACATCAGTGACGGATAGGATCCCCAACTTGTCGAGCATCACTGATTTTTTACCTGCTAACTTTTTCTTTAACTGGTTATAAAACTCAGTCATCTCAGTTGTCGCCTGTTCAATATCAATATTTTCCTGCTGCGCAATATAAGCAGTTAATACACCATCATCTTCATCTTCCGAACTGTTGTATTCGATAGTTCTCACCGGTGGAACAACTACATTACCCCGCAATTCGGATGGTTTGCTTACAGCGGTGAAACGGCCTAACCCCGGAACAACCACGGATGGATTATCCGATAAATAACTACAGATATGCTTGCTTATGTCCACGATAAAAAGTTATTAGTATACAAAAACGAACAAATCAGTGTTGCGTAATTCATTAGGCTCTTCCAACATAAACTAACATAACACTGTAATAATCAATTATACGCATAACCCCCCAAAAAGTTGCAATTTTTTGTCAAAATCTATTCATCGTATCGGCGCAATTCAAACTTTTCTCCCAGGTATAATTTTCTCACCTGTTTATCATTGGCTAATTCTTGGGCGGTGCCAGCTTTGAATATTTTCCCTTCGATCAATAAATAAGCACGATCGGTGATGGAAAGCGTTTCGTGTACATTGTGATCGGTAATCAGGATGCCTATATTTTTCTTTTTCAGCTTAGATATAATGAATTGAATGTCTTCCACTGCAATAGGATCTACACCAGCAAAAGGTTCGTCCAAAAGAATAAACTTAGGATCGATGGCTAAAGCACGGGCTATTTCTGTACGGCGACGTTCGCCACCAGATAATTGTATCCCTAAACTCTTACGAATTTTGGTAAGACCGAATTCTTGCAACAACTGTTCTACCCGTTCACGTTGTTCCGCTTTAGGTAGATTGGTCATTTCCAGCACAGCTTTAATATTATCTTCTACACTCAATTTGCGAAAAACAGATGCTTCTTGCGCCAAGTAACCAATACCTTGTTGCGCTCTCCGATATACGGGCTCTTTAGTGATTTCAGCATCATCCAGGTAGATCTGCCCTTCATTGGGCGTGATCAACCCTACAATCATATAAAAAGAGGTGGTTTTTCCGGCTCCGTTGGGTCCTAATAAACCGACAATCTCACCTTGAGATACTTCTACCGAAACACCTTTCACCACAGTTCGACTGCGGTATTTCTTTACCAAATTTTCTGTACGTAGTATCATTAGGTTTTTGATTATTTGCTAACGTTCATGAGCCCGCCTGTTCACGCGGACAGGAACGTTTGTTTCGTTTTTAATATTTGATTGAACCTGAGAAAATAAAGATACTAAATAATTCGAACATTGTCATCTATATGAAGCTGTTTTTTATGAAACGCTAAAGTTTTACAGTTTCATCATAATGCTTGTTTTGATTGTTCACCTTTTTATCATATGAATACTTCACTGTTTGAGTGCTGACATCAAAAGAGCTGGTGACAATATCTTCGGGAGTTCCTTTACGGCGGTCAAAAATATAACCCTGTCGCTCCCAATAATAGTGAAAACTCCGTTTAACACCTTTATTTCGCTGAAAATTTTTCATTTGCGAAATATATTCTTGTTTATCAAGAAATTGATCGCTGGTAACAATTATCCACTGATCGTTATCTCCGACTTGAACGGCAGTAAGGCGTTTTTCAACCAGATTGACCGATTTATCAAAGTTAAGCTCGCTCCATGGGTAGAAAATAATGGGTTTTTTATCAGCATAAACTCGGATACCATCAATATATTTACCCAAAAAAACAAAGTTCAAAACTTCGGCGGTTTGGGAAATAATCATAACTCTAGAAGTTTCAAGAACTTTCCCTGTTTGAGAGAAACTCAAGAAAAACGGCGCAATAAGAAGCACTGAGATGAGAAAAAACAATTTCGCCTTCATTTGTTTATATTTTTATTTTTTAAGGTCAGGTGCTCGCTTGAAGTGTCCATGGATAATCATTACGGTTGGTGCACGTTAGTGCATGAACATTTCATGCTACATCAGGAAATGTTTTAATGCATCAAAGTTAGCTGGTAATGCCACGGTTTGCTTTATTCCATTAGAAAAACGGGCTAAATTTGGAGGTAAATCAACGTTTTTATCAATGATCTGCTCAACTATTTCGGTAAATTTAGCCGGATGGGCAGTTTCAATAAAGAAACCTGTTTCCGATGGATGATTTTTCAAATAGGCTTTCAAAGCTTTGTAACCGATGGCTCCATGAGGATCTAAAAGATATTGATGATGGGTATATACATCTTTGATGGTAGCACGGATTTGGTCATCGGTACATACAAATCCTTCTATATCGCGACATATATCTTGATATGACCCCTGATACAAATCCAGGATACGTGCAAAATTACTGGGGTTTCCCACATCCATGGCATTAGCAATGGTAGTTATCGAAGGCCGTGGATTAAACTCGCCGCTTTGCAAGTATTGTGGAACAATATCATTGATGTTGGTGGCAGCGATAAAATGTTCAATAGGTAATCCTATATGTTTGGCGATAAGCCCGGCGCATATATTACCAAAATTTCCGCTTGGAACTGCACAAACAATGCGATTTGCATGGCGACCCAACTGGGCTACTCCCCCAAAATAATAAAATGATTGCGGCAACAAACGCGCCCAATTGATCGAATTAGCTGATGTGAGCTTCATACTTTTGTTGAGCTCTTCGTCAGCAAATGCCCGTTTCACCATATGTTGGCAATCATCGAATGTACCAGCTACTTCGATGGCCGTAATATTCTCACCTAAAGTAGTGAATTGCTTTTCCTGTATCGGGCTAACCAGTCCCTTGGGATATAGTACAAACACCTTGATGCCAGGAACTTTGTAGAACCCGTTGGCAACAGCGCTTCCCGTGTCACCGGAAGTAGCCACCAATACATTGATTTCCTGCTTTTCACGACTTGTGAAATATCCAAGCAAACGGGCCATAAATCTTGCCCCTACATCTTTGAATGCCATCGTCGGTCCATGGAATAATTCCAGTGTGTGTGAATTATCGTGTATGTTCACCATTGGTATGGGGAAACTAAGCGTATCATACACCATCTGTTTTAGATCATTCAACGGAACATCTTCACCCATGAAATGCCGGGCTACTTCCCATCCAATCTCCTGCAGATCCATGTCATGCATGCGTTTGAAGAAGTTGTCGGAAAGTCGATCTATTCGTTCGGGCATATAAAGTCCAGAATCAGGCGCCAATCCCCTAACAACAGCTTCTTGGAGCGTAGCTGCCGGTGCTTTTTTATTGGTACTGTAATATTGCATTTACTTTGTTTAATACTACTTCATGTCTATAGTTTGCAAAAGTATATCTTTTTTCGTTATTCATAGGGAAATTTACGAATAATCATCTCTGGCGGATCGTAGAAGATTGCTATCTTTGCAACAATTATCGTTTGTGAATTGTTGTTCACGTTGATGATATATCATCAACAGTGTATTCTTTATATAGCACAAAATAAAATGTTATCCATAAGAAATTTGCATGCCTCCATTCAAGGCAACAAAATATTAAAAGGTGTGAACCTCGAGGTAAATGCCGGGGAAATGCATGCCATCATGGGGCCTAATGGAGCGGGAAAAAGTACCTTAGCTGCTGTTTTGACTGGCCGAGATGCTTATGAAGTTACTCAGGGAGAAGTGCTGTTCAACGGCGCTAATCTTTTGGACATGACACCTGAGGAGCGTGCGCGAAGTGGTATTTTTTTAAGTTTTCAATATCCGGTAGAAATACCCGGAGTGAGTATGGCTAATTTTATGAAATTAGCTGTGAATGAGCAGCGTAAATATAAAGGATTAGCGCCGTTATCTGCATCTGAATTTTTAAAACGCATGCGCGAGAAGGCAAAATTGGTCGAGCTCGATTCATCATTGATTAGCCGGTCTGTGAATGAGGGTTTTTCAGGTGGGGAAAAGAAACGGAACGAGATATTTCAAATGGCCATGCTCGAACCAACGTTATCCATTCTTGATGAAACCGACAGCGGCCTTGATATTGATGCATTACGAATAGTTGCCCAAGGTGTAAATATCCTTAAAAAGCCCGAAAATGCCACTATTGTTATCACCCACTATCAAAGATTGCTCGAATATATTGCCCCTGATTTTGTACACGTGATGGTCGATGGTCGCATGGTGAAAACTGGCGGGAAAGAGCTGGCGCTTGAGCTGGAAGAAAAAGGGTATGATATGTTTAAGGTTTAAAATTTCAATGGCTCATGTACCAAACTTAAGATGATAGATTTCTTATTGTTGTCTTATTTTTCATTCTTCAAATGGATTTCATACAGTATTACATAGATCAGTACAAGAAAGTTCGCCCCTGGAATTTGCCGGCATTTGCCTTTGATATTAAAGACAGGGCAATGGAAAAACTGTCAGGGGCATCATTTCCTTCTGCAAAAGACGAAAATTACTTGTATACTAAGGTGAAAGATGTCATGGAACGTAAAATGACCATGTATCAACCTTCTGCAGGTGATTTTACAACAACAAAAATATCAAGGATACTACACAGCGATATCCCAGAATTTGATTCATATAGTATTATTCTCAATAATGGATATCATCTGAGTAATGAACCGGTTCATGAACTCCCGGGAGGTATTGTTTTGGGAAGTTTTATCAACATGGTCAGGCAGTTCGACAAAGTCTACCATCAATTTTTTACCCATGATGAACTCTCTGATGATGTGTTGGTGAACCTGAATACGATGTTGTGTGGTGATGGCTTTTTTCTGTATGTGCCCGCTAAAAGGAAACCCGCTAAACCGATACAAATTATCAATTTATTGGATGGTCACAGCGATGCGCTGATACAGCCGCGCAATCTGATTGTCATGGAACCAGGCAGTTCGGCAGACGTGTTTGTTTGCGACTACACACTTTCAGATGACTCATTCGTATGTAATGATGTCACGGATGTTGTTTTGGGTAAAACGGCATCGTTGAACCTCGTTCGGATGCAAAAAGTGAATAGCGCTACAAGTTTGATAACACATGCGTTCGTGCAGCAGATGGAAGAAAGCCAGATGAAAACGCATTATGTGTCACTAAGCGGAGGTTGTATCCGCAATAGCCTTGAAGTTACTCTTGCCGAAAAAAATGCTGAACATATCGCGAGAGGGTTATCGTTTACCCGTCAAACGGAACATACAGACAACCACGTTCATATCACCCATGCGTCGCCTAATTGTCGTAGCAATCAGTTGTTCAAGCATATATTGACTGGTACATCCACGAGTGCCTTTACCGGTCGGATAATGGTAGCCAAAGATGCGCAAAAAACGTCTGCTTATCAGCGTAGTAGCAATATTTTACTTGATCCGAAGGCTAAAATGAATATCCGCCCACAATTAGAAATATATGCAGATGATGTAAAATGCAGCCATGGAGCAACTGTTGGTCAATTGGATGCTGAAGCTTTGTTTTATCTGCGTTCGCGTGGTATCGCAAAAGCAGAAGCACAAAAAATACTACTACAAGCCTTTGCCGCTGAAGTCCTCGATGATATTTCGAGTGAGCCGGTGAGGGTTGAAATGATGCGCTTGGCAGAACATTTGG
>JAVBMZ010000153.1:0-17776 GCA_031551935.1 Bacteroidales bacterium
TGGATATGTTTTTAATATTGCCAATATACTATCCGAACTCACCGCCCGGCTTTCAGTAACCACCGACAGCACTTTGGTAGTATAAGCAGGTATGAGGCGTTTTTCAAACCGTTCCAACACAATCAGCACTAAAAGCATCAAGAAAGCGCTGATACCTGAAACAACATACAACCCTGCTCCTACCCCAAGGCCAATAGCCGAAATCAGCCAAATGGATGCGGCAGTAGTTAGCCCACGAACATTAGATCCTATTTTAATGATAGCACCTGCTCCTAAAAAGCCGATTCCTGTGATAGTTTGTGCAGCAATACGCCCCGGATCTCCAATGGAATAAACCTGAGGAATATAAATAGACAACATCATCAGTAAGGTTGCACCCAAGCAAATCAAAATATGGGTTCGAAAACCGGCAGGTTGCAATCTCCAGCGACGTTCCAATCCAATAACGCCACCAATCAACAAACTTAACGACAACCTGAAGGTTGCCGTTGTTGTATTAATCTCGGTCGAATACAGTGCTTCGTGAAGCCAACTTTCCATAATAAATCATCATTGTTGTTATATAACTATAAGCGACATCTAACAAAGATAATGCATTTTTGTTACAATAAAAAGAGATAAATAATGAAAAATTTACAATCTCTTAACAATTTCTTAACATTGGGGTATGCAGAAGCGCCTATTTTTGTTGTTTTATATTATCTAACGTATGGATTTATACGTCATTCTTGTCGCTGTTCTATTGCTTTTGGCCTTTTTCGACCTAATGGTTGGGGTGAGTAATGACGCTTCCAATTTTTTGAATTCGGCTATTGGTTCGAAAGTTGCCCCGTTTCGAACCATCATGATTTTTGCCTGTTTGGGAGTTATCATTGGCGCCACATTCTCTAGTGGCATGATGGACATTGCACGTAACGGATTATTCAATCCTGACAAATTTTACTTCAGTGAAATTATCTGGATCTTCGTTGGCGTCATGGTTGCAGATGTGCTATTACTCGACATTTTCAATGGATTAGGGTTACCCACTTCCACTACAGTTTCTATTGTATTCGACCTTTTGGGGGCATCATTGGCAATGGCGCTATACAAGCTTTCCAAGTCGGGTGGCGGATTTGCCGAATTAGGTTCTTTCATCAATACAGATAAAGCATTAGCCATTATCAGCGGTATTTTAATTTCCGTGGTTGTTGCTTTCATCTCAGGCCTTATCATACAATGGATAGTGCGGGTTATTTTTTCCTTCGATTATCGAAAATCATACAAATATTTTGGCTCTGTCTTTGGAGGAATTGCCATCACGTCAATTGTCTACTTTATGATCATGAAAGGAGCTAAAGGAGCCTCATTCATGAAACCTGAATATCTTGCATGGATTACCACCCACAATTTTCAACTATTGGTGGGAAATTTCGTCTGCTGGACCATTCTGCTGCAAATCCTCATGTGGACATTCAAAACCAATATTTTAAAGATTGTCATTCTGGTAGGTACATTCGCCTTGGCAATGGCCTTTGCAGGTAACGATTTGGTCAACTTCATTGGTGTTCCTCTGGCAGGATTAGAATCGTATAAACTATATGCCGCTTCAAATGTTGCCGACAACAGCTTGGTAATGAGTGCGCTTAAAGATCCTGTTAGTACACCGACTATTTTCCTGCTGATTGCCGGGCTGGTGATGGCTGGCACGCTGATGTTCTCACGCCGTGCCCGCAAAGTGGTTGACACCACTGTAAACTTAAGCCGCCAGGATGCAGGTGAAGAACAGTTCGATTCTACATTGTTGGCACGCTCTCTGGTACGTGGGTCATTAAATGCATCGGGCTTTTTCGAACGTATCATTCCCAAACGGTGGCAGAGAAGAATCGACCGTCGTTTTCGACACAAGGAAACTGACGAAGATGTGGCATTCGATCAAGTAAGGGCATCGGTCAATCTGGTTGTAGCCAGCATTTTGATTGCTTCGGCAACGTCATTAAAGCTACCTCTTTCGACCACTTATGTCACTTTCATGGTAGCCATGGGGAGTTCGCTAGCCGACCGTGCATGGGATCGTGAAACAGCCGTTTACCGAATTACCGGTGTTATCACAGTGATTGGCGGATGGTTCATCACCGCAGTTTCTGCATTGACTATATCTTGTTTGGTTACATTCTTTTTAATCTGGGGAAAATGGATTACCTTTACTATTTGTATCCTTGTGGTCGGATATTTCATGGTCCGGTCATTATTTAATTCCGAAAAGAAAGAAAAAGAAAAAGAAAAGAAGAAAAAGAAAGATGCAGTTTTATTGAGTGCCAAATCGATTACCGCATCGCGGGTATTCGAGAGCTGTAACGAGCAAATTGTTTCAGCAGCCATATCGTCGTCCAAACTTTACTATGTGACATTAAATAACTTTCTTGCCAACAAACGCAAAACTTTAAAGAATATACACGACGATGTGTATGAACTAAGCAAACAGACAAAAGATCTCAAAAATAATTCATACAAAGTAATCGCTAAATTACAGGGTGATGCGCTGGAATCGAGCCAATTTTATGTACAAGTGGTTGATGCTGCACGCGAAATAGCCAATAGTGTACTATATATCTACAAACCTGCGTTCGAATATTTAGACAACAACCATACGCCATTTTTACCCATACAAGTGGAAGAACTTACCGAACTAAACGATGAGGTATCGGTATTTTTCAACATGATACTACACACGTTAAAAAACCGCAAGTATGAAAATTCTTCGGAAGAAATACGTAAACGAAAAGTGAGTGTACTTGCCCTATTGGATATTTTACAACGCAAACAGTTGAAACGAATCAAAAAACAAGAAGTATCAACACGTAACAGTGTACTGTATCTAAATATCTTAAATGAAACCAAAAACTTGACGCTATTTTCAGTAAGTTTGGTGAAATCAAATCGTAATTTTTACAATTCTGTGTCGGGTAAACGGTAGATTTTTCTGCACGTAACAGGAATGCTGCCGATTTATGGCGGCATTTTTTTTATTTTTTTGCGTTTATATTCCTATTTTTCATATCTTCGTGCCTTTAATTTTTTGAGTTAGCTATCAAATATATAACTATCATATGGCTGTATTAGAGGATATTAGAAAGAAAGGTGGAATTATTGTTTCTATCGTCATAGGTCTTGCATTGCTTGCATTTGTTGTTGGCGATTTTCTTCCCGGAGGAAGAAAAGGAAGAATGGCCCGTAATCTGGATATTGCGGAAGTGGGTGGTAGAAAGCTCGTGGCATACGACTACGAAAACAAAATCACCGAAGTCACCAACATGTACAAACAAAATACAGGGCAAAGCAATCCGGACGAGCAAACCATGGATATGATCCGCGATCAAGCATGGCAGGTGTTACTCAATGAAACCATTATGGAAGAAGAGTATGCCCAAATTGGCCTGATTGTTTCCCCTGAAGAGTTATTCGATCTGATACAAGGCCCTAATCCAAGCCCACGTATCAGGCAGTATTTTTCCGATCCGCAAACGGGAGAATTCAACCGATCTGCTTTGATCAACTTCCTCAAAAATAAAAATGCCGATATCAATGCTGCTCAGGAATGGAATATGTTGGAAAAAAGCTTGCTTGAGGAACGTTATGTACAAAAGTACAGCAGTTTGATATCCAACGGAGTTTATATTCCTACCTACATTGTCGAAAATGAAAACTTGGAAGTAAACAAGAAGGTTGATTTCGATTACATGTTGCAATCGTATTTTTCGTTGCCCGATAGTACCGTAAAAATAACAAACTCGGAACTGAAACGGTATTATGAAAAACATAAATATCTATGGGAACAAGCGGATTCTCGCGATATTGAGTACGTTGTTTTCAACATTGTTCCTTCAGATGAAGACCGTGCTGCGGCTGACGAATGGATAGCTAAGATCAAACCAGAGTTTGAGCAAGCAGAAGAGGCATTCCAGTTTGTCAGGTTAAATGCTAAAGCACCTGCTGACAACCGGTTTATGGCACAAGAGCAATTGCCTATTCAAATCGCTACCTTGTTTGATGCAGCGCTTGGTACCGTGGTAGGTCCATATCAGGAAGAAGAATCGTTGAAATTAGCTAAATTGGTAAAGGTAGAAAACCGCCCCGATTCAGTTAAAGTACGCCAAATCATCATCCTGCCAAAACAACAAACACAACAAGCCGCTACGGAAGCAGTAGTATTGGCCGATAGTATCAAAAACGCCATCGAACGCGGCGCCAATTTTGCCGCATTGGCAGCTAAATATTCTGCTGACCCCAGTGTAAGTACAACCAACGGCGATATCGGATGGATTCAGGAATCGCAAATGCAGGTTGGTACCATGGCCGAACAGCTTTTCAGCATGAAAAAGGGTGAAGTATCCACCATGGAAAGTGCACAAGGAGTCTTTGTCGTACAAGTAACAGAAAGAGGCAAAGAAATCAAGAAAGTACAGGTGGCCATACTACAGCATGACATTCTTCCCAGCTCAAGAACTGAACAAATATTGTATTCGCAAGCCAGTAAATTCGCCATCGAGAATCGTACGGAAGCACAATTCGACCAAGCAGCTACTGATCAAGGCATCAACAAACGTGTAGCTTCCTATTTGGGCGAAAATGATCGTCAGATACCAGGATTGACCTCAGCACGCCAGGTTGTCAGATGGGCTTACGAAGCTAAACGAGGCACAGTATCCGATGTTTTCACACTGAATAATGCCTATGTAGTCGCTGTATTGAAAAACATACGTAAAAAGGGAATTGCTCCTTTTGAACAAGTGGAGACAGAATTAGAGTTTCTTACCCACAAAGAAAAGAAAGCAGAACAAATGGCGACCAGCATGGCAGAAGCTGTCAAAACTGCATCATCATTTGCTGGTTTGGCCGAAAGTTTGCATTTGGTCGTTGAATCTGCTTCTGGTATTTCTTTTTCCACTTACACCATTCCCGGCGTAGGTGTAGAACCTGAATTGATTGCCGCTACTACCTCTATCAGCGAAGGTAATATATCACAGCCCGTAAAAGGTACTAATGGCGTGTTTGTTTTTACAGTCAAACAAATCACTGAGCCCGAAGAAGGAACAATGGCATTGTCCAAAGAGCGTTTGTCAAGGACATATGCCAGCCGTTTCTTATCCGAATCTGTTCAAGCGCTTCACAAAGCAGCCAACATTAAAGACATGCGTTCAAAATTTTATTAATATTCCCTGTCGCGACACAAGTCTATTTCATCATTACTTTATTATAAGCTGTAACCCTGGAGAAAATATACTTTTCCAGGGTTATTGTTCTTTAATATACCATCCAATAACTACTTTATAACCGTATTCAAATGGAAAATCATTGTTTATATGGATTAATTGGGTTTCCCTTGTCACATTCATTTTCACAAAGGTATTTTACGGATAAATTTGTACAAGAAGGCCTAACACATTGCACTTATAAGAATTTCCCCATCAATCATATCGGGGAATTAAACAATTTATTGGGACAACATCAGGACTTATGCGGTTTTAATGTGACCATTCCTTACAAGGAACAAATAATACCGTACATTGACGAATTAGACAATATCAGTACTGAAATCGGAGCGGTGAATACTATACAGATCTTGAGAAGCGGAACTGAGATTCAATTAAAAGGATATAATACCGACGTATATGGGTTCAGTCGCTCACTGGAAGAATGGTTCACCGCCTATGACCGCCCATTGCCAAAACAGGCTTTGGTGTTAGGAACAGGAGGCGCTTCTAAAGCCGTTGCGCTCGCGTTATATCGTTTGGATGTAGACGTTCATTTGGTATCGCGCAATACCGGCACGAATGTATATAAAGCTTACGGGCAATTGAATGCAGAAGATATAGCTTCTCACCACCTGATCGTCAATACCTCTCCTTTGGGCATGTATCCAAACATATCTGAATCCCCAAACATTCCATATCAGTATCTTACCGAGCAGCATTTTTTGTATGATTTGGTCTATAACCCGGAAGAAACTTTATTTATGAGTAAAGGGAAAGAGATGGGTGCGGTGGCGCACAATGGTGAACGGATGCTTCATTTGCAAGCTGATGAGGCTTGGGAAATCTGGCAAGGCAATGTTGCAAATGACAACGACTGGTGAACTACAGAATTTACATACAACTTTTCCAGTAAAAACATTTGATGTTCATCACATTTTTTAATGTTTACACAATGTTTTTAAGATAAATATTAAGTTATTTAATATTTACCACAATAATTTTAATATAAATCTTACATTTTTCAATGTATACATTAAGATTTTTAAGGTAAATGTTAAAAATAGATATAAGCATATGCTAATTTTACATAAGGATCACTCAAGGCACCGGATCATATCCATGCCCACCCCAAGGATGGCACCGCAAAATACGTTTCAACGCCAACCAACCTCCTTTGAACGCTCCATATTTTCGTAAAGCCTCAATAGCATACTGGGAACAAGTCGGTGTATAACGACAGGATGCCGGAGTCAAAGGAGAAATGCTGGCCTGGTAAAATTTCACCAATCCTATCAATAGGTATTTAATTGGATTCTGCATATTGTCGAGCAATGCGTTGCAGTATCTTCTTCATAGAAGCATCCAAAATTATCGTCGGCAACAGATGGTCTGAGGCATAAATAACAATCAGATGAATCTGTTGGCCATCTTTCACCACGGAATTCAGTATTTGTTTATTGGCACGAAATACTTCACGTGTCCGGCGTTTCATTAAGTTACGTTTAACTGCAAGTTTGAACCGGCGTTTGGGTACTGACACTGCGAAACGACTTGGATAAGGATCTATTGTTTGTGTTTTTACCCAAAATATTTTATATGGAGCTACAGCAAATGTATCACCACTTGCAAATAAATCGGCAATAGCTCGTTGTCCACATAATCGTTCTTTTTTACATAATGTATAAGCGGTAGCAGCCATTACCAGGTGAACATAAAACAGTACATATGGAAGTCTATCCGGCGACAGCTGGCTTTGTTGCCTTTCCGTTTTTTACTAAATCTTTGATATACTGCTCAATTGCCATCGTCATAGATGGGACTTGTGGTTTCGGAGCCGTGATATCAATACGCAATTTAGCATCCTTAGCTGCTTTTGCAGTTGTAGGACCAAAACACGCAATGATGGATTCTCCTTGTTCAAAATCCGGAAAGTTTTGGAACAAGGACTTGATTTCGAAAGGACTGTAAAATATCAACATGTCATAGTCTTTAATATTTATGTCCGACAAGTCGCTATATACAGTACGATAAAGAATAACCTTAGTGTATTTGTATTTCTTTTTATCTAATAATTTCGGTATTTCTGGCTTATGTGGATCTGAAAGAGGCAACAAAATTTTTTCATCCTTATGCTTCTGCATCAAATCCAGTAATTCCTCTATGGTAGTTCCAAAAAATATTTTTCTTTTTCTATAAACAATATATTTCTGCAAATAATTGGCAATTGACTCCGATGTGCAAAAATATTTCATGGTGTCGGGTACCGTAACACGCATTTCATCGCAAATCCTAAAGTAATGATCGACTGCTGTTTTACTGGTAAGGAAAACAGCTCCATGAGCCAAAATATCCACTCTATATTGGCGGAATTCCTTTGAAGATACACCTTCGACCTTGATAAATGGCCTAAAATCAATCTTTAGGTGATATTTTTCAGCCAGTTCTGTAAAAGGTGATTTTTCTGCTTCGCCAGGATGAGGCTGTGATACGATAATTTTCTTAACCTTCAACGTTTGATAATTTTTAAGATACAGATTGAGGCAATGTTCACCCTTACTCGTACTCAAGTAAAAGATATCATCACACAATCAAAAACGACTAATCAAAAATTACTCAGCACTTTAAGTGTCTTAAATAACAACAAAAGCGGCAAAATTTCAAGGGTGCAAAGATACAAAATGAAATAAGATCCTGCTATGTTTTGCGCACGAATAATTTGAAAAATTCTAAATAGTCTTATTAAATAGAACAAACAAACAACCGAAACAACACTATATATCAGGAATGGAACAGCTCCGTCCGCAACAAAAGGAATAGCTAATATAAATGGAAAAATAAACAAACCTACATTTCTGGTATATAAGTACATATTATATACATATTCTTGTGAAAAATCCTGTGCCATAAAAATATTTCCAAGCATTTTCCATATACCTGATTTAAAGACATATAATATACCTATAATCAATGCAAAAAATAAAATGGATAAGCCATAACTTCCCCACGGTAGAGTTATTCCAAAAAATGGCAACGATAAAGTTAAAAAGATGCCCATATTGATGTTAGACAAAATGTTGGCATATAAAGCAGCATGCCTATCGGATTCGCGGCGTTCATCGAGCATTCTGCAAGCCTGCTGGTAATTGAAAAAAGACGTCACAGATTGCACCAGATTTTTTCCAAAATGAAATTTTATCCAAGTAAGGAATACTAAGGCAGCCATCAAAATAATCGTAAGCGTAGACGGATAGCCAAGGATGCGGGCATCTCCGACAAAACCTACGTTTGTTGATTGAGAGACGACTTCAAAAGTACGTGGCGGCGTTACGGATAATAAACTGTCGAGAGATGTGCTATCGGCAAAAGGCACTACATCTGAAGCAGCAACCATCGGGTAAGAGAATGTAGTTGTATCCCTGACAGATTGATAGTACCGCTCAATCGCGGTAAGCGAAACCTTTTCCGGAAAATCCATGGCACGTACACATCCCATGTACTGATATTTAGCCATCAGCGTATCTATTTCAACAGAAGGCTTGTAAATTGGCTCAACCCGAGCAACTGCCATCCGGCGCTGCTGTATTATCTTCTGTTCACGCTTTTCAGTACTATCAATAACACTTTGTAGCCTTTCTAAATTTATCCGCGGCCTAGAGATATTAATCGTTGGAGCTGCCTGATTTTGTTGTATTGGCAACTCTAAAGTCGACGTGTCCTGCAATACAGTGGGCACCCAATATACATGCGTACCTGAAGTTGACAAGTCACGAACAAATGAAGCGTTATTCATCATATTTCAGCGCGTAAATAACTTGCCAAATAAAATATCTCATTCATCATAAACGACACCACCACCAAACTCTTTGTCGACGTCACAATCTAACTTCACATCAAATTTATCAGGTCGCTCAAAGGGGCCTTGGGTCAATCCAATGGATTTATCGGCATACACCTTTTGCATGAACAGCCCATAGATCGGTAAGGCCATAGCAGAACCCTGTCCCATACGCATGTTGTCGAAATGGATGGAACGATCTTCTCCACCTACCCATACACCAGCCACCAAATCAGGTGTAATGCCCATATACCAACCATCAGAATGATTCTGGGTTGTACCGGTCTTGCCTCCCATATCGTTCATTAGTTGGTAGGTATATCGTAACCTGGCAGCAGTTCCACCCTTTACAACCCCTTCCAGTAGGTTAACCATCAGATAAGCCGTTTGTGCACTAATGGCCTCTTCCTTATAAGAACTAAACCGCTGTAACTGGTTTCCATTTTTATCTTCGATACGGGTAACATAAATCGGTTCGGAATATACCCCTTTATTCGGGTATACTGAGAACGCTGCAACCATCTCCGCCAAAGAGATTTCAGGAGTCCCCAATACAATAGAAGGAACCGGATCGATACGGCTGGTAATACCCATTTTTTTTGCCATTTCGACCACTGCTGCCGGCGATACCTGTTTGAGCAACCAAGCAGTGATATTGTTTTCCGAAGTAGCCAATCCCCACTTTAAGGTCACCCACTGATTAAAATATTGTTTATTACCCGAACTTTTCGGCGTCCATGTACTATCACCAACCACAAAAGTTTGCGGCACATTCAACACCTTATAACAAGGAGTTAATTCTTTTTTGTCTTGCATGGCTAAAGTATACAAAAACGGTTTGAAAGTAGACCCAACCTGCCGTTTTTGCATTTTCACGCCATCATATTTGAAATGGCGATAATTGATGCCGCCTACATACGCCTTCACCTCTCCCGTATGCGGATTCATAGCCATCATGCTAGCCCGCAAAAAGGCCTTATGATAACGGATAGAATCCCAAGGACTCATGATGGTATCCCTGTCGCCATCCCAGGAAAAAATGGTCATTTCACAAGGCGTTTTAAAATTTTTGACAATCTCACTTTGCGATAGCCCACGCGCACGAAGATTACGATATCTATCGGTTTGGCGTATTGCTGTCAACATAATGCTTTCTATTTGCTGATCTGTCAAGTCATTCGAAAATGGAGCTTTTTTGCGGCCTTTCTTTTCTTTAAAAAACTCTTTCTGCAAATAATCTTTCATATGCTTACGCATTGCTTCTTCCGCATACTTTTGCATTCGCGAATCTATCGTAGTATATATTTTAAGCCCGTCAGTATATAAATTATACGGCGTTTTATCAGGCTTCATATTTTTATTACACCAGCCAAATAAAGGATTGGTTGCCCATTGGATAGAATCTTCCAAAAAACTTTGCGGATTACCATAACGTTCCCTTACAGGTTCTTTCTTGTTCATGGTTAATCGCAGATATTCCCTGAAATATGTGGCATTTCCTGCTTCATGGTCAAGTCGTTCAAATTTCAATTGAAGAGGTAAAAATTTAAGCGAATCGGTCTCTCTTTCAGTTAAAAAACCGTTTTGCTCCATTTTATCCAATACGCCATTACGCCTAGCAGTAGCTCTTTCGGGATGTTTCACCGGATTATAAAAACTGGGGCCTTTCACCATTCCTATCAATAAGGCTGCATCTTCAACTTTCAATGAATCGACACTTTGGCCGAAATAAGTACGTGCAGCTGATTTGATACCGTACGCATTGTATCCAAATGGCACCACATTCAGGTACATAGTAATGATTTCCTGTTTGGTATATTGCTTTTCAAGCCGCACAGCAATCACCCATTCCCTGAACTTAATGGTAGCCATATGGGCTTTTCGTGCCAGACCCCATTCATACTTAGTGGTATCTCTTTTAAAAAGTTGTTTGGCTAATTGTTGCGTAATAGTACTTCCTCCACCTTCGCCAGATTTTTGCAACAGTACGGTTTTCACAGCGACACGTCCCAATCCCCATCCATCAATCCCAGAATGATCGGAAAAACGATGGTCTTCACGCGCAACCAAAGCCTGAACCAGATATGGAGGCAACTCCCTGTATGAAACAGGATTTCTGTTTTCTTCTATAAAAAAAGTAGTCAACAGTTCACCATCTGCTGAATAGATTTCCGTTGCTATGTCTGTATTCGGATTTTCCAGATGCTCAAAAGTCGGCATAAATCCAAACTTGCCATTGGCTATCAACACAAACAATAAAATAACTAAGAAAAATATACCCGCCACTGTTCCCCAAAAAGCGTATAAAATCTTTTTCTTCAAAGGAACTACTTTCTTCTTTGTACCCATGCTATCTTTTTTAAAGAAAGGACAAAAATACGAAATAATTGTGGTAAAATTTTGAACATCCGATTCTATTTGTTTTTCTTTGTACCGTTTTTTGACACCATACATTATCTTGATGGAACAGAATTTAGTTATTGTTGAATCTCCAGCTAAAGCCAAAACCATTGAAAAATTCCTTGGCGAAGATTTTTTGGTGAAATCGAGCTTTGGGCACATTCGGGATTTGGAAAAGAAAAATTTGGGGATTGATGTTGCACACAATTACCAACCACAATATGTTATTTCAGCAGACAAGAAAGCTGTCGTTTCTGAATTGAAAAAATTAGCCAAACAGGCCAAGACGGTATGGCTTGCTTCCGATGAAGACCGTGAGGGAGAGGCTATCGCATGGCATCTGGCTGAAGTCCTCGATTTAAAAAAAGACCATACAAAACGTATTGTATTCAACGAAATCACAAAAGACGCTATTCTCAAAGCCGTCGATCATCCACGCGATATTGACAAAAATTTGGTAGATGCGCAACAAGCCCGCCGTGTGTTAGACCGCCTGGTAGGCTTCGAATTATCTCCCATACTTTGGAAAAAAGTTAAACCATCTTTATCAGCAGGTCGAGTACAATCAGTAGCAGTACGTCTATTAGTGGAACGGGAGCGTGAAATACGCGATTTCAAAAGCACTTCTTCATTCAAGGTTGCCGGAAAATTCCTGCTTGCCGAAAAAGACAAGAAGACCATCCTACATGCGGAGCTAAACGAACGTTTCGACACAGCCAAGAAAACAGTAGATTTTTTGAATCGGTGTAAGCAGGCTTCTTACAAGATAACCGATGTAAACACCAAACCTAGCAAGAAATCACCCGCTCCACCATTCACTACTTCCACTTTGCAGCAGGAAGCTAGTCGCAAGCTAAGTTTTTCTGTAGCGCAAACCATGGCTATAGCGCAAAAATTATACGAAGCAGGAAAAATCACCTACATGCGTACCGATTCAGTGAACCTGTCGGACATGGCAATTGGCATGGCCAAAAAAGTAATTACCAAAGATTTTGGCGCGCAATATTCGCAAAGCCGCCAATACAAAACCAAAAGCAAGGGAGCACAAGAAGCACACGAAGCTATCCGTCCCACTTATATGGATCAGGATGAAATAACAGGATCGGCACAAGAAAAACGCCTGTACGAACTGATTTGGAAGCGTACTGTGGCTTCACAAATGAGCGATGCTCAATTAGAGAAAACAACCGTTACTATTGATATTTCGACCACTCCAGAAAAATTTGTGGCCACAGGAGAAGTTATCAAATTCGACGGATTTCTCAAATTATATATTGAATCATTTGACGACGATAATGAAGAAGAAAAAAGCTCTTTATTACCGCCCATCGTTAAAGGACAGAATTTATGGCCGGATGAAATAAGTGCAACGCAACGTTTCACGCATCATCCGCCACGTTATACCGAAGCAAGTTTGGTTAAAAAATTGGAAGAATTGGGAATCGGCCGCCCGTCGACTTATGCGCCTACCATTTCGACCATTCAGAACCGAGGATATGTAACAAAAGAGGATAAACCTGGTAACGAACGTAAGTATACCGTCTATACCCTAAAAGACAATCTTGTTAAAGAAGAAGCCAAAACCGAAACTACAGGAGCCGAAAAAGCCAAATTGTTCCCCAGCGACATCGGCATGATTGTAAATGACTTCTTGATAGACCATTTTGATGACATCATGGACTACAATTTCACCGCATCTGTGGAAAAAGATTTTGATGAAATTGCTGAGGGAAAACTGAACTGGACGAAAATGATCGACAAGTTCTACCGTCCATTTCATCATAAGGTAGACATAACGACCAAAACTTCCGAACGTACCGTCGGGGAACGTCAATTAGGTATTGATCCAGAATCTGGCAAGCCAATAATGGCCAAAATTGGAAAATATGGCCCATTGGTACAGATTGGTGAAGTGTCTGATGACGAAAAACCCCGTTTCGCAGGCTTATTGAAAGGGCAACATATCGAAACCATTACGCTTGAAGAAGCGTTGGAATTATTCAAGCTGCCACGTAAAGTAGGGCAGTACGAAGGGAAAGACATCACAGCTGCCGTAGGACGATTCGGTCCATACTTGCTGCATCATTCTAAATTTTACTCGCTCCGTCCAGCCACAGATAATCCGCTCACCGTTACACAAGAAAGGGCGATAGAAATTATTGAAGCCAAACGAGAAGCCGATCGCAACAAAATCATCAAGACATTTGAACAAGATCCGGAATTACAAATTTTGAACGGCCGTTGGGGACCATACATCGCTTACAAAAAGAATAATTACAAAATTCCTAAAAAACAAGACCCTGCGGCACTCAGTTTCGACGATTGTATGAAGATCGTCAACGAAAGTAGTAATGACACTTCTCCGAAAAAAAATCGTAAAAGCGCGAAAAAATGACTGTAACAGATTACCTGATACCGGTAAGCAACAATTTCAAGTCGGCAAGCGAATCTAACAACATTGGCCGTAGTGTTACCTTATACGACGGTGAAGTTGGTTTTGACATTCCTGATTCAACGAAATTAGCCATTTTAGGAGTTCCTGAAGATCGTTTTTCAGATGGCGCTGGCGAAATTAAATCTCCCGAATACATTCGCAGGCAACTGTACGCCCTGTCTGACGGTTCTCCGGGGGATATCATTGATTTGGGAAATTTACGCACAGGAAAAACATTAGCGGATACTTATTTTGGGCTAAAACATGTTTTATCTGAACTTTACGAACGTAATATTGTTACATTGGTCATTGGAGGAACAATGGATGTATTTTACGGTAATTATTTAGCTGTCGAAGGGCAAAAAATTAACGCAACAAGCATTGTACCGCAACTTAAATTACCCGAAGGTACAGAAAAACAACCTTTGAATACATTGATGTTCAGTCAAAACAATCTACCTGTTCATTTTTGTAACTTAGGTTATCAATCTTATTACGTATCCCAGCAAGATTTGGAATTCTTTAAAAATCGACATTTTGAGGCCTACCGGTTAGGAGAAGTCAGATCAGGAAATCTTTGCGACAGTGAACCCATCATCAGAGACTCGGATTTATTGGCTATAAGCATGAATGCTGTCAAATATTCAGACGCACCAGCTGCATCAAATTCCTCTCCTAACGGCTTTTCTGGAGAAGAGATTTGTCAGTTAGCCTATTATGCCGGACTAAGTTACCGCTGTAAGTCTTTAGGATTATTTGATATGATTCCGAATAATGACATACAAAATATCACCGCCAAGCTGGCAGCGCAAACATTATGGTATTTTATTGAAGGGGTAAAACGTCGTAATCCGGACAACCCCAAAAATATGATCCAAAATTTCAAGAAATACCTCATTTATTTTGATCAATTGCATCACCATTTATGCTTTTACAAAAATGTGAAGACCGAACGATGGTGGATGGAGGTTCCATCGCTCAAAAGCAACCAATATAATGAAATAATATCTTGTACACAGGAAGATTATGCAAAAGCCGCCGAACAAGAAATTCCCGATAGGTGGTGGAAAACATATCAAAGAATTAATTAATTTATAAAAATTAAAATTATTTATTTGGTTATTAATCAGCAATATGTAAAATAAACGCGAAAAATAATGAAAACTTCAACGAAAAAAATGTAACAATTTGTGGAGTTATGCAGTATAAAGGAATATTAATCCGCAAACAAAATTCCAAATGGCATTTTTGTTCGTAAACAATTTTTTTCGTTATTTTACGTTTTTTTATAAATGTCATTATTCTATAAGAATTACGATATAAGGATGAGAAGGTTGCTATTTGGTATTTTATGTGGTTTTACAATGGTCTTTGATATTTTTGCCCAGCAGGATCCACAGTATAGCCAATACATGTTCAATCAATTAGCTGTCAATCCCGGATATGCAGGGAGTCATGATGCAATCTGTGCGTCAGTCGTACACCGCCAACAATGGGTGGGTATGGATGGAGCACCTGTGACTTCAGTCTTTTCCGCTAATGCTCCTTTTAGATTGTTCGGGCTTAACCATGGTATCGGGGTGACGGTAATGAGCGATCAACTCGGTTTCTCCAAGGATATAAGTGTAGGATTGGATTATGCTTACCGAATCAGCCTTGGCCCGGGTAAATTAGGAATAGGTATTAGTGGGTTATTTCTGAATAAAGCATTAGCAGCAACATGGTATATTCCAAATGCCAACTGGAAAGATGACTATGCTATACCACTAGAAAATGAAAGTGTCATGGGGTTTGATATGGGGTTTGGTCTTTTTTACCGTAGTGAGAGAACTTACTTAGGTATATCAACCACTCACCTTTTGGAACCAAAGATGAAATACGAAAATCCTTCTTCAAATTTCACTTTAAAAAGGCATTATTATGCAAGCGCTGGTTGCTTAATTCCATTACGGAATCCGGCATGGGAATTCGCTCCTTCATTAATGGTTTATTCAGACGGAACCGCATCGCAGTTGTCAGCTAATGTGAACGTTATGTATAACAAAAAATTCTGGGGTGGCGTAGGATATCGATTGAACGACGCGGTTATCGGCATGATTGGTATTCAATTATTCAACGGGCTTAAAATCGGTTATTCCTATGATTATTCATATACCGATGTCAGACATTATTCAAGCGGTTCGCATGAAATTGTAGTTAGTTATTGTTTCAATCTGGTCAAAGAAAAAGTAGTTCAAAAATATAAAAGTGTTAGGTTTTTATAATTTCCAATTAGCAAGTATTAAATTTTCGAAATATATGAAACGATTAATTCCTGTAAGTTTTCTTTTCTTAATCATTCTCTATGGTTGCGGCAGCAGCACCAGCGGAGAATTAACCGGAGTGCAAGGCAGGGGTAAATATTTTGAACCAGAACCATATGGTATGGTTTATATTCCATTAGGTTCTTTAACTATTGGACCAAGTGACCAAGATGTAGCGTGGTCGCAAAACAATATGTCAAAAACCATCACTGTAGATGCGTTTTGGATGGATGAAACAGAAATCACCAATAATGAATACCGGCAATTCGTATTCTGGGTGAGGGATTCCATCAAACGACGCACATTAGCTAAAGCCGGTGTTGACGGCTTTTTGTTGGAAGGTGATGACTATGACATGCTGGATGAAGATAAACGTCCATTAAATTGGAATGCAAAAATAGATACCAGAAAAAATGAAGATCAAAAAGAGGCTTTGGAAGAACTTTATCTGCCTCAGGAAGAACGTTTTTTTGGTCGTAAAGAAGTTGATACCCGCAAATTGATATATGATTACTATTGGGTAGACATGAAACAGGCTGCTAATCCTCGTAATAGGTATAATTTCCAAAAGAAACAATACGAAGGATTTGCTTTCAATGCTTTAGGGGAACGAGTTGAAGTAAAAGACCGTTCGGCTTTCGTGATGCATGATAATGTACCGGTATATCCTGATACATTATGCTGGATTAGCGATTTCTCTTATTCGTATAATGAACCATTAGCCAGTATGTATTTTTGGCATGTCGCTTACGACAATTATCCTGTAGTAGGTGTCAACTGGAAACAAGCGAACGCTTTTTGTATCTGGCGGACAGAATTATTGAACAACGCCTTGGCTAAAGGAAGGGATCCTTTTGTACACCACTATCGGTTGCCTACCGAATACGAATGGGAATACGCCGCCCGTGGTGGTCTCGAAAATTCCAAATACCCGTGGGGTGGTCCTTATACCCGCAACAATCAAGGTTGTTTCTTAGCCAACTTTAAACCTTTGCGTGGAAATTACGCTGATGATGGCGGGGTGCGTACAGTACGCGTGGGTACCTATGAGCCAAACGAATGGGGATTATATGACATGGCTGGCAATGTGGCAGAATGGACTATTACTGCATATGATGAGTCGGCATACCGCTTCACCCACGACCTGAATCCTGACTATAAATATAATGCACGTCCCGACGAACCTGCTGTGATGAAACGTAAGGTTATTCGCGGAGGTTCATGGAAAGATATTGAATATTATTTACAAGTGAGTACTCGAGCATATGAATATCAGGACACCGCTTCTTCTTATATCGGTTTCAGGTGTTTGCGCGATTACTTGGGCAATTCAGTACGTTAAGTTAATAAAAAAGTATAAAAGAGTAAAAAATAAAATAACATTAAAAATTAATATTATGGGTCTTGCAGAATTAACACAAAGTTCCGGATGGAAAAAATTTATGGCCAAATTATATGGTATCGGTGCATCAGTGGTGATTATCGGTGCATTATTTAAAATTCAACACTGGCCATTTGCAGGCATCATGCTTACTGTTGGGTTGGGTACAGAAGCCATTATTTTCTTCTT
>JAVBMZ010000148.1:0-22804 GCA_031551935.1 Bacteroidales bacterium
GTTAAATTCTATTTCGTAAGCGCTATTTTGCAAATATACAGCCAAATCGCCTTCGCGCGGTTGTAATGGCACATATTTAACCTCATCGTTTTTGTTTTTCCAAGGTTCATCAATTTCAGCAATGGCCGGAATGGGATAACCTGGCCCAACCTTAACTACATAGCCACTTTGGATACGTTCGCTTTCCTGCACTCCCGGCGGAAGTAACAATCCGCCTTTTGTTTTCTCCATCGGCGATTTGGGCTTAATCAGTACACGGTCGCCTACTACAATAAACTTGCTTAAGTCGGTATTATCTAATAATAGAGACATTTTTATGATGATGAAAGGTGAAAATATTAACGTGAAACTTTAAACTCGATCTTACTTACACTGGAATCCCAATGAGTGTTGCCGGTGTGCAATCTGTAATATGCACTTGTACATAATTACCCGGGGAATAATTACTTTTAGGAAATACAACCACCATGTTTTGCGAGTTACGTCCGGATAACTGGCCGTTTGATTTTTTGGACAAGCTTTCGGCCAATACTTCGTATGTTTGTCCGACGCTGCGCCGCTTGCTTTCGGCCGATAATTGCCCTTGCAGATCAATGATTTCCTGTAAACGTTTGGATTTCACTTTTTCGGGTACATCGTCTTGCATGGTACGTGCAGCCAATGTATTAGGACGTACAGAATATTTGAACATGAAAGCGTAATCGAAATGCACCTCACGCATGAGTGATAGCGTGTCTTGGTGATCGTCTTCCGTTTCCGTACAAAACCCGGCGATGATATCGGTAGATATGCTGCATCCTGGTATGATATGTTTGATGGCTTCGATACGTTCCAGGTACCATTCACGGGTATATCTCCGTCGCATTAATTCAAGTATCCGGGTGCTACCCGACTGTGCCGGAAGATGAATACTTTTACATATATTGTGGTGGGCTGCCATTACATGTAACACTTCATCTGTCATATCTTTAGGATGTGAAGTGGAAAAACGCACACGTAATTCCGGGGACACGGCAGCGACTGATGCTAACAGTCCGGCAAAGTCTGTGTGATCACCGCTGTCTTTTTGCCACCGGTACGAATCGACATTTTGCCCTAATAATGTTACTTCTTTATATCCCAAATCGACTAATTCGCGGACTTCCCGTAATATGGTATCCTGGCTGCGGCTTCGTTCCGCTCCACGCGTATATGGGACAATACAAAAAGCGCAACAGTTATTACATCCACGCATGATGGAAACAAATGACGAAACACGGTTTTTATCCATCCGCACAGGACTGATGTCCGAATAAGTTTCTTCCCGTGAAAGTAATACATTAATGGACCTGAGTCCGGTACCTGCACTGCGTACCAGGTTTGGAAGATCACGATAAGCATCGGGACCAACCACTAAATCAACAGACTTTTCTTCTTCCAACAGCTGATTTTTCAGGCGTTCGGCCATACAACCAATCACCCCAATCAATATCTCAGGACGTTTCTTTTTTTCCATGCGGAATACGTCCAAACGGCCACGAACCCGTTGTTCGGCATTTTCACGAACCGAACAAGTATTTACCAATATCAAATCCGCATCGGCCAATTTGTTGGTGATGCTAAAACCTTCGCCAGAAAGAATAGAAGCCACAACTTCGCTATCGTTGACATTCATTTGGCAACCATATGTTTCAATATAAACTTTTAGAGAGCATCCCATACCTATCGAGCCGAGCAAATCTGCATGTTGGATTATATTTTCCTGAAAATTAATATTTTTTAAGTGGTTTTGCATGGATCATGGGTATTTAGGCTGTCGGTGATAAATATTTAAGATTTACATTAAAATATTTAAGATTTACATTAAAAACACTTAAGATGCCTGCATGAAATTACTAACTTTTGGCGCACAGCACGTATCATGTTTTTTCAGTAATGCTATATGTTGGATGGCCTGATATCCTTAATATACAATTGAACGGTCGTTTTGCCGCGAAAAGTATTTTCTTCGACAGCGTAACAGATATCAAAAGGCGTGCCTGAACGTATTGATGAATAATGTTCGCTCAATTGAAACCCGATAGCTGGAAACACTATTTCAGGATGATGCTCTTGGTATACATCTAATTTCAGGTGTTCACCGCATTTACCTACAATTTTGCTGTTTCCAGTGTCCATCACACGCCGTGTGAGGAATACGGGCGACATATTTTGAGGTCCAAAGGGTTGGAATTGTTTTAGTACGCGTAAAAACTTAGGTGTAATGTCTGCAAAACCGATCTCTGTATCAATATCTACTGATGGAATTAATTGTTCTTCAGTGATGGCTTTGGCTACCACCTCTTCGAACCGCCGGCTGAATTCCGGTACTTTTTCCGGTTTCAGGGTAATACCGGCAGCATACATATGTCCTCCAAAATTTTCGAGTAAATCATTGCATGCATCGATCGCTTTATAAAGATCAAAACCTTCCACCGAACGTGCCGAACCTGTGGCAAACCCATTAGACTTTGTCAGGACAACCGTTGGACGGTAGTAGGTTTCAATTAACCGCGAAGCAACAATACCGACCACGCCTTTATGCCATGTAGGCTCAAACAATACAGTTGTTTTGCGATATTCTTGTTCCGGATCGGCAGCCAACATTCTTAGTGCCTGACAGGTAATATCTGAATCGATGTTGCGCCGGTTGTCATTAAAACGGTCAATCTCTGCGCCAACCTCACGTGCAGCCTTTTCGTCATCCGAGATCAACAGTCGTACGGCATGTTTCCCAGACTCCATACGTCCGGCGGCATTAATGCGTGGGCCAATCTTGAAAACAATGTCATCCACTTGTTTGGGTAAACCTTCCAGGCCACATATTTTGACAATAGATTTCAATCCCAATGACGGTTTTTCATTTAATTTTTGAATACCTAAAGCAGTTAACACACGGTTTTCGCCATCCATGGCAACAATATCAGACGCAATGCTCACTGCTACTAAATCAATGTATTCATATACGTCTTCAATGGCGATCTTATTGGTTTGCGCGAGAGCTTGCAACATTTTGAAGCCTACGCCACATCCTGAAAGCTCCTTATATGGATAGGTACAATCTGCCCGTTTAGGATTCAGTATGGCAAAAGCCGCTGGTAATTCCGCTCCGGGATAATGGTGATCGCAGATAATAAAATCAATGCCTTTTGAGTTGGCATAACTGATTTTATCTACAGCTTTGGTGCCACAGTCTAAACTGATAATCAATTTGAAATTTCCTGTAACAGCCGTGTCGATACCTTGATAGGAAATCCCATAACCTTCCGTATAGCGGTCGGGGATGTAGTAATCTACATCTGGGTATATTTTTTTGAGAAAGGAATATACCATTGCTACTGAAGTGGTGCCATCTACGTCGTAGTCTCCATAAACCATGATACGTTCGCGATGGCGTATTGCATGATTGATGCGATCTACAGCCCTTTGCATATCCTTCATCAGGAATGGAGAATGCAGATGCTCATATGAAGGCCGAAAAAACGCTTTGGCACTGTCAAAATCAGCGATAGCACGTTGTATCAACAAGCCGGCCAATATAACATCAACACCCAATACTTCTGTAAGGTGTTGTACCAAAGTCGTATCGGGTGTCGGTTTTACAATCCAGTTTTTATGATACATGTTGCAAAGATACAAAAAAGACCATATGACTATAAAATAGTGATTCTGAAAAAGTAAAATGATGTTTACCACCATTTTACCGTCTTCTTATGCCAACATTTGTTTCGGTTTTCCTGCAATAAAATCTTTCAGGTAAAATGGCTCAAAGTAGGCTACATCAACGAAGTTTTTTTTAGAAAAATCGATGAATGAGTCCGGTATCATATAGCGTGCAGAGTGTACAAAATTATTTGTAAACGATGCATTGGGATGTGTGATAATTTGGCTGCATTTGGCTGCACCGTTACCAAAAAAATATATGCGATAAATGTCCAAATAGTCCTTAAAAGAATCTTCAGTAATAACTTCTGCTGAAATATTTTTTACCATATTGCCATGTTCGTCATATAAAGCAGTGTAAACTTCCATTCGTCTGGCGTCAATCATTGGACAAAGTAGGATAGGCGTACCAATTTCCTGATTTTGCTGTAGAAAGCCGCAACACATTGCATGGAGGGTTGATATAGCGATCAACGGTATTCCGGATCCATAACATAAACCTTTAGCAGTGGACAATCCAATACGCAAACCGGTATAAGAACCAGGGCCAGCACTGACAGCAATTGCATCAAGTTGATTTGGCGTCAGATCATGATTTTTTAATATATCGTCTATAAATGGAGTGAGCATGGTTGCGTGGTTACGTCCGTCAGTGTTTTCACAGATGGCGACACACTGTTTTCCTTGAGACAAGGCAACGGAACACAAATCAGTCGAAGTTTCGATATGGAGGATATATGGTTGCATGATTTATCTTTTAAAGATACTTGCAAAGATAAATTTTGTCTTTGGAATTTTGTGTAGCTAGTTTTTCTAAAATAAATTACCGTGCCATAATAGTATAATGACAACCGATGAATTTATCTCGGTATTAATTCTTTCAACATGTTATTCAGGTCTTTAGTTAAAGAATCAATTTTCTGATGAATTATTTGGGTCGTTATATATTTATTGGCGTTGTTATTGATATGATTAATGTTATTGATATTATTAATATTATTAATGATGGGAGGAGTGTTTATATATTCCTGTTCGCTAAACCAATAAGACATGGGGAGATCTAAAACGTATGATATACGTTCCAGTATTTCTATCTTCATAGATTTGTTCCTTATCATCTGATGCAGACCTTGCTCGGTGATATCAATCTGGTAACATAAGTCTCTGACAGAAACCCCCTTACGCTCTAGTTCAATTTTGATCCGATTATAGTCCATGTGCGCTAATATTTGAGTATATCGATGTTCTAAATATACATTTCATATGTAAACAAATGTTTAGAATATATGTTTAAAGTTAGATATTATTTTTGAATAAAAAATACATTGCACAAAAAGTTTTTTTACAAAATTTTAATATGCATTTTTTCACTATTTTAAGTGAGAAAAATTTTATGAAAGAAATACACTTGGTAGTGGATTTTTTGTCATACTATAGACATAATTCTCTATAACATAGAAGACATCATTAAATTATTGTTTAGTCTGTTTTTGGTTGTTAACAGGATAAAAGGTGTTTGCCGTATCAAAATATTTTTCTTGTTTTCTCTTTTTTATTGACAAATACAATATTACTTTTGCACTTTCTTAAAAATAAACAACTCTGTGGTTTATGTCAAAAGTGATTAAAATAAGAAAAGGTCTGAATATTAAGTTAAAGGGCAAGGCTGAAAAAATACTTGTCAAAGCTGAAGCATCAGACAGATATGCTGTTAAACCGGTTGATTTTCCGGGGCTAATTCCTAAGATGTTAGTAAAAGAAGGTGAATTGGTAAAAGCCGGGAGCGCTTTGTTCATGGACAAAAATCGTCCAGAGGTGTTGTTCGCATCGCCTGTTAGCGGAACAGTGGAAGCGGTGGTACGCGGTGAAAAACGTCGTATCCTTGAGGTGGTGGTAAAAACCGACGGACAAGATGCTTCGGAGGATTTTGCAAAAATCAAACCTTCTACTCTTGACAAAGAAACGATTACTGAATATCTACTGGCAGGTGGCGTATGGCCGTTCATTAGGCAACGTCCGTATGCGATTATTGCCAACCCACAGGATATGCCAAAGTCTATTTTTATTTCGTGTTTTGATACTGCTCCCCTTGGTCCGGATTACGATTACATTTTTCAAAATGTAGACTCTGATTTTCAAGCAGGTATCGATACTTTGGCTAAATTGACTTCTGGAAAAGTGCATCTTTGTGTGCATTCGGATTATCCTCCGGCAGCTAATTTCATGAAAGCAAAAAATGTAGAAATACATGAATTTTCAGGGCCACACCCAGCAGGTAATGTGGGGGTACAAATTCACCATATTGATCCTGTTAATAAAGGAGATATTGTTTGGTATGTCAACCCTCAGGATGTGTCGATCATTGGTCGGTTGATGAATAGAGCAGTATACGATGTGTCGAAAACTATTGTGTTGTGTGGTTCAGAGATCAATACGCCCCGTTATTATAAAGTAACAGGTGGTTGCTGCATGACATCTTTTACCGACAACATTAAGGCAGGTGATATACGCTACATTAGCGGAAACGTGTTGACAGGGACACGCGTAGCTTCGGACGGATACCTTGGTTTCTATGATAGTCAAGTGACAGTGATTCCTGAAGGCGATTATTATGAGTTACTTGGATGGGCATTACCGGGATTTGGCAAATACAGTGCAGGTCGTACATTCTTCTCATGGTTGACCCCTAATAAAGAATACAACTTGGACACCAATATGCATGGTGGACATCGGGCATTGGTAATGACAGGGCAATATGAACGTGTATTTCCAATGGATATTTATCCCGAACATTTGGTGAAAGCAATACTTGCCGGTGAAATCGAAAAAATGGAGCAATTGGGCATCTATGAAGTGGCAGAGGAAGATTTTGCACTTTGTGAATTTGTATGTACTTCTAAGACTGATGTTCAATCTATCATTAGGGATGGTATCGATATGATGATTAAGGAAATGAGTTAAATGAGGCCTCTCCCCCGCCCCCTCTCCCAAAGCGAGGGGAGAACGGAACTTAAGTCCTCCAACAGGGGGATGTAGGGGGCTTAAATCAAATAAATACTTAATTAAAATGAATCCGTTAAGGAGATATTTAGACAAAATAAAACCGAATTTCGAGAAAGGCGGTAAGTTCGAAAAGTTACATTCGACTTATGATGCATTTTCGACTTTTTTATTTGTGCCCAATACCGTGACACGGAAGGGTACACATATCCGCGATGCGTCGGACCTTAAGCGCACGATGAGCGTGGTGATTATTGCACTGGTGCCAACCCTGCTTTTCGGAATGTGGAATGCTGGCTACCAAAATTCCGAAGCATTGGGAATTACTCGTACACTGTGGGAAAATTTCTGGTTCGGATTTTTGAAAGTATTCCCAATTGTTGTTGTTTCATATGTAGTGGGACTTGGGATCGAATTTGCTGTGGCTCAGATTCGTGGACACGAAGTGAACGAAGGATTTTTGGTATCGGGAATGTTGATCCCGTTGGTGATGCCGGTTGGTGTTCCGTTATGGATGGTGGCCGTGGCTACGGCTTTTGCTGTGATATTTGGCAAAGAAATATTCGGCGGAACGGGTATGAATATCTGGAATCCTGCATTGCTAACACGCGCTTTCCTTTTCTTTGCTTATCCTACAGCAATGTCGGGCGACAAGGTTTGGGTGTCAGGCGTCACAAATGAAGGTGTGAAATTAGTGGACGGTTTCAGTGGTGCAACACCGTTAGCCGAAGCAGCGGCAGGACAACCGGTAACAGCGTCGTTGTGTGATATGTTTCTGGGATTGATTCCCGGTAGTATCGGCGAAACATCGACGTTGGCGATCTTGATCGGTGCAGTTGTCTTGTTGATCATGGGTGTAGCCAGTTTTCGCGTGATGTTTTCGGTGTTTGCAGGTGGTGCCGTGATGGGATTACTGTTCAATCTCTGGGGCGCTAATTCCTATATGGAACTACCGTTTTACTATCATTTCGTGATGGGTGGTTTCGCATTTGGTGCTGTGTTTATGGCTACTGACCCGGTAACTGGTTCGCATACCGCCACGGGTAAAATTATTTACGGATTCCTGATCGGGCTGTTTGCGGTATTGATCCGCGTGCTTAACCCGAGTTATCCAGAAGGCATGATGTTAGCCATCCTGCTGATGAATACCTTTGCGCCATTGATAGATTATTACGTGGTGAATACCAACATCAAACGGAGGTTGAAACGGGTAACTGTCAAAGCATAAATTCGAAAGAAGATGAAACAATTTAGTAACCTGTATATTTTTTGCTTCTCATCGGCGTTGGTGCTGGTGGTAGCAGCATCCCTATCTTTTACCGCGCTTTCATTGAAGCCGCAACAAGATAAAAATATCGAAATTGAGCGTCAGCGCAACATTCTGGCTGCGTTGGGTGTGGAGTCGACAGCATCGGATGTGCTGGCCAAGTATCCACAATATATCAAGCAAGGCATTGTGATCAAGGCTGATGGAAGTACTGTTAGTGGCGAAACTCCTGAAAAGATCGACCTGAAAAAGGAGAATGCAAAGCCTGAGAATGAACGTTTACTACCTGTTTATCTTGCTGAAAAGGATGGTAAATCGTTTGTGGTGATTCCTGTAAGAGGTACCGGATTGTGGGGGCCCATTTGGGGTAACGTCGCCGTGGAAAGTGATATGAACACGGTATACGGCGTAACATTTGACCACAAGGGTGAAACTCCGGGCTTGGGCGCCGAAATCAATACGCCGGCCTTTCAGAAACAATTCCCGAATAAAAAGCTTTTTGATGATTCGAATAAGTTCGTTTCTATAAAAGTAGAGAAAACAGGCACTTATACGCCTAATAGCCACACGGTGGACGCTATTTCGGGCGGAACCATTACCAGCAAGGGGCTTGAAGCAATGATGTTTAATAGCCTCGAACCTTACCAGACTTATTTTTCACAACATAAATCGAACTGACAATGAGCGTATTTTCATCCAAAAAACTCAAACCGTTATTCGAACCAATTTTAGCAAATAACCCGGTAACGATACAGGTGTTGGGGATTTGTTCGGCGCTGGCCGTAACGGTCAAACTCGAACCTGCCTTGGTGATGGCCCTATCGGTAACCGCCGTGACTGGATTCTCGAACCTGATTATATCAAGCATTCGCAACTTTATACCTAACAGTATCCGTATCATTGTGCAATTAGTAGTGATTGCCGCATTGGTAATTATTGTCGACCAAATATTGAAAGCTTATGCTTATGATGTAAGTAAGCAATTGTCGGTGTTTGTGGGGTTGATCATTACCAATTGTATCATCATGGGGCGATTGGAAGCATTTGCAATGGCCAACAAGCCGTGGCCTTCGTTTTTAGATGGTATTGGTAGTGGTGCCGGTTATGGATTAATCCTGGTGATTGTAGCTTTTGTCCGCGAATTGCTCGGTTCGGGAACTTTACTGGGGGGTAAAATCATTCCCCAGGCATTTTACGATTTCGGCTATCATAATAATAACTTGGTAATCCTTCCGCCGATGGCGTTGATTATTGTTGGTGTGATTATCTGGATACAAAGGGCAAATACGAAGGAAGCGAAGAAGTAATTGAATATTGATGATCGAATATTGATTATTGCCATATCAATCAACAATAATCAATCAACCATATACAATTGAAAAATGGAAAATATAGTTAGCATTTTTGTCAAGTCGATTTTTGTCGACAACATGATTTTTGCGTACTTCTTAGGTATGTGCTCATACCTGGCAGTATCCAAAACGGTGAAAACATCGATGGGGCTTGGGATAGCAGTTACTTTCGTGTTGTTAATCACCGTTCCGGTCAATTATTTGTTGGAAAACTATATACTGAAAGCCGGTGCGTTGTCATGGTTAGGCTCATCGTTTGCTGACATTGATCTCAGCTTTCTGAGTTTCATTATGTTCATTGCCGTTATTGCTGCCATGGTGCAATTAGTAGAAATGGTTGTTGAAAAATTCGCCCCGGCGCTTTATTCTTCATTGGGTATCTTTCTTCCGTTGATTGCAGTGAATTGTGCCATTATGGGAGCATCGCTGTTTATGCAGGAACGTGAGTTTCTCAATATCGGCGAAGCCACTTCTTATGCACTCGGTTCCGGTATCGGTTGGTTGCTGGCGATTGTCGGCTTAGCTGCTATCCGCGAAAAGATGAGCTATTCGCAAATTCCTGAGCCACTTAAAGGTTTGGGTATCACGTTTATCACTACAGGCCTGATGGCAATTGCTTTTATGAGTTTCATGGGGATTAAATTATAATTTCAAGAATTCAAAATTCAAAATTCAAAAGATTTTAGACAATGATTTTGTTAGCCTCACAAATGACCACAATCCTTACAAGCATGGTGGTATTCCTGATCGCCATTTTGTTTCTGGTCATATTATTGTTGTATGCCAAAAAGAAACTGGTTCCGCAGGGAAATGTCGTTATCGATATTAATGGCGGGGAAGAAGAGCTGGATGCTGCACCAGGATCATCGCTATTAGCTACCCTTTCGGCGCAAAAGATATTCCTGCCGTCAGCTTGCGGTGGTGGTGGAACTTGCGGTATGTGTAAATGCCAGGTAATAGAAGGTGGTGGAACAATTCTTCCTACCGAAGTGGGTTTTTTTACCCGCAAACAGATACAGCAGGATTGGCGTTTGGGCTGCCAGGTAAAGGTACGCAACGACATGAAGGTACAGGTTCCCGAAGAAGTAATGGGTATCAAAAAGTGGGAATGCGCAGTAGTTTCTAATCGCAATGTGGCTTCGTTCATCAAGGAATTTATAGTGAAGCTACCCGAAGGTGAAAATCTCAACTTCAAATCAGGCGGATATATCCAGATTGATGTGCCAAAATACAGCATGGATTTTAAAGACATAGACGTAGACGAACGTTTCCGCGCCGAATGGGACAAATTCAAATTGTGGGACTTGAAGATGACCAATACCGAAGAAACTTATCGTGCGTACTCCATGGCCAATCACCCGGCAGAGGGTAATATCGTGATGCTGAACATCCGCATTGCCACGCCACCGTGGGATAGGGCTAAATGCAACTGGGCGAACGTACCTTCGGGTGTTTGTTCATCCTATATTTTCTCGCGTAAGCCGGGCGACAAAGTGACTGTTTCCGGACCTTACGGCGAATTCTTTATCAAGGATACCAAGCGTGAAATGCTTTACATTGGTGGTGGCGCCGGTATGGCTCCGTTGCGTTCTCATTTGTTTCATCTTTTCCATACATTAAAAACAACAGATCGTAAAGTGTCATATTGGTATGGCGCTCGTTCTAAGAATGAGATTTTTTATGAAGAAGACTTCCGTGCCATCGAAAAAGAATTTCCGAATTTTACTTTTAATATTGCATTGAGTGAGCCGCGTCTTGAAGACAATTGGACAGGCTACGTGGGTTTCATCCATCAGGTGATTTATGATAATTATTTGAGCAAGCATGAAGCACCCGAAGATATTGAATATTACATGTGTGGTCCTGGCCCGATGGCTGCCGCTGTGATCAAGATGCTCGATAATCTCGGTGTTCCGAAGGAGATGTTGGCATTTGACGACTTCGGAAATTAAATAAATGCAAAATTTGTAGATTAAAAATAGTGTTTGGAGAAGCTGTCGGAGAAATCAGGCAGCTTTTTCACGTTTTAATGACATGGAACAATCTATTCATTATCCAAATATAGGTGAGGTGACGTTTGTATCAAGTGCAACCGCCAAAAATCTACGTATTTCGTTGAAGCCATTTTGTGGAATACGGGTGACAATTCCACGGAGGACTTCATTGAAACGGGCGATGGCTTTTGTGGAAGAGAAAACAGCTTGGATATTGAAAGCAAAATCAAGGATGGAGCAACATGAACGTACCTTTTCAATTTTTATGCCCGATACGGATTTTTCGACACATAGCCATCAGTTGCGGCTTATTCCGTGGAAATCGGAACGCTTTCGCGCACGGGTAACCAAAGAACAATTACAGGTATTTTATCCTCAAGACGTTGATTTAACATCGGACAATGCGCAAAAAACCATCAGGCACTATGTTATTGAAACCATCAGGAAAGAAGCCAAAGCATATTTGCCATTACGTACGGAACAACTGGCTACAGAACATGGATTTTGCTATCAGGGTGTGACAGTGAAAAATCTTAGTAGCCGTTGGGGAAGCTGTTCTGCCGGTAATCACATTAATTTGAATATTCATTTGATGCGTTTACCATCATATCTTATAGATTATGTCATCCTACATGAATTGGCACATACCATTCATAAGAATCATGGTCCGGATTTTTGGAGATGTCTTGATGAACATGTCAATGGGCAGGCAAAACAGCTAGCAGCAGAGATGAAAAAATGCCAGACAGGTTGGTTTTGATGCAAAATTATTCTTGTTTTGGTATTTTTCTTCGCCAAAAATAGGCTAACCCCAGTCCTGAGATGATATGCCAAATTCCCCACCATGCAGCGACAAAAGCCATTCCGCCGAGACCGTTAAAAAGTTTCGGATTAAATATCAAAACCAATCCTAAACCGGAATTTTGTATTCCGGTTTCGATGGTTATCGAACGCAGATCTTTCCATGAAAGACGAGTGATTCTCCCAGCGCAATAACCAGTTAACAAAGCCATAGCATTATGAAGAATAACAAGGAGTCCAATGAGATGGATATATTTCATGAAATAGCCGAAATTAGCTGCTAAGGCAATTACTATAAACCCAATAAATGCGACAATGGAAAAAATGGCCATGGGTTTAATAAGCTTTTGTGTGGCTTTTGGAAAGTAGCGTGCAAACAACATCCCTAATACAATAGGTACCCCCAACAGGATAAAAACTGTTTGCGCCATTTCCCAGAAATCTATTTCAATAGGCATTACTAATTTAGAGGCATCGGAATACAGTTTTCCCCAAAAAGAAAAATTGAAAGGTGTCATGATCACACAAACTAATGTGGAAAATGCTGATAAACTGACGGAAAGCGATATATTACCTTTGGCCATAGTGGTAATAAAATTAGAAATATTACCACCAGGACAGGCAGCAACCAAAATCATACCCAGTGCCACCGATGGCGATAAGATAGGTCGGAGTACCAGACACAGGAGAAATGTAACACAGGGCAATAGAACAAGCTGAGAAACAACACCAACAATAAAACTTTTAGGTTTCCTGATAACATCTTTAAATTCAGTAATATTCATCCGCAAGGCTATCCCGAACATCACAAATGCTAATATGATGTTCATAACAACCAATGATCCCGGACTGAAATTTAATTTGACATCATCTAAAACTTGTAATGGCGACATGGAAATATTGTTTTATATGCGTATATTGTTGAAAAATGAACCATAAGACACAATTATATGACACAAAAATAGGAAAAAGGATAATGTTACAATGATAATTTAAGAAAAATGGTGCCTGATGAAACATAAAAATATGTATTTTTGGAGATATAAAATTTTACGTTTATTAACCAATTTGAAAACATGACAAGGCAATATGTAAGTAGGATTACACTGGTGTGTGTAGTGGCCACAATGGGTTTATTTAGTTTAATTTCTTGTGGCAGCAGAAGCGGACAAAACAAAGAGCAAGTAAAAGCGGGTATTGTGAAAGAAGATTTCGGGCAATTTAATGGACAACCCGTTGAATTGTATACACTGACCAATAATAATGGTATGGTGATGAAAGTGACCACCTATGGTGGTATGATTACCGAATTATATGTACCCGATAAAAATGGGCAAATGGGCGACGTGGTGCTTGGATTTGATAACTTAGCCAGTTATATCAGTCCTGAATATGAAAGAAGTAATCCAAATTTTGGGGCTATCATTGGGCGGTATGGTAACCGTATTGCTAATGGAAAATTCATCTTAGACGGTGTAGAATACACGTTGGCTACAAATAATGGAAAAAATCATTTACATGGTGGCAACATAGGTTTTAATAGGGTGGTTTGGAATGCAAAGCCAATAGAAAGTGCAGATGGAAATGCACTCGAATTGACATATACGAGCAAGGATATGGAAGAAGGTTATCCAGGAAATTTGCAGGTGAAAGTCACTTATACGCTTACTGATTCCAATGAAGTGAAAATTGATTATGAAGCCGTTACCGATAAGGCTACCCCTTGTAATTTGACCAACCATAGTTATTTTAACCTTTCTGCAGGCCAACAACCTACCATACTTGATCATGAATTGGTCATTTTGGCCGACAAATACACTGAAGTGGATGGCGGTTTGATACCCACTGGGAATCTGGTCGATGTGGCAGGTACGCCAATGGATTTTACTACTCCCCATAAAATTGGTGAACGTATCAATGTTGATTACGGGCAGTTGAAGCTTGGTCGTGGATATGATCATAATTGGGTATTACGTAATAACGACGGTTCTTTAGCATTGGCAGCTACTGTATATGAGCCTAAAAGTGGCCGTTTTATGGAAGTATTGACCACAGAACCAGGGATACAATTTTATTCCGGTAATTTTCTCAATGGAGTATTGTTTGGCAAAGATGGTAAATTTGATAGAAACGCCGGATTGTGCCTCGAAACGCAACACTTCCCTGATTCTCCTAATCAGCCTGATTTTCCATCAACGATTTTAAGACCGGGAGAAACTTACCACACACAAACCATCTATAAGTTTTCAACTAAATAGTCGATTTGAAGATATTATGTATAGATGCCGGTAATACACTGGCGAAGATGGCCACTGTGGCGTATGATAAAATAGACACAGTGGCTTCTTTTTCAATTACCGATACAGATGCTATATTGCAGTATGTGAGAACTTTGCCACATACGGATGCATGTATTGTGTCAAGCGTTAGTGAGATCAAGCCCTTGTTGATGAAGGCTTTGATCGAAAAAGCACCTTACTTTATAGAATTAACAGCCGGCACGCCAATTCCGATACGAAACTTATATCAAACACCGGAGACATTAGGTAAAGATCGTTTAGCAGCTGTTGTGGGTGCCCATAGCCTGTATTCCGGTCGAAATGTTTTGGTCATTGATGCAGGTACAGCGTTAACTATTGATTTTATTGATGGTGAGGGAAATTATCATGGAGGTAATATATCACCAGGTTTGAAAATGCGTTTTCAATCTTTACATGATTACACCAAAAGGTTACCCCTGCTAATACAATCTAATGAATATAAGATGATTGGAGATTCCACAGAGGCAGCTATAATAGCCGGAGTTCAAAATGGTATCATTTTTGAAGTAAAAGAATATATAGAACGTTTTACCAAACAATATCCGGATTTAGTTGCGGTAATGACGGGAGGGGATGTAAATTTTTTGGTAGATAAGTTGAAAATCCCTATTTTTGTAGAATCTAATTTGGTTTTTATCGGGTTGGGAAAAATTATTCAATATAATATTAGTAAAAGAAAGAAAAATTAAATGTGCCTTTTCAGCAGACATGAAGATGGCAATGTATTAAAAGTAAATAGACACACCAAGAAAAGTTTGTAACCATGAAGACAATAGTTCGTAATATTTTTAGCACTTTAATATTTAGTTCCATTTTTGCGATTTCGGTATCAGCTCAACCTGGGTCGGTTACCAAAACCAAATATGGAAAAGGACAGGATAGCATTGATTGTATCAGACATTTATCATTATACCAGCAAGATTACAGATTTAAGAATTATGATGCGGCTGTCGTCAACTGGCGTAAAGTATTCAAAGACTGTCCACAATCATCTGTTAATCTTGCAGCACACGGTATTGCTATGTACCAAGATTTTATTGTTAAAGAAGTAGACCCTACAAAAAAAGCAGCTTTGGTAGATACATTGATGCAGATATATGAAAAGGGGATGGTATTGCGTCCGCAAAATAAAGGTACTTATTTGGCTTCTATGGCCCAGGATATGATAAGGTATTCTGATGGCACGCCAGAGAGTCAACGTAAAATATTGAAATTTTTGGAAGAAAGTATGGCCTTGGAAAAAGAAGAAACTCCCGCCATTACCTATGCCAATTATATGAAAATCACCATAGAACAAAATGATGCAAAAAATTTGTCTGATGAAGAATTGCTCGAAAATTACACCAAGGTGAGTGATTATTTGAGCGCTGCCATCAAAAAAACGCCGACTGAAGATTTGGCTAAAGTAAGGGACATGATTGACGACAGTTTTGCGAATAGTAAGGCTGCTAATTGTAACAATTTGGTGAAAATATATGGAGCCAAGTTTGAAACCAATAAAAATGATCTTGATTTTTTACGGAAGTTAACGAGAATTCTTAGTAAAGAACGTCAGGATGGTACAGACTGTACAGATACTCAATTATTTGAAAAAGCATCAGAACAACAGTTTGCATTAGATCCTTCATCAGCGGCTGCATATAATATGGCTAAATTATTCATCAAGAAAGATAATTTTGATAAGGTCATTGAATATTTTGAAAGTGCCATCCAGCACGAAAATGATCCTATTGATAAGGCGAATTATTATTATCAATTGGGTAACATCCGGTTAGCTAAATTCAAACAATATACGGAAGCCAAAAAATGCGCACTCGAAGCCAGTAAGTTACGTCCTGATTGGGGATTACCTTATGTTTTATTGGCCAATACCTATGCGGCAGGCCCTAAATGTGGCGAAGATGAATTTGAAAAAGCTCAGATTTATTGGGTAATAGTGGATAAATTGCAAAAAGCGAAATCTTTAATAGGAGATGACAATCAATCTAAGATTTCAGTATCTCAGGTAAATTCCATGATTAATCAATATTCACAGCATTTTCCTAAAAAAGAAGAAGCATTCTTTCGGGATATTACTGAAGGCAATACCATCAACGTAGGTTGTTGGATCAACGAAACCACCAAAGCCCGTTTTAACTAAAAAATATTTAAGTCATGGCAAACCCTCAAGGCAACTTTATGCTTTGAGGGTTTGTTAATTGATAAAACATGCCTCCTTCATGAATCTGTTTCTCAAACATTTGTTGATATTTTTGTCGGTATTGGTGATTTTTGCATGTTCTAATGACATGGAGGTACTTAATAAAATCATTGACCCTGATGAGGAGCCCGATTTAACGGCTACCAATATCGAATTGTTTTATACTGATTCTGCTCGTTTGCAAATGAAGCTTGAGGCACCGCTTGTGAAGCAATATGTTGAAGCACAGAAACCACGTGACGAGTTTCCCGAAGGTATACATGTGTGGTTCTACGAAAAAACCGGTGAGCTCAAAGCGGAAATAACAGCTAACTGGGCGATACAAGATCATACCACTAAAATTTGGGAAGCAAAAAGTAATGTGGTCTTGATAAATGAAGAAGGAGCAAAATTGGAGACAGAACAAATGTTTTGGGATCAGAATAAAGCGATCGTATATTCCGATAAATTCACTAAATATACGACCAAAACAGGGACTGTAGCGACTGGAAAAAATGGTATGTTTGCCAAGCAGGACTTTTCTCAATGGAGACTGCTTAGTGGTAATGCAACATTAGTGTTCGATGACGAAAAAAGTAATCAGGATTAGTCTATGAGTGTTCTTTTGATGATGATTATATCGTTGCTTTTTGCTGTATTTTTTTCAGGCATGGAAGCCGCTTTTGTGTTTGCCAATAAGTTGCGTATCGAATGGGCATGGAAGCAAAATAAATTTCCGTCCGGGATTATCAATATCTTTACGAGGAACCCGGGACAATATTTGTCTACGATGTTGGTGGGGTATTATATTGCTCTGGTGGTTTATGGCATTGTATTGACGGTTGCACTTTTACCGATTATTTTCAGTTATATACCGTCAGTATTGCTCACATTATTGGTATTGGTTACTGCTGCATCATTGATGTTTTTTTTGGTGACTGAATATGTGCCGAAATTATTGTTTCGTATTTATCCTAACATTGCATTGAATGTTTGTGCCGTTCCATTGTTCATATGTTGTATCTTATTGTATCCTGTGGTAAAAATAACCATGGGAGTTTCTATATTTTTTGTTCGCATTTTTGCTAAAAATAACCAAGTAAAAAACAATGATGAATTGGTATTTCGAAAAGTAGATGCCGCTGAGCATTTTGCTGGTGAAGTACAACCTGTTAGTAAAGAGGAACAGGATGCCGAGCACGAAATAAAGATATTTCAGAATGTACTTGATTTTTCATCTGTCAAAATACGCGATTGTATGATTCCGAGAATAGACATAGTTGCTATTGAGGAAGATACATCGATTGAGGAATTGAAACATAAATTTACTGATACTGGTGTTTCTAAGATTATTGTTTATAAGGACGATATTGATAACATTATTGGATATGTACATTCGAAAGATTTATTTAAAAATCCGGACTCTATCCAATCGATGGTAAATCCATTAACCTTTGTTCCCGAAACGATGTCGGGGAACAAAATGATGCATCTTTTCATGCAGGAACATAGGAGTATTGCTATTGTGGTGGATGAATACGGGGGAACTTCCGGATTACTCACGCTGGAAGACCTGATTGAAGAGATTTTTGGCGAAATAGAAGACGAGCACGACAAGGATAACTTGGTAGACCGCCAAATAAGTGAACACGAATTTCTTTTTTCGGGAAGACTTGAAATAGAATATATTAACGAAACATATCATTTAAATATTCCCGAAAAGGACGATTATGATACTTTAGCTGGATTTATCTTGTATCATCACTTGAATCTTCCGTTAGCTGGTGAAATGATACAAATTAATCCTTATACGTTTGTCATCAGGAAAATATCCAATACACGCATCGATTTGGTACAGATGAGTGTCCATAAGAAATGATGCCTTATCTTTGATAACGTAAATAATGAGAAAGAAATATGCTGAACAAGACAAAAATCTTAATACTTGGTATTAAAAACAGTAAGTTAAGTATTATTTTTCAATTATCCTAAACCTAATCGAACAAACATAAATATAAGTCAAAAATTGAATGAAAGAATTTAAGAGACATTTGGTCACCACGGCTTTGCCTTATGCTAATGGACCGGTTCATATTGGCCACTTAGCTGGAGTATATGTGCCTGCCGATATATATGTTCGTTATCTGCGTTTGCGCGGCCGCGATGTCGTTTTTATAGGGGGAAGCGATGAGCATGGTGTGCCAATTACTATTAAGGCGCGGCAAGCAGGTGTATCGCCTCAGGAAATTGTTGATCGTTACCATGCTCTTATTAAAGATTCTTTCGAACGTTTTGGTATTTCGTTTGACATATATTCGCGTACAACGTCCAAAATACATCACCAAACAGCGTCTAATTTTTTTAAAACTTTATACGATAATGGTAAATTTGTCGAAAAGGAAACCGAACAATACTATGATGCGGAAGCCCATCAATTCCTAGCAGACCGTTACATTACCGGAACCTGTCCACATTGTGGAAATGAACGTGCTTATGGAGACCAATGCGAACAATGCGGTACATCCCTTAACGCTACTGATCTCATCAACCCTAAATCGACTCTTAGCGGTTCGGTACCTGTACTTCGTGCTACCAAACATTGGTATTTACCACTTGACCAATATGAGCCATTTCTGAGAGATTGGATTCTCGAAGGCCATAAAGAATGGAAAAGTAATGTGTATGGACAATGTAAATCATGGCTTGATTTGGGGTTGCAACCTCGTGCTGTTACTCGGGATTTGGATTGGGGTGTACCTGTTCCTATAAAAGGTGCAGAGGGCAAAGTGCTATACGTTTGGTTCGATGCTCCTATCGGTTATATTTCCAACACTAAGGAGTTATTACCCGATACCTGGGAAGATTATTGGAAGTCGGACGATTGCAGCATGGTACATTTCATAGGAAAAGATAACATCGTATTTCATTGTATCATCTTTCCGGCAATGCTCAAGGCTGAAGGTTCATTTATTTTGCCACAGAATGTGCCGGCAAATGAGTTTTTGAATCTTGAAAATGATAAAATTTCCACTTCGCGTAATTGGGCAGTTTGGTTACACGAATATTTAGATGATTTTCCCGGGAAGGAAGATGTGCTTCGTTATACTTTAACAGCTAATGCGCCTGAAACCAAGGACAATAATTTCACATGGAAAGATTTTCAGGATCGTAACAACAACGAATTGGTGGCGATTTATGGCAATTTTGTCAATCGAGCATTGGTATTGACGCAAAAATATTTTGATGGTATCGTTCCCAAAATTGCTGATTTAACCGATTATGATAAAGAGACATTGGCTGAAATAGCACTTATTCGTGCTAATGTAGAAAATTCATTGGAAAATTTCCGCTTTCGCGAAGGGTTAAAAGAAACAATGAACCTTGCCCGTCTTGGCAATAAATATTTAGCTGATACAGAGCCTTGGAAATTGATTAAAACTGATGAAGCACGCGTAAAAACCATTCTGAACGTAGCGTTGCAATTGGCGGCTAATATGGCTTTATTATCAGAGCCTTTTCTTCCGTTCAGTTCGGCACGTCTTAAGGAAATGCTTCATTTGCCAGAAATTGCATGGGAGTGTATTGGTAATAGTGATTTGTTGACCAGTGGACATATGCTGGGTGAACCATTTTTGTTGTTTGAAAAGATAGAAGACGAAGACATTGAAAAACAACTAAAGCGGCTGGCTGATACGAAAGTGGCTAATGAAAAAAACAGTTTCAAAGCATCTCCGGCTAAGTCGGATATCAGTTATGACGAGTTTTCGACGATGGATATCCGTGTGGGTACGGTTCTCGAAGCTGCTAAAGTGCCGAAAACTGATAAACTGATGAAATTGTTGATAGATACAGGCATTGATAAACGAACGATTGTGTCGGGTATTGCGGCTTATTTTACGCCTGAAGAATTAGTCGGCAAACAGGTATGCGTATTGGTAAATCTGGCGCCACGTAAATTGAAAGGTATTGATTCTCAGGGAATGATCCTGTTGGCCGAAGACGCCGACGGAAAATTAGTCTTTGTGACACCTGATCAGGCTGTGATGAATGGGGTTGTAGTGAAGTAACTATATCAAATCAAAGGGGATGTATGAGTCGTCGTTGGAATAAATTTTGGATAGGATTATCTTTGGGCATTGTATTGCCGTTAGTGGTTTTTCTCGTTTTTTATCTGATAGGGTATTCGGAAACGCCTTTTAGCAAATATCTGCAATATTCTTTTAAGATGCGGGCGCTTCCTAAAATTTTCAGTTTGTGTGTTATTCCTAATTTACTTGTTTTCTACCTTTTTCTGAATAAAGAATATTGGTATGCCACGCGGGGTGTCATCGCTGCTACTTTGTTATGCACACTGGGTGTGTTAGCGGTCAAATTTCTTGTCTGATGTTCTTGAACTTAATCAACAATAAAAAATGAAACACTTTACGTCAATACATGATGTCACAAACTTGAAGGACATAGTTAAAGAGGCATTTGAGCTCAAAGCAAACCCTTTCAAATACGAGACTATGGGCAGGCACAAAACTATGGGGTTGTTATTTTTCAACGCCAGCCTGCGAACGCGTCTTAGTACACAAAAAGCGGCACAGAACCTGGGGGTGAATACTATGGTACTCAATGTCAATGAAGATAGTTGGAAAATCGAGACCGAATTCGGCGTGGTAATGAATGGCGATAAGGCCGAGCATATAAAGGAAGCGGCAGCTGTTATCGGGCGTTATTGCGATATTATCGGTATCCGGTCGTTCCCGGGATTGAAAGATCGCGCGGCTGATTATTCCGAAAGTGTCCTTAACCAGTTTATTCAATATGCCGGAGTGCCTATTGTTAGCATGGAGTCAGCAACACGCCATCCATTGCAGTCTTTTGCCGATGTCATTACCATCGAACAGTATAAAAAAGTGGAACGACCGAAAGTATTATTGACCTGGGCGCCACATTGCCGTGTATTACCACAATCGGTACCTAACTCATTTGCCGAATGGGCGGTTGCAGTTGGTTATGAAGTAGTAGTCACCCATCCCAAAGGATACGAGTTGGACCCGTCGTTCACTAAAGGTGCTACTATCGAGTACGACCGTGAAAAAGCATACAAAGATGCAGATTTTGTATATGCTAAAAACTGGTCGTCGTATGTCGACTATGGTAAGATATTGTGCGAAGATCTTGCGTGGACTTGTAACGCCAAGAATATGGCATTGACCAACAATGCTAAATTCATGCACTGCCTACCAGTACGTCGTAATTTGGTTGTTTCTGATGAAGTGATTGATAGTCCAAATTCCATTGTGATTGAAGAAGCTGCAAACCGTGTAGTATCAGTTCAAACGATATTGAGAGAAATATTGAAGTCAATGTAGGTTCTATTAGATTACTTCCTCCATTTGTTTTGATCTGATAAACCTTGTCATCTGTTCTATTCAAATAACATGCACCAACAAATCATTGATTTATTATGCCGGTTGATTGCTACGCCTTCGTTGAGTCGCGAGGAGTCACAAACTGCAGATATCATTGAATTATTCCTGAAAGGACGAGGATGTAGCACTTTTCGTAAAGGCAATAATGTCTGGGTATGTTCGATGATCGATGACACATTGCCTGTTGTTCTGCTTAATTCGCACCATGATACAGTGAAACCCGTTGCTTCTTGGGTGCGCGATCCCTTTACACCTACTATTGAAGGTGGAAAATTATATGGTTTGGGCAGTAACGATGCGGGCGCTTCTTTGGTGAGTCTGATGGCTACTTTTTTGCATTGCGAAAAGCAAAAAGATAGAAAATTTAACCTTATTTATGCTGCTACTGCCGAAGAAGAGATTACGGGTAAAAATGGTATAGCGCTCATATTAGATGAATTGGGACCACTTGATCTAGCAATTGTAGGCGAACCTACACGGATGCAAATGGCGGTGGCCGAGAAAGGCTTGATGGTACTGGATTGTGAAACTATCGGAAAGACCGGACATGCGGCACGTAATGAAGGTGTTAATGCTATTTACTTAGCATTAGATGATATCGAATGGTTCCGGACATTTCAATTTCCAAATATGTCACCATTACTGGGTGGAGTGAAGATGACGGTATCTATAATTCAAGCTGGTTACCAGCATAATGTGGTGCCCGATCATTGTCAATATGTAGTAGATGTACGTACCAATGAATTTTACAAAAATGTGGATGCATTAGCCATCATTCGTGAAAACATG
>JAVBMZ010000058.1:0-44926 GCA_031551935.1 Bacteroidales bacterium
CACATCCTTTACAGCGCTCGGCATCTATCACGATTGCCCCTCTTACTTTTGCCATTTTCTTTAATATCAGAACAGCCTATCTCCAGGCTGCATTTACGGCGCAAACTTACTAAATTCACACAAACTTGCCAATTTATTCACTCAAAATGATAATGCGCAAGAATAATGCCGAGTTATATACAACTTTCAATCATATGCAATTTTTTGAAGCACATCATGCAATTGCCCGTCCTGGTGGTTGACTAAATCGTCTATCGTGATGTAAACGAGAACATCGGGTATAACACCTTTCCAGCTTGTGACAGGTTCTTCGGTAGTAGATACATATTTTACCTTTGGAATTCTGCAATGGAGTTGAGTATTGGGCAGCACTACTTCAATCTCACTACCAGAAGTATTTCCATAATAACCGCCACCTGTTTCTTCGCCAAAAAACAAACCTCTTTTATTTCTCTTTGCCACTGCACAAAAGTCAGCGGTTGTAGAAAAACTGCGTCCATCCATCAAAAAATAAACTTTGCCTTTAAACGGATGCTCGCGCGGTTGCTTTATGCCTAAATTTGGGTGACCTGGGTCTTGTTCGGTGACAATTTCATTAACAGTACTCTCCGACACAAAATATTGAAAAGGTTTTTGCGCCAGAAAAGAATAGAGCAACACTCCATTGCTATCATGGCCACCTGGGTTACCGCGCACATCAATGAGCAGTTTCTTCACTTGTTTCTGATTCATGTCTTGAAAAGCCGAGTCCAAAAATGTTTTAAAATTTTCACCGGATTGTTCCAGGTAACCATTGAAGAATGTCTTAATGGTAAGAAGCGTTATGCCATCCGGTAGATATTGCAATTGCAAATACTTAACGGGCTTAGGAAAAGGATTGCCGCAAGTCACGTTTTTTATCAAATCTGCTTGTAAGGTAACTGTTTTTATATCTCCTGATTTGGTTTTATAGGTGATGCTGAAACTACTCTTATCACCATACAGGATGTTATATAGAATAGGAAAATTTTCGGCCAAGTCCCAGTTCTTTCTTGATGGAATACCGCCGTCCGACGAAATATAGTTAAAAAGATTCTGTATGATTCCATCCATTGCATGATGGTCAATACTTAACAATTCTGCTCCTTTGAGTTCTTCTTTTTGGCGACAGCAGAATATAAAAGCCTTATTTTGTATGAACATCACCAAAGCAGGGAATAGTTTTTTGCTGTTGACAAAATCACGCATGACTTGTCCGGGAAGCCTGCAATTGGTATGTCCATCTTCTATAGATGCAATAGCGAAACTTGTTAAGGCATAAAAATCGGTAACAGCCATACTGTCGCGAATCATCGCCAAACAGCTGTCAAAAATCCGATCAATGTCTTCTTTGTTTTTATACCGGTATAGGGCAGGATGTACTTTTTGCAAAGTATCTCTCAATAACAGAAAATCATTGCGTAGTTTGTCCGGTGCATTTTTTTGCGGTTGGTAATCCGCCTGTCCGAATGCATGAAAAGTGATAAAACAAATAAGTAAAGATGTCAGGTATTTCATAAAATGAATATGGATATTAAGCAATTGGCTGCTATTGTCCTTACTTTGTCTGCATAAAATTCAGCAGCAAAATTACACGTTTTTCGACAACTAAAATTTCTACTAATCCATCTTTTAACATTGCTACAAGACTATAAAATTTTGGCATAGCAGTTGTTATCTTATATGAATATTAGCATCAATGATGATGCTTACAAATATAGTTTCGTCTGATAGAAAATATATATACTTTTGTAAAAATATCATGACGGCCATTGTTTCTCATCGTGATAAATGGGAGCCGTCTATATAGTTAGCAAGTCGCAAAGAAAATGCTGACTAATAATACATCGCTCTTTACATCGTACGGAATTAACAGAGATTTAAAAGTCCGTTCGATCCATCAAATAATACAATATGTGTGGAATTGTCGGATATATAGGTCATCAGGAAGCCTATCCTATTTTAATCAAAGGGTTACACCGGTTAGAATACCGCGGTTATGACAGTGCCGGCGTTGCCCTGTTGAACCAACAGAATGAACTGAATATATATAAAGCCAAAGGACGTGTGTCTGATTTGGAAGAATTTTGCAAAAGCAAAGACATTTTAGGGACCATCGGTATTGCCCACACGCGCTGGGCTACACACGGTGAACCAAGCAATGCTAACGCACACCCTCATTATTCGCAATCAGAAAATCTGGCATTGATCCACAATGGGATTATAGAAAATTATGCTGTATTGAAAGAACAACTGCTGCAAAAAGGATATACTTTTCACAGCAGTACCGATACCGAAGTGCTGATTCAATTAATCGAATACATGAAGGTATTGAACAATGTTGATTTGTGCACAGCCGTTCAGCTGGCGCTGAGTCATGTGGTGGGCGCATATGCTATTGCCGTGATTGAAAAAAGTAATCCTGATCAAATTATTGCAGCCCGTAAAAGCAGTCCATTGGTGTTAGGTATTGGTAATGATGAGTTTTTCATCGGCTCAGACGCTTCGCCTATCATCGAATATACCAATAAAGTGATATATTTGGAAGATGAGGAAATTGCTATTATTCGTCGTGGAGAACAACCCCGAATAGTTACCATCGGCAACATTGAAAAAACGCATGAAATTATTCAGCTGGAAATGAGCCTAAGCCAACTCGAAAAAGGTGGCTATCCTCATTTCATGTTGAAAGAAATTTTCGAACAACCGCGTACTTTGCGCGATTGTATGCGTGGCCGTATCAACGTAGAATGCAATAATGTGGTTCTTTCGGGCATCATTGACAATAAGGAACGTTTTCTCAATGCCAAACGCATCCTGATTTTAGCATGTGGAACATCATGGCATGCAGGCCTGATTGGTGAATATCTATTCGAAGAATTTTGCCGCATCCCTGTCGAAGTGGAATATTCGTCGGAATTCCGCTATCGTAAACCGGTGATTTATCCCGACGATATCATTATTACCATCTCACAATCGGGCGAGACAGCTGATACGCTGGCTGCCATAGATTTAGTGAGGCAAGCCGGAGCTTTTGTTTATGGAATCTGTAATGTCGTAGGTTCGTCTATCCCGCGTAAGACCGATTCAGGATCATATACGCACGTTGGTCCGGAAATCGGTGTTGCTTCTACTAAAGCTTTTACCGCACAGGTTATTGTGCTCACTATGATGGCACTGTGTATTGGCCGCGAAAAAAAAACCATCACAGAACATCGATTCTTTGAACTGTTACAAGAATTGAATACGATTCCTGATAAAGTGGAGTTGATCTTACAATCAAATGACAAAATCAAGGAATTGTCGAATATTTTCACTTATGCCCACAATTTTATTTATCTCGGACGTGGATATAACTACCCGGTAGCATTGGAAGGTGCTTTGAAACTGAAAGAAATATCATACATCCATGCTGAAGGTTACCCGGCAGCCGAAATGAAGCACGGTCCCATTGCACTTATCGACAGTGAAATGCCAGTAGTGGCCATTGCCACGGATAACGATATGTACGAGAAAGTCATCAGCAATATACAGGAAATAAAAGCACGAAATGGCCGCGTCATTGCTGTCATCAGTGACAATGATACCACCGTAAAACATATTGCCGATTACGTGATTGAAGTACCTGTTACCGAAGATTGCTTTGATCCCTTGTTGGTGACCATCCCGTTGCAGTTATTGTCTTATCATATTGCGGTCAACAAAAAACGTGATGTGGACATGCCGCGCAACCTGGCAAAATCGGTAACTGTAGAATAAAAATCAGTAGTAGTCTACTGGGACTATTTCTATTTTAGGTATAGATAATCGTAATGTATCATCGGTTTGGCATTGCGTTCGCCTATTTTCTTTCTTGCCGTATCCGAATTATACTCAGAACGTCCTAAACCAATAATATTTCCTTGTTCGTCCACAATGTGGACCACATCGCCTTTCAGGAAATCGCCTTCTACCCGCGTTACACCAACCGGCAATAAACTCACAGCCTGTTGGTCAAATAAACGGGCTGCTGCGCCAGCATTGATATGAACAGCACCTTTAGCCACCGTGTCAGAATGTGCCAACCATTTTTTAAAAGTTGTGGTCTTCCTGCCTGGTGCAAACCGAGTCTGCACCGTATCTATTTTCCCATCGATGATGTTTAACAGTATATTGTCGGTAAACCCATTCGCAATATGTACAGGAGTGCCAGCCAACGCAACCTTTTTAGCTATGGAAAATTTGGTCAGCATTCCCCCGCGTCCAAAATTCGACTTCGTTGGGGCGATAAACTTAGAAACAGAAACATTGTCGGGCTCGATAACCGGAATTACTTTTGAACCGGGCTCCGCAGGATGTCCATCATAAATCCCATCAATATTACTTAGAATAATGAGCGCATCACTATTCATCATATTGGTAATCAGACCCGAAAGTTCATCATTGTCAGTAAACATCAACTCGGTAACAGATACCACATCATTCTCGTTGATGATGGGTACTACTTTATTCCGGAGCAAAGTTTCAAGACAGTTGCGCATGTTCAAAAAATGACGCCTGTCACGGAAATCCTCCTTAGTGGCCAATACTTGCGAACAAATCATCTGATGCTTCGCAAACAACTCACTATAAAGTTGTATGAGTCTCACCTGCCCCACAGCGGCCCATAACTGACGACACGATACAGCATCACAATGTTTCGGAGAACCAATAACCTTTCGTCCTGAAGCCACTGCTCCAGAAGAAATCAACAACACTTCTATCCCTTTCTGTTTTAAAATGACTATCTGTTCCACCAACTTAGCGATTTGTTTTTCGTTGGGGTTTCCGTCTGGCAGGGTCAATACATTGGACCCGACTTTTAATGTGATGCGTTTGTACATAGAGGTTTTTCTTTTCGGTGGCAAAGATACCAAAATAAAAACAGGCGACTACCTTGTAATCACCTGTTTCGCAGTCGGGGTGAAAAGACTCGAACTTTCGACCCCTTGCACCCCATGCAAGTGCGCTAGCCAACTGCGCCACACCCCGATTGCTAAAAAGCGCTGCAAAGATAAGGACGAATTATGAATCTCCAAATATTTTTTGACCCTCCGGATGATTCTCAGGGAATAAAAAGATTTGTATGGCTGTTTTTAACCAACCGCCGAAAATAATATCGTACATTATTCAATGTTTTTCGTTTAATTTGCATGAGTGAAATATCGGATTCCTGCAAGAACAAACAAAAAACATCAGGTGTTATGATGTATCTTCGGTACCGATGAATATTAAATGCCCACATGTCTAAAGCATTACTTTTTGTACGCACGCATACCTATGTCATCTTGCTCTACATAGTAAGTATCGTTATCGTATGTCTTCTATTTCCGCGTGAAGGTAAGTTTCCATACGAATTTCAAAAAGGCAAAATATGGAGGCACGAAGACTTGTATGCACCATTTGATGTTCCGATATTAAAAACACAACAAGAACTAAATACCGAAAAAGATAGTCTGCAAAGAACGTTTGTGATATATTACAATTTACACTCGGAAATTGTAGATCAACAAATAGCACGATTGGATATATCATTCAACGAACAATGGGAAAATAGCCACTTGAGCGGATATAAACGTAAAATACTCTATCATGCAATTATTACCTTGTTAGATTCTGTGTATCATCAAGGAATTTTACAGGCGGAAGATGATGCAAGCCACCAAAGTTTATCCGATCAAATCATTGTTATCAAAAACAACATTGGGGAAGAACGGGATGTGGAAGATTTGTTTACCCAAAAATCTGCTTACGAAGCAATTATTCAACAGTTGCAAGTATTTGTGGATGAACAAGAACAGGATTTTTTGGAAAACCTGAATTTAAACGAGTTTATTGTTCCTAACTTATTTTTCAATGCCGATCTTACCGAGAAGGCAAAAGCCGAACAAATCAGTAAAGTATCGTACACAAAGGGCATCATACCAATGAATCGAAAGATTATTGCTCATGGTGAAGTAGTGAACGATGAAAAATACAACTTACTGACATCAATGAAATATGAGTTTGAAAATAAGGTCGGCTCATCCGGTAATTTCAAACAAATCCTGGCAGGACAAATTATCCTTGTGATACTTTGTTTTTCATTGATATATATTTACTTAATGTTTTTCCGGCCGAGCATTTTCCGTAACACATTACGAACTGCTTTCCTGCTTTTAATGATGGTACTGTTCATCAGTTTGTCATATATGGTGGTTCGCCATGAATATTTTAGCTTATATGTAATGCCATACGTGCTCATCCCTGTAATTATCTGTACTTTTTTCGATGCGCGAACAGCTACCTTTGTATATGTAGTCACTATCCTGTTAACCGGATTTATAGCTCCCAATGGATTTGAGTTCGTATTCCTCAATTTCGTTGCCGGGATCATAGCTGTGGTCAATGTTCATACGATGTATCGGCGGGGTAACCTTTTTAAATCGGTCATATTGGTCATTTTATCGTATTTTGTAGTATACACTGCGATGGTGTTGATTCAGGGCACCGCTTTAGCACAAATCGACTGGATGAACTATGTGCGTTTTTGCATCAGTGGCGTATTATTATTTGTAGCATATCCCTCCATTTTTATTTTTGAAAAAACCTTCGGATTCATATCAGACATCACGCTGATGGAACTTTCAGACACAAACCAACCGTTATTGCGCAAATTGTCGGAAGTTGCACCCGGGACCTTCCAGCACTCATTGCAGGTGGCCAACCTAGCTGAAGAAGTAGTACAAAAAATAGGAGGTAATCCCCTATTGGTGCGTACAGCAGGGTTATATCACGACATCGGAAAAATCAACCGCCCTGCGTACTTTATCGAAAATCAATCGGGAGGACGTAACCCACATGAAGATTTAAGCCCTGAAAATAGCGCGCAAATTATTATTGAACATGTATCGAATGGAATTGAAATAGCCAAGAAAAATCGTATTCCGCAACATGTTATCGATTTTATCCGAACACATCATGGAACAACGACGGTACGATTTTTCTACCACCTTTATCAAAAACAACATTCGGAGAAACGAATTGAACGTTCGAAGTTCACTTATCCGGGACCCATACCTTTTTCAAAAGAAATGGTAGTATTGATGATGTGCGATTCCATCGAAGCCGCATCACGTAGCTTAAAGGAAATAAATCAACGAAACATCAGCGATTTAGTGGATAACATCGTCAACTATCAAATTTTAGAAGACCAGTATAACGATGCTAATATCACATACAGGGAGATCAATACAGCTAAACAGATCATCAAAAACCGGTTGATGAACATCTATCACGTACGTATCGAATATCCAAAATCTTAAAAATCAACTCTCGTTGATTCTATTTCCGGTCGTTCAAACAGCAAGTGCAGAACAATAGGATCTCTTTTCAGCAGTAAACGGTTTTTTGCATGATATAGTCGTTTTTATAAAAACCATCGCCAATGTATTCATCCACAAGCCTGTCAATATTAAACCCGAGACGCTTATAAAACTCGACTGCCCGATTATTACGGTTAACATTCAACTCAAGCATCACCTGCTGGTTAGGATGCCGACGACGAATATATTCTTCCGCTTGTTCAATAAGAAAACGACCTAACCCAATGCCTTGAGCATGTGGCAACACATAGAGCTTTTCTAAAATATAAAAGTCAGTATCTTTCGAGTGAAGCGACATAAAACCAACAGGCGCTTCATCATCATTATAAGCAATAAAAAACTCATGTCCGCTCTGCATCTGTTGATCGATAGAGTCGTCAGAATACATCTTTTCAATCATGTAGGCAAATTGTTCATCTGTCAATATATCCCCGTAGGTCACCTTCCACGTAGGAATAGCAATATGACGTATCAATGCCCTATCATCTAAAGTAGCTTGCCGCAATATCATTTTTGTATCCTATTATTCATGAAATAGTAACATATAATATTCCAAAAATGCGCTTAGCAGTTTCGAAACTGCTAAGCGCATTTTCATGCATTTCAGATGGCAAGCAAACAATGATATATTTGCCAACCGTCTGGTGTATTTATCTACAACCGATCGATAAATTCCCGGAATTCAGGATAGTCCCCGATAATCGTAAAACGAGGCTCGGATATTTTGACTGTACTTGTCTGATTTCCTGTAACTAATAATTGCTGCCCATTAGTACATGCTGCTAATGCTTTCTGATAATATGCCGTCAAATCGATTTGCGCCAGAGTCGCCACAGAGAACAAATAACTACCCGGATTTTTTTGTAAAATATCCGACAATTCTTCAGCTGGGAACGACGCACCTAGATACAGTGTCTGAAATCCTCGTTTTTGAAGCATATAATTACAGAATAGCAACCCATTATCCAGCCATTCAGATTTAGGCAGGAACAAGATAAACTTCTTTTTGTCTGCTCGTTCCGGAGAAGTCAAACCATCGATAGCAACATACAATTTTTGTTTGTATAATGCCAAGATAAAATTTATTTGAGCTGTTGTCACCGAATCTGTTTGCCAGAGATAAATCAATCGTTTGAAAAATGGGACGAAAACACTCATGATGGTCTCTTCAAATCCCATCTGCAACACTAAGTGGCCAAATAATTTATCGAATCTCGCCTCATTCATGTCGAGCATGATCAATTTGAGACTTTCAATATGATTTTCCACGTTGTTATTATCGCCTTCAGACAAACGCATCACTGCCTCGGCAATCTCAGCATCAGACAATCTGGCTATTTTTGAAATCTTGAGACCATTGTTATTTAGCAATGTAACACTCAAGAGTTTTCGCAAATCTTGATCGGAATACCTCCTAATGTTGGTAGGCGTCCTTTCCGGATTTAAAAGTTTATATCTCTGTTCCCAAATTCTTATTGTATGAGCCTGAATACCAGTCAGGTTCTCAAGATCTTTTATGGAATAAGTTGGCATAGCATACTTGGTATTAAAAGGTTATTGAAATATTGATTTTTTATATAGATAAGCTGATAATTTCACCATATAACACTGTGTTTAATATATCTATTTATTGCTAAAACACTTGAATAGCCGAATTGTTCATTATTTTTTCCGTAAAATAAATAAACCATCCCGATTTCGTACAATTGCTTTATCCACGCGAGTATCCCGGCTGATAAAATCATTTAATTTTCTCAATATATTCGTGGTTTCGTCCTGACACAAAGGATCAGCGGCTTTATCATACCACAAAATATTATCCACTAAAATATATCCTCCGGTTTTCACTTTATCAAATACTGCGTGATAATAATCCAAATATTGTTTTTTTGCCGCATCGATGAATACGAGATCAAAAGCGACATGCAAGGTTGGAATAATCTCGAGCGCATCACCCACATACTGTGTGATCTTATCCGCATAACCCGCCTTTTTAAAGAAAGACATTGTCTCACCTGCAATCTCGTCGTTCTGTTCGATAGTATGCAGATGACCTCCAGGAGATAAACCCTCTGCTAAACAAATAGCCGAATATCCGGTGTAAGTACCTACTTCCAATATTTGCGCCGGACGTACCATATGGCTGATCATACTCAACAACCTTCCTTGTTCGTGTCCAGAAATCATATTAGGATATAAACCATGTAAATGGGTATATCGGTATAATTCCTTCAGAACAGGATTTTCTTGTTCCAAATGATCATAGATGTATTCGTCTATTCGGACCTGCTCCATACTTTTATTGATATACCAAAAGACTAAGATTATCAAATACCTCGTTGGCCACTTCTTGCAAATAGGAAGCTTGCATCTGATCTACCTGCTCGAAAATTTCAGATAAAGTGTCCACTCGATTGTACATAAGCAGACTTTTCCCAGCAGACAACATTTTGGCATCTCCATTATCGGATGCTATAGCCAACTGTCCCACTACCTGTTGTTGCAACCGCTTTAACTGCATGACGGTCATTGGCTTCAACTTAAGGGTAGCAAATTCTTTCTTAATCTGCCCGATACACTTTTCAAGGTTATTTTTATCAGTGCCAAAATAAACGGCAAATAGTCCAATGTCCGAATATGGTGTATAAGATGCTTCTACATGATACACCCAACCGTTACGTTCACGCAATGACATATTCAAGCGCGTACTCATACCGGGACCGCCTAAAAAGTTGGCCAACATAGTCATTGCCAATCGGAACTTACGATCTACACTATCACATGAGGTTCCAATAATACAATGCGACTGATGGTTATTTTTGCTGATATTTTTAATAAAAGAAGGATTAATCTCCGGGATTACGCGTACATCCATATCTTTTGTTTTAAGCGGCACTTGTCCTAAATATTTTTCAGCATAATAAATCAACTTTTGCAAAGAGATCTTTCCCACCGACGACAGTACCATTTGCTCCGTACAATAAGTACGTGCGACAAATTGTTCCACTGATACCTTATTTGCCTTTTTAATAGAGCGCACGGACCCTAGCAGGTTATGTCCCAACGGATGAGCGCCAAATAACAACTCATCGAATGCATCAAAAATCGATTCTACCGGATTATCTTTACACGAATTAATCTCGTCAATCACCACTCTCTTTTCGATCTCCAGCGTCTTATCAGAAATCTTATGATGAAATACAATATCACTAAATAGTTCTAATGCACGGGCATAATAATCACTCAAAAAAGCGGCATGAATACAAGTGTCTTCCTTGGTGGTATATGCATTCAATTCTCCCCCCACATTTTCTATGTAATTAAAAATGTGATGAGCCTTACGTTTTTGCGTTTCTTTAAAAAGAAGATGCTCTACTAAGTGTGCTACACCAAATTCATCCTCTAATTCATCGCGTGAACCAACACCCATCATCAATGCACAATAAGCTACAGGCGAGTCAGTCTGCTGGTGAATCAATCGTATTCCATTGGACAACACAAAAGTCTCCAATGGCATCTCAGCAGAAATGACCTTATATGACAACCCCGAAAATTTTGTTTCATTACCCATGAAACGCCTCATCTTATACATAAAAAGCTGATTAATATCCCGTTATGGACGCACGCTAGTTCTTAATGGCATATCAGCATGTAGACAACAAAGTTGCTTTTCAAGACGATCAAAAGAATGACTTTTAATCTATTGAAGAATCAACAGATTTTTTGCCAAAAGGATTCATAACAGAATACTTTTTTCTCTTTTGAAGGTGTTACAAAGGTAGTGTTTTTTTATCCGAAATACTCAATAAAAAATATTTTTTATTGCCATGTTTGTTTTTTTTAATAAAAATATATCTAAACGAGTCTTAATGACTATTGAAATAATATTAAAATATTGGTATTAAATATTTATCTATTTGGATGTGAATGATTTTTGACATAGCTTGTTTTTCGCATCATACGACGAATATTTCTTATGCGATTAAATAAATATTTCGTCGATAAGGAAAAAAAATATATCTAACCTAATGAAAAATGATCTACAGGTTATAGGTTTCGATCATATTTACATGAACGGTATTTTTTTTGTAGTAATTTTGCATCCATAATTCATCGCGTCAATGAAATCAATACAAGAAGAGCAAGATGCCATCATCAAGGAATTTGAAGTATTCGACGACTGGCTGGATCGATATGAGTACCTTATTGAATTAAGTAAAGATCTCGAACCGCTCGATCCAAAATTTAAAACCAACGAATACCTCATCAATGGGTGTCAATCACGTGTCTGGTTGACAGCCGAAATGAAAGGTGATGTGGTTATTTACCATGCCGAAACAGATGCCCTTATCACAAAAGGAATTATATCACTGCTCATCAGAGTCCTGTCTGGACAACGTCCTGAAAGTATTGTCAATGCCGATCTGTATTTCATAGATGCCATTGGGCTGCGCCAAAACCTCTCACCTACACGATCAAATGGACTTCTATCGATGGTGAAACAAATGAAATTATACGCATTGGCATTTCAAAGCATCCAGAAAACGTAAAAGCGCGTCATGGAAAAAAAAGCAGAGACACCACCCTTATTGCAATTAGAGACACTGATTGTTGATAAATTAAAGGAAGTATATGATCCCGAAATACCTGTCAATATTTACGATCTGGGATTAATATACGATATCCGCGTCAGCGATGGCAACGATGTTACCATTACCATGACACTGACAGCTCCCAACTGCCCTATCGCCGACGATATTTTACTGCAAGTAAAGGAAAGTGTTGAAGCAGTGGAAGGAGTCAAAAATGTTACTGTTGATCTGGTATTTGATCCGCCATGGTCTAAAGACATGATGTCAGAAGAGGCTTTGCTTGAATTAGGGCTTTTATAAAAATGCTTATGCCAATCCGTGTTTACAATCGGACGTCTGGTAACAAATGCGGAGTGGTTTTTTATTTTTACAAATGAGAAGCCATTGGAAGTTAAGTTTGCGATGCGCAACCGTTCATTTTTTTTAATCCCGCAGCAATTCTTTGAATATAGCGTCGTTGATCTTCCGTTGTTTATCGTAATCGGCACGAGTAAAAATCAGGAAATATTTTAGTTGGTCGAGGGGGACTTGATATTCATCGGGCAGTGTCAATTCCAATAAGTATTTGATTAAAGCATCCGTGATCTGTGTAATTTTCAATTCCTGTCCGGCAATATGTTCGATTTGTTCGGGCAACACAGGTTTGGAACTTTTCTTGTATTGCGCATAAATTTTACGGTAACTCAAAACGTGTTCCTCCGTAGCGTTCCTCAAAGCTTTGAAAAGCACTGTAACATTACCGACTTCTTTTACGGGACAAGATACTATTGCGTCGCAATACTCCTTCATCTGTGCTAAACATATATCGATAAAGAAATCGTGTGCTTTGCAGACGTAAGCTACAGCATGATCGACGGGAAATCTGCTACCGGCAATTTTTTCCGGCAAGTAATCGTCGAAAGTATATATGTTAAAGATATGCAGGAACAACTCAAAATTAACACCATACGCATTGCATAACTCCAAAACGGATAAATTTCTGTCGAAACCGTGCCCGATCCCGAACAATTCCAACATACCTACCCTGCGCATATTGTCTTGCAGGATATCCGATACTTTAGTTTCCGATGTATAATAAGAACGTTTCATAAACCCATTCGTGATGAATGACTTTGAAAAATGTAAAATTTATGGTGCCACAAATATAACAATTTATATACAAACCATTGTCAATTGTTGTTTTATATTCCTCATGTGCGTCTTTCGTGGAATGTAGAACAAAGAAGACACAAACCCCGGCAATTATTTAAAACTATGAACAAGCAGAAAAATCGCAAGCTTTCCACTGCCGAATGAATAGTGTGTCCTAATTTTTGATAATATAACAGCCCACGCTTGAATTTGGGAAAAATATATAACTTTGACCGAAACGAATACAAAATGAGTATTCCCGGCCTATCAATTCACCATCAATCAATACAACCGTATGGCAAAAGTTTATTCCGGTGAACCACGAGTCTTCCGAGACAAGGAAAGACGAAAGGGAAAATTGAAAATATTTATCGGTATTATGCCCGGGGCAGGGAAAGCTTCAACAATGCTGCGTGCCGCACAGGGAGAAGACGCTAACGGTCGGCAGGTAGTAATCGGTGTCGTTACATGGCAAGCCCGTCCGGAAACTATGGAATTGATGGGCGGCCTAGAAGAAATTCCGCCAATAAACGTTGACTACAATGGGATTCCATACAAGGAGATGGATATGGAAGCTATCTTGGAGAAACATCCGGATGTGGTGCTGGCAACCAACCCTGCTTATGCCAACCTGTCAGGCAGCCACTACCGGAAAAGATGCCGGGACATACTGGAATTACTCGACCACGGGATCGACGTATATTCAACTCTGAATGCAGTGCAGTTGGAAAGTTATTCTGAATTCTTCAGGGAGATTACAGGACATATCCCGCCCGCGGTACCCGACGAATTCCTTGCCCAAGCCGACGATGTGGAATTGGTAGATATTGAACCCGATAAGCTGATGAAACGCCACCGGGAAGGGAAAATATTTATTCCCGGGCTTTCGGACAAGGAGATGGGGAATATTTACCGGGAGGAAATCATTACGACCATCCGGAAGAGGTTTTTCCAAATGATCCTGGACCGTGAGAACTGGCACAAACATGTCAAGTGGCCTTCGAAAGTAAGGTCGTGCGTACTTGCCCCAATTGGTCCTGACCCGATTACCCCGTATGTCATACGGCGGGCCAAAGCAATGGCTGTAACCATAGATACTGACTGGATTGCCCTGTATATAGAAACGGGCCGCAAACTAAACGAGCAGGAAAAGACGCAATTGGATGAAAATATCAAGTTAGCCCGGCAATTGGGCGGTACTTTTATCACCTATGCGGGAACCGACCCGGTGGAGGCCATTGTAGATGTGTCGTGCAGGGAAAGGATTTCGCATATTGCCCTCGGTAAAAATCATCGCGGACAGATTGTCGGCGGTTCCGGGAGGAATTTCCTCAAACGATTGCTGCGGTACAGCGGGCATATCAATGTATCAATTGTCTGTGGGGAAATAAACTATCAGGAAAAGAAAAGACTGTTCGATATCGACCGGCCTGCTCCCGGAAGGAGCGCACTGATACTTACAGTGTTGGCTTCGCTGGTTACGGGAATATTGTGCGCCTTGCTCGACAACAAAACAAATATGGATGCTTCGCCATACATTTTGATGATCATACTATTTGTACTGGCAGCCTTCATCCGTGTGGGGTCGAGATGGATATTTGCAGCATTGACCGTATTGGCCGTTATTGTCCTTGTCCTGCCGCCCTCATTCACTTTGCCACTGAAGTTTCCTTCGGATATTGTGCAATTCTCATTGTTTTTCCTGGTTACAATGCTCATTGGAATACTTGCCATAAGGCTCAGGAGGCAAGAGCGTGAAGCCTTCAGGCGCGAGAAACAATCCAATGCCTTATTCCTGATTACCAAACGGCTCTCGGAAGCAACCGGTATCAGCGAAATGGTAGAGGTAAGTACAGAGAACCTTTTGAGATATTTTGACATCCGGGTATTTTTTATTTTCCGCAATGACCATTATCAATTGACCGAGCTCGGGTATGTTCCCGAAGAACTGACGCTTTCTGAAAAAGAAATGGAAACGGCTGCATGGGCGTTCAAGAACAGCAAGCCGGCCGGCCGGTTCACCGGCATCATGTCATCGGCGAAATATGCGTATTATCCGTTAATCGGGAAAGGCCAAAAAATAGGTGTATTGGTTGCGGAACTCGAAAAGCCGTTCAGCGGGAAACTTCATATTTCGTGGGACGCTTTCCTGGCGCAAATTGCCCAGGCATTCGAACATCAACACCTGAATATGTCCACCCACCAGACCAGTCTGCTGAGTGAGTCGGACAGGTTGTACAAGACTCTTTTCAATTCTATCTCGCACGAATTGAGGATACCTATTTCCACCATCATGGGCGCTTCTGACTTACTGCTTACTTCCATTCCATCGGAAGATATCCGTAAAGAATTGTATGTGGAGATACTGGACTCATCGCGGCGACTCAACCGGCTGGTGGAGAATCTACTAAACATGTCGCGGCTCGAGTCGGGTAGGATTGCAGCGCGTCCCAACTGGTGCGACATCCACGACCTGTTCAACCGGGTGGCCGAAAGTCTGGAAGAAGAGCTCCAGCCTTTCCGTTTCGACCTAGTAGTTCCCGAAACAATGCCTTTGGTGCGGATTGACTACGGTCTGATGGAGCAAGCCGTTTACAACCTGGTTTATAACGCTACTCTATATGCACCCTCAGGAACGACTATCCGCTTGGGAACTCTTTATGAAAACGGGTTTCTGGTGATTATGGTAACCGATCGGGGACCCGGCTTCGACCCCGGTTCGCTGAACCAGGTGTTTAACAAGTTCTGGCGACCAAAAGGTGAAAAAACTGGGGGGCTTGGTTTGGGTTTGTCCATTGTGAAAGGGTTTGTGGAGGCACATAACGGCACTGTCTTTGTTGCCAACAGGAAAAATGGTGGAACCCGTTTCACCATTATGATACTTACTGAAAAATCGGACTACAATGAGGAGAAAACTACCATTACTGAATAACCGTGTCTGCAAGAAAGTTTAGGAATATTCATTTCCCGGCTCCCCCATTTAATTTTCAAAAATCATGTGGTTCTATAAAGCAATTTAAAAATATTTACATCCTCGTATTAGAGTTATTCAAATTAATACAAAACGCGGTAAATCAAAGAATTTGATCAGTTACCAAATCGTTACCCATACCATTATTGCACAGCCTAAATATTTCTACTAATCAATATTTTAATTGTTTTTGTAAAAAAAACATCAAAATATTTGGAAAATAAAAAAACATTTTGCACCTTTACTTTGTTATTTGCCTAAGATTAATTGTGTAGTATTGATTTGTTAAATTTAATTCCGTCTGACATGGGAAATATCAAAAAAGAAAAGAAAAAATTAACTCCAGCTGAGGAAGAAATCATGCAAATTTTGTGGAAAATTGAAAAGGGGATCATTAAAGATATACTCAAAGAGTTTTCGAACCCCAAACCTGCTTACAATACTGTGGCGACAGTGTTGCGTGTGATGGAAAATAAAGGCTTTGTGGCACATGACGAGGTTGGTGTTTTTTACCAATTCTACCCTTTAATCAGCAAAGATGCATATGCCAAGTCACAAGCCAAGAATTTAATAAAGGCTTATTTTGAATCTTCGCTTCCTAAATTAACAGCTGCTTTTGCAAAAGAAGAAAATTTATCATTAGCAGATATTGAACAAATTAATCAAATTTTCGCAGCAGCCAAAGAAGCAAAAACTGAATAGCCTATTGTTTTTACACGATAAAAAACAACTTAAATGGCTATAGTTGTTTATTTGTTGAAAACAAGCGTCGTTTTTACGGTATTGTTTTCGCTATATAATATCTTTCTGAAGAACGTAACTTTTTTACGGTTAAGACGGTGGTACTTACATGTCACCTTAGTGTTATCATTCTTAATTCCGTGGATTAGTTCTCAATTATTACCTCATTATTATACCTATCCTACTTCTTTCTTGGTATGGCTCAATAGTCATATCACACAGTATACCACTTGGTTGACACATCCTTGGATCAACCAAGTGGTATATATGGCTGTCATTATAGCTCTTGCCATCAATTTTATATGGGTAACCATCCGGTACTTATTCAATTTAATAAAAACGCGTAGGTTTCTGCATGATGGTACCGTCATATTGAAAACAAAACAGTATACACTAAAAACGGGTAACAAAGGTAATGGAAGTTTCTGCTTCCTCCGGACAATATATTTGCATCATTCTTCAATATCCGAACAAAATATCCATATCATCATCGAACACGAAAAAGCGCACATACGTCAATTCCATTTTATTGACATGTGGTTGATTGCCCTGTGTGATTATTTCTTCTGGCTATATCCATTCATTAAAAGGTTCCAGAAAGAATGGGAAGAAGTATTGGAATGTCTTGCCGACCAAAATGCAATCGACACCCTGCATATACAACCAATAGCATATCAGACAGCATTATATGCCAGCATGGAATACGCATATATGCAATCGATGCTTAGTTCAGCGTTTGGTCGTTCGCTCATTGCCCAACGATTACAATTTTTGTCGCGAAAACCCAGTTGTTCCAAAATAATACCTTTCAAGCTATTTTTACCTTTCGCTATTGCATGTATACTCACTTTTAGTTTAGCTTTTGTGGACTCTCAGATATATCAGCTATACAAGATAAATCATATTTGTCAAGCTGGATATAATCCGGATGAAGTGACAACTGGTTATGTGTTTGATACTAAAACAGGAAAACCTATAGGCAATGCTATCATACAATCTGGACAAGAGGGTACTGTTACGGTAACTGATAATGATGGATTCTTTTTTATCCAAAAAGCAGCAACATCAAACATCAACATACAACATATTGCTTATGAAGATGTAAGCATAAAAACTGCATCAGAAAACTTGATGATTAAACTACATCCATCCATGCTTACCATGGCAGAAGAAAGACAACGTCAACACCGAGACGCTAAAATTTTAGGCCGAAAAATATCGGAAGCATCATTCTTATCAGGATACAAAAGCTTTCAAGATTATGTTTCGCACAACATGCTCTATCCCGAAAAAGCATTGATCGACAAAATAAATGGGACGGTATGGGTATCAGCAGAAATAGCTGTCGACGGAGACGTTAAAAATGTCAAAATCCACCAAGGCGTTAACACAGAATTGAACAAGGAAGCCATTAGATTGGTAAAAAACATGCCTAATTGGAATCCGGCCATACAAAACAATGTCCGAACTAAAGTTCAGGTGCTCATTCCGATTTCGTTTGTTTTGTAACTAAGCTAACAAAAACATCAACTTGATTGGGTGGTAACCAAATCGGGTTAGCAAACCTAACGCTAACAATTTAAAATATTGGCAAATAGCGATTTACCAAATCATTCAATATCTCCCTGCTTACGGATACATAAACTTCAAACACACTGGTTTGCTAATATCGCTAATCTTCTTTCCCGTATCTATCAAAAGGCCGGTCTGTGGGTTAATTTCAAATACATGAACATTATTACCACTGATACTGGCCACCAAAAGATATTTTCCGTTAGGAGAAATGACAAAGTTTTGGGGATGCTTGTCTGTTGGCTGGTACCCAATAGCTGTCAATGTTCCGTCCGCTTCGTTAATGCTAAATATTGCGATACCATCTGTAGTGATGCGATTGGATGCATAAAGAAACTTCCCATCGGGAGTGATATGGATATCGGCACTAGCTTTGGACCTTGTGCTTATGGTAGTATCTGCAGCAATGTATTGGATGGCCTCTAAATTACCATTTGAATAATGGAATGCTGTCACTTTTCCAGACAATTCTTCGATAGCATAAACATACCTACCATTCGGATGAAAGATGATGTGCCGAGGTCCAGAACCGGGTTCCAATTGGAAAAATTCTGGACTACTCGCCGTCAAAAATGGTTCTTTGGAATTTACTTCATATTTGTATATCCGATCGGTGCCTAAATCACCGGCAAATAAATATCTTCCGTCTGGCGAAAACAAAACGCAATGTAAATAGGGCTTATCCTGGTGCGCTTTATCTGGCCCTGTACCTTCATAACGTATCACTTGCGATGCAGGTTTTAAAGTACCACCGTCAGCCAAAGGAAAAACACTAACACTACTACCCGAAAAATTAGCCGTCAGGATAAATTTACCCGCAGGATCCATATTGATGTAACATGGCCTCGCTGCCTGTGTGAGTTCTGTATTCAACAAGGCCAATTGCCCTGTTTGCTTATCAAAAGAAAATGCACTGGCGGCTGCATCTTCTACATCTTTCTCGCTTACTACAGCATAGACAAAACGTGTGTCAGGAGAAACCATCATATACATAGGATTAGGTATTGGTGCTTCACTCACATATTCCGACTCTCCTGTTTCAACGTTAAAACGGTATACATAAATACCTTTACTCCCGTCTTCTGAAGTATACGTACCGACAAATAGGTAAAGATTATTTTCGTCTGTGTGTCCAGTCATGACTTGTGGGTTTTTTCCTTTCTGAGCACATGTCAGTGTACAAATTGATAACATACAAGTATAAATAAAAAGGTTGTTTTTGAACATAATAGCAGATTTTATGATAAATTAAATTAAACTATATCAAGCACTTTTGCAATAATAGCCTGACGGACAAATACTCCGTTCAAAGCCTGCGTAAAGTAATATGCTTTAGGGTTATCATCCACATCTACGTTTATCTCATTGACTCTGGGTAGTGGATGCAACACGCGAACAGTAGGCTTGGTCGATTCGAGCATCGCGTTATTTAAAATATATGCATTCTTATTTTTCTCATATTCAATAGGATCAGAAAAGCGTTCTTTCTGAACCCGTGTCATATAAATAATATCAGCCTCATGAAGAATGTCTGTAAAATCGGGATATTCATAATACCTAATTCCTTGTGTACGAAGGAAAATTTTATATTCAACCGGCATCCTTAATGCCTCTGGCGAAATGAAATAAAATGTCGGGTTGAAATGCGACATAGCCATCAATAAAGAGTGCACAGTACGTCCATATTTCAGATCTCCAATCATGAAAATATTTAAATTTTCAAGCGTTCCTTGCGTTTTTTTAATGGAATACAAATCAAGCAGAGTTTGCGACGGATGTTGATTAGCACCGTCACCTGCATTGATGACAGGTACCGACGCTATTTCACTGGCATATCTGGCGCTTCCTTCAAGAGGGTGTCGCATGATGATTAAATCAACATAATTATTTACCATCTTGATGGTATCTTTTAATGTTTCCCCTTTGGTAACGCTTGAACAATTAGCATCGGCAAAACCAATCACTTTCCCCCCAAGGCGTTGAACAGCAGTCTCAAAACTCAAACGAGTTCGAGTCGAAGGTTCAAAAAAAAGTGTTGCAACTAATTTACCCGACAATATATCCTGTTTCGGATGTTGCTCAAATTCGCTCGCTATACGAAGAATATCGAGGTATTCTTCTTTACAATAATCTGTTATGGAGACCAAACTACGATTTTGCATAGTAAATAAGTTGATTCAGGAGGATAGGTTTATTATCTCTTTGCTAATCTTCACGTTCCATGGTTAATGACTCGACGATTCCGAACCGTTGCTTCATCTGTTCAACCAGATTTTTACGAATTTTTACTTTTATGGAGCACCTAAAGTTAAAACTCTGTTCGGAATATTCCAAATTCATCTCTTTGATGATTTTAAGCACTTGTCCCACATCCGCATAATCGAACTGAAACTGATAAGTTTCAACGACAATGCCGGTTACCACTTGAGCATTCGCCAAAGCATCGACAGTCGCTTGTTTATAAGCTTGCATCAACCCGCCAACACCCAATAGGGTACCACCAAAATAACGAACCACTACCACTAATGTATTGGTCAGGTTGTTTGCCAACAATTGCCCGAGTATTGGCTGACCTGCCGAATTAGACGGCTCTCCATCATCATTGGCTCGATAACGCTCACCTCCCACACCTAATCGATAAGCATAACAATGGTGGCGTGCATCAAAATATTTCTTACGCAACATGCTTATCCGATCTTTTATCTCTTGTTCATCATTTACCGGATATGCAAAAGCCAGAAATTTACTGCCTTTTTCCTTATATATGCCCTCTGCGGCCGAGGCTATGGTTAAGAACTTGTCTTTCAATTTTTCTTACAACATTCAATATTTCTCCATCATCCATTATTTGAAGCTGTAAAAAGTGCCCGCTTCAATTCAGTTTTTTGAGATTTATTGAGAAGCGTCAATGATATTGGCGGATACTTGGCTATACCTTTGGGTGTTTTCTGATACAACACCAATGATTCTTTTTTGTTAAAAAAACTGGTGATAACATCATATTTACAGAAACTTATTTTGGATATTTCAATGGTTTTAGGTTTGCCATATAAATTTCGCAACGAATAAAACTTAAAAACCAAATTCTTGTTGTTGTTCGAAAAATAAAAATAGGTATATTCCATGTTGTATTGAAACCAATAAAACACAAGAAAGAATACAGACAATACTCCACATATCAATGCCTTAGGAGTTTTGTCAAGCGGAATAAAAAATACCGTTACAACAACCGTGAGCACGAATATAATCACTACAAAGGACTTAGTCCTCCATAATGTCGACGCTTCTTCTTTGGTATCAATAATCATATAAATCTGAAATTCAATTTGTATATCCTGTCATCGTCCAAAACATGTTCCAATACGCCTGGCCTGTTTGATCAAAAAATGATCGGGTGGCACCAAACGGAGCTTTCCTCCTACATCACTTAATGGAACAGATGTCATCTCATTGTTGTGTATGGCTACCATGCGTCCATAGTCACGCTTATTCAGCATGGATGCTGCATAAGTTCCCATACGCGTAGCTATGATGCGATCAAGCGGCGAAGGACTTCCCCCGCGTAAAGTATAACCCGGGACGGTAACACGTGTTTCTATTTTTGTTTCTTTTTCTATCTGCTCAGCAATATAAGCGCCAGCGGGTATATCTGTCTTCTTTCCCGTTTTGATGCCTTCGGCCACCACTACAATAGAATATGGTTTTCCTTTGTGTAGCCGGTCTAACAATACTTCGTTGACATGGTCCATATTATAATCCAGTTCCGGAATCAAAATTATATCGCCTCCACCAGCTATGCCGGCATAAAGTGTTATCCAACCCGCATGATGCCCCATCAATTCGATTACCATAACCCGTTTATGCGAATTGGCTGTCGAATGAAGTCGGTCAATAGCTTCAGTGGCAATATTCACAGCTGTATCAAATCCAAAAGTAACATCGGTACCCCAAACATCATTATCAATTGTTTTAGGAATACCAATGACGTTGATTCCTATCTCAGATAATTGTGATGCGGTTTTTTGCGTACCATTTCCGCCAATGCATACCAACGCATCAATTCCCATCTTGGCACAATTTTGCTTGATGAGTTGTGGTTTATCAGCTATCGGATCTCCCTCTTTTTTCTTGAAAGGCTTTTCGCGTGAAGTTCCCAAAATAGTTCCCCCTAAAGTGAGTATTCCGGAAAGACTCCGCTCATTCAATGGGATATAATCATTAAACATTAATCCGGAGAAACCGTCGAGTACCCCAACTACCTCCATCCCATATGTGATAGCTGCTTTACCAATGCCCCGTATGGTGGCGTTGATACCTGGACAATCGCCTCCTGACGATAAAATTCCTATTTTCATCTGTCGTTCGTTATGTATCTTTAAAATGGTTACCTCCCGAACGAATTCGGTAATTTATGGCAACACAAGTGTTAATGTACCTTTCTTTTCAACTAAACGCCCCCTGGCCGTCTGATATTTAATGTAATAGACATAAACGCCCTCATTGGCCGGATGACCATTTTTGAGTCGCCCATCCCATGCTTCATCTACATTTTTCGTTTCAAAAACTTTGGCTCCGGTACGATCATAAATGATGAAAAGATAATCCTGGGGAAGATATGAAAAAAACGGCTTATATACATCATTATTTCCATCCCCGTTAGGCGTAAAAGCTTGAGGAATCCATATGTCACTTTCGGGTTGTATACACACGCTGTTCGAAATGGCCTGCTGATCAGCTGATGTTGGAGTCGTAGGACGAGCTACAATCCAATAACATATGTCATCATCAATTTTGATACCTGAAAGATCATCCACATAACCCGTGGTTCCTCCCGATATCAACACACTATCTTTGGCGCCAATCCGTCGATGGACATCATAGATAACCGGAGTGGTCCAGTCTCGGTATGCATCCCATTGCAATGTATTCAATTGCCCTTCTTGCTTTAGGGAAAGCCACAAAGCTGTCGCTATATTTGATTCCGCAGTATAGCGGTTTTTACATATATGCCATGCTGCCAATTTATAATAAAATGTCCTTCCACGCTTTGTATCCGACAATACCGTATCGCTACCCATGATGGTATAGGTACCCTGTGATACAAAAGCATAATCCGGCCTGCTGGATCCGAGTAACTCATAAATGTGGGTTTGAGAGGCCGGATCAATTTTAAATGTGATATGGGCACGTTCCTGCGCATCATAATACGTACCATCTGCCTGCACAAACGTAGGCGGGATGGGCATCTTTGTAAACCATTCCGTCTTATAGCTGGTTGACTTGAGGCCATCATTTCTTTCAGCTTCAATATAAAAAGTATATTGCTCATTTTCTGCCACACGCAATACTGTATAAGAAGTATCCTGTTCTGCCAAAGTCTTCACTGTCTCAACGGTACTACTTCCTCCAGTATTAATGATACGCATGATATGATAACTCCATGTATACACATTATTAGACCATCCCCTGTATGGATACCAATTCAATTTGATTTCGGCACGGCATGAGTCGTATTTACTGGTCACTTGAATATTATAATCTTCTTGTGTGCGTGTACTAATAGAAAATGGCTTTTTGTGTACTGCATTTATCGTAAACGGGACGGTTGTTTTCCTTGGATCAGGCATAGACGAAGGCATCGTATCGGGATCAAACTGATAACTGCGTACATTGGGATCCCATATCGTATCAATTGCGAAATTGCTCGAAGTCGATTTCTGCAGCCAATTAATCACAAAACCATCCGTAGTGACAGGAGTAGATTGTGTACCCGGATCCCAATTTATGGTAACAACGCCTGTTTCGGGATCAACGGTGACCCTCTGAAGGATTGGTTCAGCTGGTCTTTGGTCTTGCGCTTGCATATCAATATTCGGACAACACCATATACCGATGAACAAAGCTGCATACCATTTGATAAAATATATTTTCATAACTTACTATTCAATGATTTATCCAACAACTATTTCATATATACGATGTATATCCAAATATTGTTGTGACAATTGTTGAATTTCTGTTGCATCAATAGATTTGATGCGCTCCATGTATTGCTCGTAATAACTATTATCCTGCTCATACTCAAGCAATGCTATCAAACTTTCAGTCTGGGCAAATGGGCCGTCAAATGAACGCAACATTTCCGACATCAAGTGGGTACGTACCATTTGCAATTCTTCATCCGAAACTGGTTCTCGCTGTAACCGTTCAATTTCTGCATATATTTCATGCAAAGCAGCTTGTGTAACATCAACACCTACATCAGTTATAATGGTTATATACCCCGCTTGACGTAGCGATACTAATAATGAACTAATGCCATAAGTATAACCTTTATCTTCACGAATATTCCGCATCAAGCGCGAACCAAAATAACCGCCTAACAGTGTATTCACAACTGTTAAACCAGCGTAGTCTTTATGCAACTTATTGCAAACTTGCTTTCCAATGCGTATGGATGATTGCACAGAGCCTTGTTTTTCGACTTTCCATTTGTATTCTGGCGAGGCTTCAAACATATAACGAGGAAACACATCCGAAATACTTGTTGTCCAAGTTTTATCGCCCAGATAATCATTTATCTTCCGGATAACTTCTTCTGTTACATTTCCAGACACTACCATCCTGCAATTGTCCGGATGATAACAATCCGAATAAAAGCGATGTAACAGATCAATGGTTAAATTCTGAAAATCAGACAACTGTAATCGATATCCATACGGATGGTGATTACCGAACAATGCGGTCACAAAATGATCGTGTGCGATGTTACGACTTTTCGATTGTTCCACCAAGAACTGTTGGCTATGCCGTCCGATGAATGAGTGCAATTCAGCTTCCGGAAATACCGGACGTTTCACCACATCGTCAAGCAAAGGTAGTATTTGATCTAAATGTTTCCCTAAGGTTAGCAAGGTTACAGTAGCAAAATCCTTGTCGGTGGTACAAGAAATATAGGAACCGTAAAAATCATTCCTTTCTGATATTTGGGCAGCAGTATATTGTTGTGTTCCTTCCAAAAGCATGTTATTTGTCGCAAAAGCAACTAATGGTTGCGATTGATATAAGCTCCCGGCGTTAAACAACAAAGTGATTTTGACAATATCTTGTGTACCTGCATTCAATGCATAAAGTGGAATACCGTTATCCAACCTTACTGTCTGTGGACGAGTGATATTGATGGAGTCGATATTTTGATATATAGGGGCGACTTGACGCATTCAAGCTTTAACTTAAAATCTTTCAAACCTACATGATTTTTACAAAAAAACAGCATACTTCGGTGATTTTTTATGAACATATTTGAAAACGTCGAAGCTGAATCACTCTGTTTCAAAGAAAATGTTAAAAAAAATAGACTTGTATTAAATAAATGTAGTGAATATGTATTGTAAAGTCAACAAAGTTGGTCAAAACATAAATTACACAATGGTCGTACTTAGAACAGAAATCCTGCGCTAATTGTAAATGTCTTATTCCGAACAGTAAACTTATCGTTGGTGATGATTTTAGCAAATCCCCAACTGTATTTGAAAGATAGTTGTATTTTCCAAACATCAAACCCGGCTCCGGCACCAATGCCGTAATCCCATTGATTAATTTGATCAGCATATGTCTCGTCGCTGACTAAGTCGCTCTGTGCTGTAAGTTTTAATGCATAAGCCCCGTAAGGAGCAATAAAAACAAACGGTTTTACCTCTGTTATTTGTAAACGATACATGAATTGAATCGGCACTTCTACATAATCAATATCGTATTTTATTTCGGTATCCATAAACATGGTCCCCTTTTTTGAATACAGTATTTCAGGCTGAACAATAAATCCCTTAGGCCAAACCATTTGCACAACAATGCCACCCAACATTCCTGTCATAATATCCTGACTGTCTCCTTTCTTATTTTTAATGGTAGACATATTCTCACCCACTACAAAACCATAATTGAATTCTAACAGGTCAGAAGCTGTAAACTTTCCCCTAGAAACTGTACACGAGGTTTTACTTTTCGGTTTACGTGCATATACATCACTTCCCGATAAAGAAAACAAGTAAAAAAATATAAGGATAAGAAATATGCTGTGTTTCATCTTCCGACAATTTACGATTTTGAGATGGTATGGCACCTTCTTAATTATACGTAAAGTGGAAGTAAATAGTTTCGTTAACCGTCTATCACGTCATGAAAATATGATGAACAAAGAATAAATGATGACGAATACCATGTTAAAAATTGAAACCGAGGCGAATCAATGGGCCGTTTCCATATACATCATACAAATTGGGATTTAAATTCCACAAAATGGTCAAATTCATACTTGACCGTGCTCCCATCGGGAAACGCAATCCTCCTCCAACCAAAAAATTATTAAGGAGCTCACGTCCTGTTGCTCCATATTCAAAAAATTCTTTTTTGTAACTCAATGCCTCGTATTCGGCATGTAAAAAAATCCTGAAATTAAGTCCCAGCGGTATCCAATCATTCACATTATTCACAATAACATAACTGGTAAATAAACGTCCACCCCAGACACTAGTCTCGAAACGTTCATATCTCCCATTAGAAGTGTCGTAAAAGTGATACTTGTTGTTATAATACTCGTAACTAATACCAATACCAGCCGCCCACCTTGGTGTAATATAGTAACCTATTAAAGGAGAAACCTCAATATCTGTGTAATCACCCGCCACCAAACCAAAACTTCCGCCAAAAAACAGTCGATCGCGTAGTGTAAGATCATTTTTTGCCTCTATAGGTGATACAAATAAAACACAGTATATCACTATCATCCATCCTGTTTTTATGCCAACAGAAAGCCCAGTATTCATTTTTAATCTCATGGTCATTTAACTATTCATTACGACAAAGGAAATGGAATTACATACCTTCGTACAGCTATAACAATATTGAACTCAATTTACCAACTACCACTGGCACCGCCGCCGCCACCGCGGCCACCACCAAATCCGCCAAAGCCACCGCTACCGCCGCTGCCTCCGGAACGACCGCCACCAAAACCGCCCATGCCCCAATAAGGAAAGCCACTACTCATGTTTCGAAACCCTCTACCACGTCCTTTCCGGTTAGAAAACAATAAAATGATGACAATAATAGCAATAACAAACAATACAGAAAATAATATTCCTCCCGTATCGTCTTCGGTCTGGTTACGTTTCACATATTCACTTGGAGGAAATTCCTTACGAGTGAGTTGAAACAACACATTTGTCGCTTTATCAATGCCTTCGAAATAATCGTTTTGACGAAAAGCAGGTATCATCTCTTTTTCTACAACCATTTTAGCCACAGCATCAGGCACCACTGCCTCCAATCCATAGCCCACTGATATGGAAACTTGTCCCCGTTCTTCGGCTGTTTTTGGTTTGACAAGGATCAAAATGCCATTGTCTTTCCCTTTTTGCCCGATTCCCCATAAATCTAATAACCTTACAGCATAGTCATTAGGGTCATATCCATTCAAAGAATTGATTGTCACCACAGCTATTTGCGTAGTAGTGCTGTCATTAAAAGCTACCAATTTTCGTTCCAGCGCTTGGCGTTCACTACCCGACAAAACCTGGGCAAAATCGTTGACGATACGTGGTGGCACAGGCCGTTTCGGGAAATCCTGCGCCGCCATATAAACGGTATTCCCTACGCAAAGGGCAACCACCAATAAAAAACGCATCAATATCTTCATCTACATTTATTTAAAAACAACAACCGGCAAAACAATCATGGATTTATAGGTTATTTATAAATGTATTGCCGCGCCAAATACAGCTTCGGCAGCTTCTACAAGCGCCTCGGACATAGTGGGATGAGGATGGATAGTTTTGGCTAACTCAGATGCCGTCACTTCCATGTTACGTGCCACGACCAATTCAGCAAGTATTTCGGTAACATTTTCGCCCATCAAGTGAGCGCCGAGTAACTCGCCGAATTTGGACTCAAAAATTAATTTCACAAAACCTTCTTTTGCTCCCGAAGATGTCGCTTTACCCGATGCTGTGTAAGGAAATTTACCCACTTTGATCTGATAACCTGCTTCAACCGCCGCTTTTTCAGTCATACCTATCGATGCCACTTCGGGCGTGGTATAGATACAACTGGGAATATTTTCGTAATTCAACGGTTCCGGATTTAGATTTGCCATATGTTCGACACATATACGTGCTTCCGCCGAAGCCACATGAGCCAACGCCGGTGTAGCAATGATATCGCCGATAGCAAAAATACCAGCTACATTCGTTTGATAATGATTGTCCACTTTGATATGCCCTTTGTCTATGGCAACACCCAGAGCCTCCAAACCAAGGTTTTCGATATTAGGAGTAATCCCCACCGCAGACAATACGATATCCGCTTGATATTCTTCAATGCCTTTGGCAGTTTGAACAGTCACTTTACATCCTTCGCCAGTTGTGTCAACCGTTTTCACCGTGGAGTTGACCAATACTTTCATTCCAGATTTTTTAAAAGATCGTTCCAGTTGCTTTGCAACTTCCTCATCTTCAAGCGGAACAACCTGCGGCATAAATTCTACCAAAACAACCTGAGTACCAATAGATTGATAAAAATAAGCTAACTCACTTCCAATAGCACCCGAACCAACTACCAACATGTTTTTTGGTTGATGGGGTAAAGCCAACGCTTGCCGATATCCTATCACTTTGACGCCGTCTATCGGCAAATTAGGAAGTTCGCGGGATCGCGCACCTGTAGCCAATATGATATTTTTAGCCGTAACAACAGACTCTTTTCCTTCCGTATTGGTGACATTTACCGAACCATTACCCACTAATTTCCCAGAACCCCAAATAACGTCTACTTTATTCTTGTTAAGCAAAAATTGTACCCCTTTGCTCATGCCCTCAGCAACGCCACGGCTTCGCATAACCATAGCCGCATAATCAGGCTTGGCAACTCCTTCAAGCACAATCCCATAGTCGGATGCATGAGCACAATAACGATACACTTGTGCACTCTTGAGTAATGATTTAGTAGGAATACAACCCCAATTAAGACAAATCCCGCCCAAGGACTCGCGTTCTACAACGGCAGTTTTCATACCAAGCTGCGATGCCCTGATAGCCGCTACGTATCCTCCTGGACCGCTACCAACAACCAACAAATCGTAATCCATAATTTTTCATTAAACCGATTGTTTATTTAAAATTTCTATGCTCAAAATTATAAAAAATCTACATATATCATCATAAATGTTGTATCAGCTTCATGCCTCTTTCTAACATCATCACCAAGGATATACCAGCGCCTGCGCCCGATAATACCAATATCCAATCACGTTGTTTCACTTTAAACACGTACAGCATCAAAGTGGTCAATATCAGAACACACAGTACAATGATGATTTGTCCAATTTCTACCCCAACATTAAACGCAAACAACGGCACCAGGACAGATTTTTGTGTCCCTAACAAACTACGCAAGTATGATGAAAAGCCCATGCCATGTATCAGCCCAAAAAACATGGCTAATCCATATTTTATTTTTGCAGAAGTTGGGTTTTGTCCGCTGGACACCATATTACCAACAGAAGTAATAAAAATAGTCACAGGAATCAAAAATTCCACCCACACCGATGAAATACGAATGATATTCAATGTGGCCAATGCCAGTGTCAGGGAATGGCCCAACGTAAACGCAGTAACCAAAATCAGCACCTGTTTCCATTGTTTGAAAGTATAGATAGCACACAACATTGCCACGAACAAAATATGATCATATCCCTGAAAATCAGCAATGTGATCGACTCCTAAATCAAAGTAGAGTTTGAACATAAACTATAATAATAGACACACTAAAATTATTTTAAACAAATAAAAATCAATGAATCACAAATCACTCATGTCTTTTAGCTTTGTTACACCGCCGGTAAGGATAAATTTCATAGCCTCGTTGGGTGATATATCGAGTGGTGTGATATTCTCGGCAGGAACAATGAATAACTCTCCTGAAAAATTATATGAATGCGGAAAATACACCGCCACTTTCCCTTTCATATTCATTTCCGAAAGATCCGTTTGTGTCATAAAACCAATTTTCTCCATATCGGCAGATTTGTTTGTTTTCACCAATACCGGATGGGTAAACTTTTTCTCTTTGCCAACAAATGCTTCGAAAAAATCCTTAATTGCCGTATAAATGGTCATCAAAAAAGGAACCTGTTTCAACATGCGTGTCAATTGTTTTTTGACAGGTTGTGCAATAACCGTTTGTCCGACAAACCCCAATAGCGTGATCAGCAAGATGACAACCACCAATCCTAACCCAGGGATATAAATATCAAATATTTTTTGAATTATTGATCGCAACAACCCGTCAACAAAGCCGAATAGAGCATAGAGTATAAAAACGGTGATTCCGATAGGCGCCACATATAATAATCCTTGTAAAAAGTAATTCAACATCCGGCGAAATGTCCTGTGAGATACAACTTTTATTTGTGACATTTTGTTATTTGAAATAAAACAAGATTTTAATTAAATTTGCAGATACACCGCTCCGAATAATTTATTGGTGTACACGTGCCGACAAAGGTAACCGTTTCCATTTGGAAACTTGGAAAAAATGAATGAGTTGATGAGATAAATTTCATATCCAACAAACGAAGTAAGCATAACATCTATTTTAATCATTGAAGTATGAAAGACATCATAGAGTGTATCGTTTCCCGTAGAAGCGTACGCCAATATCTGGATAAACAAATAAAAGACACGGAGCTGAATCTTATGATTGAAGCAGCACAGTATGCCCCTTCAGGAATGGGAACGCAGGAAAGACATTTTGCGGTAGTGCAAAACAAAAACAAGCTTCAAGAGTTGAACGCATTAGCAAAGAAAGCCTTTCATTTGTCTCAGAGTCCATCGCTAAAACAAATGGCTTCTAACGACAGTTTTTCATTTTTCTATCATGCTCCCACATTGATTATTGTCTCGGCAGGGCCAAATAGTCTTACCCCAACACAAGATTGTGCCGTAGCGCTCGAAAATATGTTCCTTGCCGCAAAAGCACAAGGCATTGCATCATGCTGGATCAACACCCTGGGTGATTTGCAAAAGGAACCGACCATCCGCACCCTACTGACGTCCTTCGGCGTCCCGACCGATTATACCGTATACGGGTCCGGTGCATTTGGGTACCCTGCTGCCGAATGGCCCTTGCCTGCTCCACGTCGCGAAGGTATTGTCACTATTACCAAGTAGTTGCTGAATAAGTGCACTAATTCAAATATCACGAACCATCACACATGGAAGCGACATTAGATCGGCTAAGAAACAAAATCAACACTATCAAAGACAGGGCTTTTTTCAGTCCTCCTGCGACCTTGGATGACATCTTGGAGACGGAGCAAAAACTGAATATCGTATTTCCTGCTTCACTACGTCAGTTTTATTTATCATTCAATGGAGGATTCATAGCCAGTGACATGTGGTCGCCGGACGAATTACAGAATGCTGAAATGTATGAAACCATACAATGGAATAGCAACGATATTCTTTCGTTAGAAGAGATCAAGTCCGGGTTCGGAAGGCGCTACGAAGATTACATTCCCATTATTCATACATTTTCCCAAGAATTTCTGGCTATTGCCAATCCATTGAATGATAATGAAAGTCCTGTGTTAGACGCCTTTCACGAAGCACCTCCACGTGAATGGGGTGTATTGTATGATAATTTTGAATCCTTACTGAATGATTATATCGAACGTGAGGGAATTATCAAAACCATGGCAGTATAAAGGGTGATTGCCCCGAGCAATTTTACCAAAAATAGCTATTATTGACAATATTATAGCGATTTTTAGCTATAATATAGCGAAAAATAACTATAAACTTGTTGTTTTTAGCTATTTTATTGTTGTTTATAACTACTTTTATTTTTGTGTTGATTTTATAATCAATGTATTATTGAACCCGCCTGAATGGTGTAGTCGGGCAGGTCTTGGAATCTTTTTTATTGCTAATTCAAAATTCCACCATTCAAAAATTCCATAAGTCCCTAATTCAATTCCAGAATTTCATCTCCTTGGATGATAATGTTCTTGGTCAAGCTTTTACCAGAAGTAAACGTATAAGCCTGTTCATCAATAGACAATGCCACTTTTCCTTCTTTTATTTCCATATGAATGGTGCTGTTGGGCTGTATCGCTTTGATATACGCAGATAATACAAAAATTTTCTCTATGCCATCACCAAGTCCGAAATTCCATACTTCATCGGGCTGGGCCAAACGATTATCGCTATAAATCGATTCATCAGGCATTTGAAACAAGATATGATACGCTTCATCAACAGATTTACCCTTCAATGCCTCAAGACACACGGGATTACGTTCGATAGCAGCTTTTACAAACGGTATCCAACTAACACCATCCATCTGGCGATATGTATAACGTGTAAGACCAGCTATTTCATTTTGCGAAGCCATACTTTCGATATGAGCCATCATTTCTTCACGGGTTTGCGTAGTAGTCAGATGTAACCGGGGAACTTCTATGTAGGTTTTATTTTCACCCGGTAAACGGGGTTCCGTATGGATAAAGCTACGCATCTCTTCGAACATATTGCGCATGTTACTACATCGCTCCGGCAGAATGTGATCGAGAAAATAATCTTTCTTCTCATCAAAACTCAATTGATTGTTTTGGTTGAGAAATTCTTCGAAATCGTTAATGATGATTTTCCCTTCCTTAGGCACAAAATAAAAATCACGTGCATCTATATCTTCAAACAAAGCTTTACGGCTGTCACCTGTAAATTTATTTTTACTGCTGTGTTCGTAATTGAAGATTGTTCGTAACTCAATATAACATTCTTTGTTATTACGTATATGTCTGTATTGGAAACAATGCCAAAACTCATTTTTTGTCCGCAAAAAATTAGTAAATACCTCAAAGGTAAAATCCGTTGTTAAAAATTCACGCAGGCTTTTTTCGAATTCTTGGTATGCTTTCGGATCAATGGTAGCTTCAGGATACAAGGTATGAATACACCCTGTTAGATGCGATACAATGGTAATTTTTTCATTCTCGATCGCACGTCTGGCTTTGGCAGACAACTCAGTACCGTTATACCACATGGTTTTTGTCACAATACGACGGTTATTGGTCAAAATACCGTCCCGTTCTGCAATGAAATTTTGCGAATGTAAAGGCGTTGCTATCAGGAAAATCTTCTCAAGCGGAATACGTCCTACAATAAACATGGCAGCAGCATATAACGATGACAAAGAAACACATTCCCCTGCACCGGTCACATAACCTTCTTTGTGGCGAAAAGCCATCATTGCTTCAACAGTTTCAGTTTTCCAATAGGGAATAATGTTATCTGTATATTTATCTAAACCAAAATGCCTCCGGATATCAATATCAAAGTAATATTTATCACCCTCGTATCCGAACAATGCATTGCTTTGGCTCAGGCTCTCATTATCTACAAAGCCATTAAAACGCGCCATCTCTTTCTTCTTATCGGTAAGCCCCCAGGTATCCAGGTCAAGATTGAACGCAAAGTTATCCATGATATATTGCTTGACACGATTGATTTTGTAGGTAAAAGACTTATTTTCGATATTGGCAAACCATGGGTCATCGCGCCATTTCCATATCTCGGGTGATATGATGTTAGCTAATACCAGCGAATAGAACAATTCTGGAAAAATAAAGATTTCCATATCGGATAAGGTATATGCTGATGAATATTTTTCCAGCTCTTTCGCGGCAAATTTCTGAGAAGTCATAAAAATTATATTCGTTTATATAAAGGCAAAAATAGGAAATATATCATGATTGTTAATAAATGTTTTTGAATCTTCATGACGTAAACCTTTCCAAGTATTGTATCTTTGTACCCCCAATCTCATTTAAGATTCAATCATCCAGCAATTAATATATTATTAACAGCTGTGACGATTAATTGTTATGCGCAAATTCAAGAAACATGGCAAAAGCAACTGGACGGCAAAATAAAGGCTCTACACCAATCACGGATAATACCCGCGTAATTGGCGTGGAAGCAGGAAAACTGCCGCCACAGGCTGTGGATATGGAGGAAGCCGTATTAGGCGCCATCATGTTAGAAAAAGATGCCATCTACGAAGTGATTGAATTGCTCAAACCCGAATGTTTTTACAAAGAAGCACATGCTAAGATATACCAGGCCGTTTTGGATTTATCTTTGCGGGAAGAGCCTATTGACCTGAATACAGTTATTCATGAACTTCGTCGGAAAGAAATTTTGGAAGACGTCGGAGGGTCTTTTTATATCATGCAACTTACCACGCGTGTCATGTCTTCGGTACATGCAGAGTACCATGCGCGAATTATTTATCAGAAATATATACAGCGGGAATTGATTCGCGTATCGACACATATTCAGGAACGTGCGTTCGACGAAAGCGTTGATGTAGAAGATTTATTGAATAACTCGGAACAAGCGATGTTCGAGATTACCCAAGGTAGCATCAAAAAAGACATTCAGCCTATTAACATATTGCTGAAGAACGCCATAGACAGTATACAAGCGGCAGGCAAACGCACCGACAGCCTGAGTGGAGTACCTTCAGGGTTCACCAAATTAGACAGACTCACGGCTGGTTGGCAACCAACTGATTTAGTGATTGTTGCTGCGCGGCCTTCCATGGGAAAAACAGCTTTTGTCCTTTCCATGGCACGCAACATGGCTGTAGATCATAAGTGTGGTGTCGCATTATTTTCGCTCGAAATGTCATCGCAACAGTTGGTAAAGCGTATGATCGTTTCCGAAACAGAACTGGAGTCGGATAAAATCCGTACCGGAAAATTAGAAAATTTTGAGTGGGAACAATTGGATGCCAAAATAGGCAAATTGCTGGAAGCTCCTGTATTTATTGATGATACACCTGCACTATCTGTATTTGAATTTCGCGCAAAATGCAGACGATTGGTACAACAACATCAAATTAAAGTGGCTATCATCGATTACCTGCAATTGATGACTTGGACAGGTGATACCAGAGGCAACCGGGAACAGGAAGTGTCGAATATATCCCGTTCGTTGAAGGCCATAGCCAAAGAATTGGATATCCCAATCATTGCTCTTTCCCAGCTTAACCGAAGTGTGGAAGGCCGGACAGGTTTACAAAATAAGCGACCACAGTTAGCCGACCTTCGTGAATCCGGCGCTATCGAGCAAGATGCTGACATTGTAGCTTTCATACATCGTCCTGAATATTACGGATTTACGGAAGATGACGAGGGTAATTCGTTACGTGATGTCGCCTTTTTCATCATTGCAAAACACCGTAACGGTGCGCTGGACGATATCCAATTACGTTTCAAAAAACATTTTGCCAAGTTTATAGAACCGGAAAATGACATTCTTTCCTACGATATGCCACAAATCATTCAATCCAAAATGAATGAGGACGATTTGATGATTGACGAAACTTACGGAAATTCATTTGCAGCAGGATCAGCCAGTAATGATTCCACTCCGTTTTAGAAAAATGATGTGCCAAACGGAATACGTAAAATACAAAACCAAAACGGATGGATACGGATTTTTATGCACATACACGATAAAAACAACCTATCCTGCATTCCATCATTCCGCATTGCTCCATGGTAGACTTTTTGAAAGACCTGAATGAGACGCAGCGCGAGGCTGTCGTGAACTATGATGGAGCATCGCTCATTATTGCGGGCGCCGGTTCCGGAAAAACCCGTGTTTTGACATATCGTATTGCCTACATTCTCACACAAGGCGTCGCTCCCGGCAGCATTCTGGCGCTTACTTTCACCAACAAAGCTGCCAAAGAAATGAAGGGGCGTATTGCCCTGTTAGTGAACGAAAGCGATGCCCGACGTTTATGGATGGGCACTTTTCACTCCATATTTGCACGCATCTTACGTTCAGAGGCCGATGCCATTGGTTACCCTTCTAATTATTCGATATACGACACCCAAGACACCAAAAACGTGATACGACAAATCATCAAGGAAATGAAACTTGATGATCAAGTATATAAGGCAAATGATGTATACGGACGCATTTCGTCTGCCAAGAATAACCTGATAACGGCCAATATGTATGCTGCCAACTCAGCGCTGACGATGCAGGATGCTGCAGTCAAACGTCCTTTAATTGCCGATATTTATAAAACGTATACACAGCGATGCTTTAAGGCCGGGGCAATGGATTTTGATGACATATTGCTCAACACCAATATTCTTTTTCGCGATCACCCTGATATTCTGGATAAGTATCAACGCTTTTTCCGTTACATCCTAGTAGATGAATATCAGGATACCAATTCGGCACAATACATGATTGTGAAAAAATTGGCGCAACAACGAGGAAATATTTGCGTGGTAGGTGACGATGCACAAAGCATTTATGCTTTCCGTGGAGCACGTATCGAAAATATTTTGAATTTTCGTAAAGATTATCCCAACTACCAAATGTACAAGCTGGAACAAAATTATCGTTCCACACAAAACATTGTAAAAGCGGCCAATACACTCATCGAGAAAAATAAAAACCGGATACAGAAAGAAATATTTTCCAAAAATGACGAAGGCGACCGCATCAAAGTATATGGTGTTGGTACGGATCAGGAAGAAGGGTATGTAGTAGCTGCTTCTATCTTAGAAATGAAATACAACCATCAGTTCGCCAATAAAGATTTTGCCATTTTATACCGCACCAATGCGCAGTCCCGTATTTTTGAAGAAGCTTTGCGCAAACGGAATATTCCGTACAAAATATATGGCGGATTATCCTTTTATGAGCGTAAAGAAGTCAAAGACATATTGGCTTACGGACGGTTATTGGTCAATCCAAAAGATGATGAGGCATTTAGGCGTATCATCAACTTTCCTGCAAGGGGTATCGGCGACACTACGCTTGGACATTTGGAAACTGCAGCCAATGTAGCCGGATTATCACTATGGGAAACTGCCATTCGTACCGAACAGTTGGCTCCGAATATTGCCAATGCCGCAAGAGGAAAGATCCACCGTTTCATAGGGTTCATGCATGAATTTGCAAAAAAACAATCCACGCTGAATGCATACGAAATACTACATCAGATAGTACTGGAAACGGGAATGCTCACGCTATACCGGGCTGAAAAAACACCTGAAAATATCAGCCGACTACAAAATATGGATGAATTATTGAACGGCATCCGTGAATTTGTGGATGAAAATGTTTCCGATTCCGGTATAGTAACACTGGAACAGTATTTGGCTAACGTATCATTGCTCACCAATGCCGATAATGATAAAGCAGAAGATATCGACAAAGTAACCATCATGACCATTCATTCATCTAAAGGTCTTGAATTTGATGTAGTTTTTATCGTAGGGATGGAGGAAAATTTGTTCCCGTCTCAAATGTCGATTTCATCCATACAGGATATCGAAGAAGAACGGCGCTTATTTTACGTAGCCTTGACACGTGCAAGGAAGTTTGTCTTTTTATCGTATGCAGGCACTCGTTTTCGCTGGGGCTCTATGGTTATTTCTTCTCCAAGTCGGTTTATCGGCGAAATAGATCCCCGTTACTTGGAATATCAAGGAATAGGAGCGCAAAAAGCGACAAATCAAACATTTACACCACGTCAGCCTAAAATGGCTTTTACAAGCCATACTTCTCGTTTCGCTTCCACCACCAATACATATACGTCAAAACAACCGCAGGAAACATCCTCGTCATATACCAATACGGTACAACCGGACGATCCCAATAGTATTAAAGCAGGTATGATGGTTGAACACCAACGTTTTGGCGTAGGAAAAGTGCTTAACATTGATGGCTACGGGCCTAATGCCAAAGTAATGGTAGATTTTGGAGATGCCGGACAAAGACAATTGCTACTAAAGTTCGCTAAGCTAAAGATTGTCGGGTAAACAGATTTTTTTTGCATTACATGCAAAAAAATGTACCTTTGTCCGTTTGTTTTCGTATATAAAGTAAACAAGCATATGGAAAGTATTGTTACTTATTCACATCGCTGATATCAAAAAAGAAACAGATGGCAAAAGTAATCGCTTTAGCAAATCAAAAAGGAGGAGTTGGAAAAACCACTACCGCTATTAATCTCGCGGCCAGTATGGCTGTGCTCGAGAAAAATATTCTGTTGATTGATGCCGATCCACAGGCAAATGCCACATCGGGGTTGGGTTTTGATTTGCAAAATATACAAAACAGCATATACGAATGCATGATTGACCACACCAAGCCGCAGGATGCTGTCCTGAAAACGGAAATTCCGGGTTTGCACCTCATTCCATCGCACATTGATTTGGTGGGAGCGGAAATAGAAATGGTCAGTCTCCCTAATAGGGAATATATCCTGAGAAGCGTCATCCAACAAATACAAAGCGATTACGATTATGTATTTATTGATTGTTCGCCATCGCTTGGATTAATCACCATGAATGCATTGACGGCGGCTAATTCGGTAATTATTCCCGTACAATGTGAATTCTTTGCACTTGAAGGATTGGGTAAACTGCTCAACACGATCAAGCTAATCCAATCGCGTCTCAATACTTCCTTAGAAATTGAAGGATTCTTGTTGACCATGTACGATGCGCGTCTTCGCTTAAGCAATCAAGTCGTTGAAGAAGTGGTACGCCATTTCCAGCAAATGGTATTTAAAACCATTATTCAAAGGAATGTTAAATTAAGCGAATCGCCAAGCTACGGGAAACCAGTCATTTTATATGATGCCAATTCCACAGGAGCTGTTAATTATCTAAATTTGGCAAAAGAATTGATCCAAAAAAATTCAGCGGCAAATCAAAAGTAAGCCTGCTATTTTTGGACAATAAATAAGACTTGAACCACGGAACGTCACACAATATGGCAAAAAAAAGTGCATTAGGAAAAGGATTGGGTGCTTTAATCAAGCAATCGGAAACCCAGTTTGCCGATAATCCGGTCAATTCGACAAATGCAATTGATATCCAGAAAATAGAAACCAACCCTTTTCAACCCCGTACCAACTTTGATCAAGAAGCGCTTGAAGAATTAGCCGCATCCATCAAGCATTTGGGTATCATACAGCCAATTACCGTAAGGGAAATTGACGGTGGCAAATATCAGATTATTTCGGGCGAACGGCGTTACCGTGCATCGCTCATTGCCGGATTGACTGAAATACCTGCTTTTGTCCGTCACGCCGACGACAATAACATGTTGGAACTGGCTTTGGTAGAGAATATACAGCGCGAGGACTTAGACGCTATCGAAGTAGCCATTAGTTACCAACGCTTGATCGATGAATGCCAGTTGACACAGGAAAATGTAAGTGAACGGGTCGGCAAGAAAAGATCGACCATCTCCAATTACCTGCGTTTATTGAAATTGCCTGCCGAAATACAACTTGCCATTAGGAAGGGGATGCTTACCATGGGACATGCCCGCGCCTTAATCAATATTGACGAGGAAACGCAACAATTAAAGTTGTTACAAGACATTATTGAAAATGACATGTCTGTCCGTCAGGTGGAAGTTGCTGTTCGTCAATTTAATCATCCGGAAAGCATACCAGCGCAAACGTCAGGAACGTCAGCGACAGACAATAACCATCATCAACGGGAAGACAAGGAAGTGTTGATATATGAAGATTCACGCCCCCCTGTTTCCGAAGATGAACAATATGTCAAAACACAATTAAGTAAATATTTCGGCACCAAAGTCGACCTGAAACGGGACGCTTCCGGCGCAGGACGTGTCGTTATTTCATTTCGTACAGATGCTGAATTGCAATATATTTTGCAAATGGCCGAAAAATTGCATGAACTAGGTTCTTAGCTTGTTTGTATTAAAAAATTGTAGATGTTATCAGCCATAAAATCAGGAAGCCAGGTAATTTTCACTTTCGGATTATTGTTTTATAACATAGCAGCATTTGGGCAAGCCCCTCAAGGCGCCGCTTCCCCATCTACCAATGACTCCGTCGCTGTCCGGCAATTTCCTAATCCTGACGCTTTTATTGTTTCTGACACTTCGGCGCTATCCACTACATATCCACTGGAAGAAGATACGTATCAAAAACACTCTCCGGCTAAAGCGACCATCATGTCGGCTGTAGTACCCGGATTAGGACAGATTTATAACCGGAAAGTATGGAAAGTTCCGATCGTATATGCTGCACTTGGCACCACGGTATATATTTTTCTCAAGTGGCAAAATGAATACCAACGGCATCGTAGAGCATATATTGATTTCAAAGATGGCGACCCGACCACCAATTATTATAAAACGGTTGTACCTCCGCAATATCTGGCCAGTGGTGATGCCAATATAGATCGGTATGTATCATATTATAAAGACCTGTACCACAGGTGGCGCGATTGGTCTATTCTGGCCCTTGTCGTTGTGTACATGGCAAACGTGATCGACGCAAATGTTGACGCTCACTTTTTCGATTATAGTATAGACGATGATATTTCATTAAATATCCGACCGTGTTTTTTGGGAAATGGCGGATATTCCCAAAATTTTGGTTTAACTTTGTGTTTTACATTTTAATTATTTAAGGCAATGTGTTCTTTATCAAAAATATGTACCGGATTATTACTCATAATTCCTCTGTCAATATGGGCAAATAAGCCAACTTCTTCTCTCAACGATTCAATTCCCTCGGAACTTTTTTATTCCAATTTTGACAAAAACTTAGATAGCTTGATGCGGATATGGTATGTACAAGAATCTATCGGCAGCGATTCCATTATATCCGAATTGGCGGAAGATGAGATATCTTATGCCCGCGAATTTCATGATTCAGTGTACATCGACCGGTTAAGTAAAATTCCATCATTAGTCAATCTTACCTATAACAACATCGTCAGGAATTATATCCATGTATATACCATTCGTAAACGGGATAATTTGGAAGTCATGTTGGGATTAAGGGATTACTATTTCCCCATGTTCGAAGAAATTCTTGATTTATATGGATTACCTCTTGAATTAAAATACTTGGCTGTGATTGAATCAGCGCTTAACCCGCGTGCCGTCTCAAGAGTAGGAGCAACTGGAATGTGGCAATTCATGTTAGGTACCGGCCGGATGTATAAACTACAGGTAAACAGCTTTATAGATGAACGTCGCGATCCAATTGCTGCCACACATGCTGCGGCTAAATTTTTGAAAGATTTATACAGTATCTATGGCGATTGGGTTTTGGTGATTGCCGCATACAATTGTGGTCCCGGTAATGTCAACAAAGCAATACGTCGTTCGGGAGGAAAAACCTCGTATTGGGATATTTATCCATATCTTCCCCGCGAAACCAGAGGGTATGTGCCTGCATACATCGGAGCAACTTATGCCATGAATTATTATAAAGATCACAACCTTACACCCCGCTATATTGATGTTCCTCCTGTTTCGGATACCATCATGGTGCGTAAGGATGTAAATTTAGCGCAAGTCGCCGAAGTACTGAATATTCCCGTGCAGCTATTGCGCGATTTAAACCCGCAATATCGTCGGGAAATACTTCCGGGCAATAGCACTCCTTGCCCGCTACGCTTGCCGGCATCTTACGCAACAAGATTTATCGATTTGGAAGACTCTATTTATCAACACAAAGCCAACATATATTTGAGTAATTCCTTCAGGACCATTGAGCCTTCCGGTAGGTCCAGCAGTTACACCGCCAATACTGCTGGAAAAGACCGGATAGTCCACACAATTCGTTCCGGTGAAACATTGGGTTCCATTGCGTCAAAATATGGTGTTAGCGTCAATAGTTTAAGAGATTGGAATGACCTCTCCAGTTCAAAAATTGTAGCAGGAAAAAAATTGGTTGTTTATACGAAAGCGCAATCAGCCGCCACGAAAAATAATGTGACAACCTCCACATCATCCCAGCCAGTGGTACAACAGACGGCCAGTGTAGACGGCGCTTATACGTATTATACTGTAAAGTCAGGCGATACTCTTTGGAATATTGCCCAACAATACCAAGGTGTTTCTGATAAAGATATCATGAAATGGAATAATTTGTCACAAGCCTCTAAAATACAACCTGGTATGAAGTTGAAAATTATACAGTAAAGATTAGGTATATCAAAAAATATACATTAATTTTGAACTGATTCTTTGGTAGCATTTTTTGTTCAGATGGAAAGTATACGTATTGAAAAAACGGCAAAAGCTCCATTATTTATTTTAAAAGATGGATATATCCGAATGTCGGGTCGCTCCATCTCGCAAAATGCCCGACAATTATACAAAATTTGTTTTGACTGGACAGACCAGTATATTCAAAATCCGGCCAAAGAGACTAAAATTGATTTGTTTTTCGAATACATTGATACTTCTTCCATCCGCTGCGTGGTGGATATCCTCACAAACCTCAGTTCTATCAACGACGCTGAACATAAAGTTGAAATCAATTGGTATTACGAAGCTGATGACGAGGATTCGTACGATTTAGGATCCTATATCCAAGCCCATTTGAAAATACCATTTACGATTATAGAGATTGCCGAAGACGAAGATATTGCATGATTGCAACGCATCTAAATTTTTCCCCAAATAACCAAATATAATCCATTTTATACATGTCAGGAAATTATACTTTTACCATTATCAAACCATGTGCTGTAAAAAGCGAATTTATCGGAAATATTTTGGCCGATATCCAGAAAGGCGGATTCAAAATTACAGCGATGAAGTATGTACAAATGACACAAAAACAAGCTGAAGCATTTTACGGCGTCCATAAAGAACGGCCTTTTTATGGAGAATTAGTTCAGTTTATGACATCAGGACCTGTAGTAGTAGCCATTTTGAAACATGATAATGCTGTAGAAGAATATCGCAAACTGATTGGTGCAACAAACCCTGCAAACGCAGCAGAAGGAACCATTCGTAAAAAATATGCCAAAAATGTACAGGAAAACGCAGTACATGGTTCAGATAGCGACGAAAATGCAGCCATCGAATCAAACTTTTTCTTCTCACAATGTGAGAGGTTTGAGTAAAAATGTTGAGTGAATCATGGAAATGTGGCAAATGCTTGTACATGGCATATTGCCACATTTTTTATGATGATATGGAATCTTTAGATGGATTTTATATAATTGATAGAAATCTAAGCGTTACACTTAAAGTCCATAGGAACATTACCTCATCAAATATATGAACACACATCGTTCCGGTTTTGTCAATATTATAGGAAATCCCAATGTCGGGAAATCGACCCTGATGAATGCATTGACGGGCGAATCGCTCTCGGTGGTCACTGCCAAGGCACAAACAACACGTCACCGTATTATGGGCATCATTTCCGGAGATGATTACCAGATTGTATTCTCAGATACGCCGGGAATCATTCAGCCAAAATACAGAATGCAGGAAGGTATGATGGATGCTGTACAAACAGCTTTCACCGATGCTGATGTGCTGGTGTATGTGACCGATGTAGTAGAAACATCAGACAAGAACACAGCATATATTGACAAAGTAGCTCAAATGCAGGTTCCAGTAGTAGTAGTGATCAATAAGATAGATCTAACCACCCAGGAAAGACTCGAACAACTGAACGACACCTGGAAGAGCATGCTGCCCAATGCCCATATCATCCCTACATCAGCAAAAGAAAAATTCAATATTGATGCGGTGCAGCGTGCTATTATCGAAGCTTTGCCGGAAGGTCCTGCATATTTTCCAAAAGATGAATTGACGGATAAATCCGAGCGATTTTTCGTATCGGAAATACTTCGCGGGAAAATTTTTGAATACTACGACAAAGAAATTCCCTATTGTACTGAAGTAGTGGTCGAGTCATTCAAAGAAGAAGAACACATCATCCGCATCCAAACGCTGATTTTGGTGGAACGGGAAACACAAAAAGCCATACTCATCGGAAAAAAAGGAAGCGCCCTGAAAAAAACTGCTACGGAAGCCCGTAAAGAAATGGAGCATTTTTTTGCTAAAAAAATATTCCTCGAAACCTTTGTCAAGGTGCGAAAAGATTGGAGAAACAACGAAAATTACCTGAAAACCTTGGGGTATATCAGTTAAGAGATTGTTTATCAACACACACTAAAATTACACCAAATACACCCTTAAGTCTACACCATCCGGTGTAATTGATATCAAAATCATTCCCTGTACATGGAAATATCGTATTTGACGTTGGGCGGTAACATGGGTGACAGGATGGATTATCTCCATCAAGGTGTTACCTTACTGAACCGTTCCGTCGGAACGGTAACCAACCTATCGGCAATTTACGAAAGTGAACCGTGGGGATTCGATCACCCTCATTGGTTCTTGAATCAGGCTGTGACTCTGGAAACCAATTGTTCTGCATTGGAATTGCTACACAGCATCCAAACCATTGAACAGGCATTGGGACGCATACGGACTCATACCGGTTACCAGGCGCGAACCATCGATATAGATATCCTGTTTTATGGCAACCACATGATAGAACTTCCAAATCTTGTAATACCGCACCCACGCATTCCCGAACGGATGTTTGTA